>NZ_JBHUOX010000013.1:0-179309 GCF_042686245.1 Pontibacter toksunensis | reverse complement strand
CGACACTCTGGACAGCTTTGCGGATTATGGAAGAACGGCGCAACCTGTTTATGAAGATGGAAAACGACCACGCCCGTAAAGGACTTTCCACGATGGCTAAAAGTTACCATGAAAAAGCGGAAGCCATCCAGGGTCACGTAGATAAAATGAAAGAGGTTTTATTCGCTTCTCAAAAATCAGTTTAGTT
Source organism: Pontibacter toksunensis (assembly GCF_042686245.1). NCBI lineage: Bacteria > Pseudomonadati > Bacteroidota > Cytophagia > Cytophagales > Hymenobacteraceae > Pontibacter > Pontibacter toksunensis. Next base: position 179,122 of record NZ_JBHUOX010000013.1, on the reverse strand, counting down.
GTTTGCCAGATAGAAACGCTTGTCTTGGATACAGCTATTTAAAAATTACTTATTCTAAATCTATATATTTGACCAAATGGAATTATTGCACCGCGTATTATTGATAGATGATGATGAGACCACTAATTTAATAAACAAACGCAACATTCTGAATGCCAATTTAAGTACGCACGTAGATGCAGTTACAAGCGGCCAGGAAGCCTTAGATTATTTCCATCAGATTGAGAATATCACTTTACCGCTAGACCTTATTCTACTCGATATTCAAATGCCGGAAATGAATGGGTTTGAGTTTTTAGAAATCTATAAAAACCTAGACCCAAAATATAAAGCAAACCATATATTTGGATTGACTTCCTCAGCCAGTTTCTACGATTTGGTAAAAATAAAGACTTACGTCGATATTACCGACCACATATACAAACCCTTTACAACCATGGATTATGTAGCCTTGGTAAAAAAGTATTTTTGATTGCACGTCATTCTTTTACAACATATTATAAAGCACCAAATCATTCTGGCAAGGAGTTAAACAGCCAGGTGCTGAATGCCTCCTTTCCCGGATACACCGCTCATTGCCTTGGCTCTGGTGATTGGTTCACTGATCGAACTCCCTGTCTTGGTTCTGGTCTCTCAAATCCTGTTGCAGAAAAAGAGAAGGCTGGCTGAGCACCCATGACTTGATATGCAGATATGCGTTTTCATCCATAAATGTATGTAGGGCAGTAAAGTCCAACACGAACTAGCGCCTCAATACTTCCCCACACTTTCTTTTACTCGTTCCGCAACTCCCGCAGCCTGTCCTTCAACTCCTCCCGGAGTGGCTGACTTTCACGGTGCAGGTCAGGGTTATCCTTTGTCAGAGCGTGAAGGTAGAACAGGCACTGAGTGACTTCAAAAGCACTCAGCTGCTTTACCTCCACATTCTTGATATGTTCATACAGAAATGACATGTACAAGATTACGGCACTTGTTCTTTTGTTGCTGTCGGTTTATTACTGAACGTTATAGCGTAAAATACTTAAAATGCAGGAGCTATTACTTAAATGAAACGATTCTTAGGTCAGAAATCATCTACTTCGTCTACACTCTCGTTGCGAAGGGAGTAGAAGTACCGGGAGAAAGATAAATTGAGGTATGAAGGTGATTTCAAGGATATTACTGGTCGATGATGATGCAACCTGTTTGTACCTCACGCAGCGGTTGCTCAGGCAACTGTGGGGGGTGGTGGAGGTTGATACCGCTGTGAACGGGGAGGATGCCTTGAAACTGTTAAAGGAGAGGATTGAAAAAGAGCAGCTGCCGGAGCTTATCATCTCCGATATTGACATGCCTGTTATGAACGGTCTCATTTTCATGGGAGAACTGCATAGGCTGAACCTGGTTGACTTCAACAGCACGAAGCTTGTACTCAACAGCAGTAGCCTAATTTACAAAGCCGTAGACAGGGCAGACGTGGATCCGGCAGTGACCTTCCTCTCCAAGCTGCTTACCAGGGAGAAACTGCTCAGTGTTATAGACTGAGGTGCAGGAAGAGTTATTTCCTGATGTTTTGCTACCAGGCACCTTCCTCACGATAGAAAGTACACTCTTATCTGGACTCTTTCCTCCCCCACCGGCGTCAGGAGCGTGACCTCCACCTTTTCGCTTTCGTATTTGGCGATGCCCTTGATGATGCCAACGGCAACAGCCGCCATCCTGCGCCTGGAGTAGTAGTCGACAACCAACTGCCTTCTGCCCTTCTTTGTCACCAGCAGCAGGGGCGGTGTCGCCCGGCTGTCCTCTTTCCTGACGGCAGCATGCATAGCCGCTTCTGTGTTGAGCAGCATATCGTAGGTGCGCCACTCAGGGCGCATGTACTTTTTGTATATCAGAAACAGGTCCGGCACCAGCGACTCCCCGTACTTCTCCATCAGCTGGTGCGGCGGAATTCCCATCAGCTCGGAGGCTTTGCCTACAATGGCAGCGATTTCGCTGGTGGGGTATGTCTCGTCCATCTGGAAGGGAGCATGCCCTCCAGCAGGTTCACCCACGTGCTATACCCGTACAAACTCTCCACGCAGCCCTTAAGCAGGACGAAAATAGAGCCATGCATCCTGTCCTCATGTATAATCTTATCCTCCATGCACTGTTCTATTATACCCTCTCCTTTGTTCTTGTAAATAAGTTGCGGGACACAAGATAAGAACCACCCAGTGTAAATGAAAGCTTGATGAAGGCTCACTCACCAGCCATTCTAAAGCCATAGCTTTGTTGCTAAAGTTCTGCAACCCCAACGGCACCGCCTGGGCTGTATTCTGTTCTCCACAGTAGCGCTGGGCGACTGCACCTGGATCTTGATTCCTTCTACTACAGCAAGGGCCGTTCAGCCGCCTGGCTGTTCTTTATAAAGTAGATGCTGAACAGGGTACCTTCTCCCTCCTTGCTTCTAACTTTTATTTTTCCGCCTGCATTGTCCATTATCCTTTTCACCATGAAAAGCCCAACGCCGGACCCTTCCACATGGTCGTGGAAGCGCCTGAACATCGTGAAAAGCTTGCCTTGTTGCTCCGCGCTGAGGCCAAGTCCATTGTCTCTGACCTGCAGCACAACATACTCCCCTTCTTCCTGGCAGCTGACATCTATTGTGAGCTCTCTTTCCGGGTGCCGGTATTTGACGGCGTTCGACAGAAGATTGTAGACGACACTGCGCAGGTTCTTCTCAGAGAACGTAACGGTATTGCATGATTCGATGGAGACATGAACCTGCGCCCCAGACTTCAGGATGATTTGCTCCATGTCTTGCCTCACTTCCTGTACCACCTCTTTAAGGCTTACAGACGCCTCCATGCCATGTTCATCCTTCTGAAGCTTGGAAATTTGCGTCAGGCTGTCAATTGTCTTTTTGAAGCGGGCAATGGCTCCTCTCATCATCCCGATGATTGTACTCAACTCTCCCTGCTCCAGGCTCTGCAGTGGAAGCTCAAGGAGCAGCTCCTCCATTAGCATCTCGATGTTAGAGATAGGAGCTTTCAAATCATGAGAGGCGGTATAGATAAAGGTGTCCAGGTCAGCATTTATGTGGGTGAGTTGCTTATTTGCCGCCACCAGCTCTTTGGCAATGTCTTTGGCTTCCTGTTCGCTTCTCTGCAGGGCCTCACGGGCGGCTACCTGCTCAGACATGTCCATAACCAGCGAATAAAAACCAACGACCTTACCGTTGCGGAAATCAGGGACATAGCTGATGCGGACATGCTTCAACCCTTCTCTATAAGGCATGGCTGCTTCATAATCGACTTTTTCTCCAGCCAGAGCGTGCCTGATGTATCCTTTTATTTTCTCATAGGCCTCATCCCCTATGACCTCGGAAATATGCTTGTTGACGATGCTTTCCCCTTTCAGGTCGAACCATGCATTGTAAATCTTATTTGCAAAGCGGTACTTCTTCTTCCTGTCCATGTAGCTGATAAGTACCGGCAGTGAGTCCGTAATAAGCTGCAACTGCTGAGCTGTGGCCTCTATGGACCTTCTGGCTTCTACCTGATTCGTCACATCATGGGCATAAACCAGCACTCCGTCTACTATGCCCTCTCCATTGCGCCTGGCCAGGTAGGTGAAGGTCCAGAAGATCTCTTCCAGTGGGGCTCCTTCATAGCGGGCCAACATCAGAGGGAGATCGCTGGCAACATAAGTCTCCCCTGTCTGGTACACGCTGTTCAGAATGGCAGGAATGGCCGTACCTTCCAATTCGGGAAGAGCCTTTAACAGGGGCTTTCCCTGAATGTCCCTACCAGGAAAAATCTGCTTGTAAACCGGGTTCACCAGCTGGAAGACTAATTCAGGTCCATCTAGGATGCAGATCGCTGCCGGAGCCTGCATGAACAAGTCCTCTAACTGCTGCTTCTGGCTCCAGGCTTCTGCCTGCGCCAGCTGTAGTTCCCTCGTTCTGCTCTTTACCCGCTCCTCCAGCTCTGTATTTAAACCCTGTAGGGATTCGGCGCTTTTCTCTACCTGGCGCCGGGCCTCCACAAACTCTGTCACATCCAGCGCGAAAACGAGCATGCCGCTGATTTGTCCCTGCGCATTATAGAGCGCCTGGTAGATGAAGTTCCAGTAGATGTCATCCGTAGGCTGCCCTTCATACCTGGCCACCGGAATCAGAACCTCTTTCCCTTCATAGGTCTCTCCTGTGGTAACGACGTTTTGCACAATATCAAAAACAGGTTGATCCCTGAGCTCAGGCAGTGCCTCGAAGAGCGGCAGGTTTAGCATCTGACGTCCCGGAAAGAGCTGCTGATAGGCGTTATTGATAACCTTGTACACCAGTTCCGGACCCTCCAGCATGGCAAAAGCCGCAGGCGCCTGTTCAAAAAGGCGCTCCAGGCGCAACCGCTGCTGCTCGGCCTGCGCTAAAGCTTCCTGCTCCCTTTTCCGGCTTTGCTCCAACAGATTTTTCGCCTTTACTTCTTCCGAGACATTTGCCGTCTCATGTATCATATAAAGCACTTCCCCCTGCTCATTAAGAACAGGTGTGTTAGTAGTGTTCCAGTAGCGCTCCATAAAACCGCCTGGATTGGCAGGGTCCGGAATGTCATACTGGAAGACATCCATCGAGTGCGGCTTTCCTGTGGTGAGAACCTGCTGAAAGGAAGCCATTAGGCTACTGGTGGATAAAGACTCTGGTACATGGGGGTTGTCTGGAAACACATCAAAGACATACCTCCCCACAATGTTTTCTCTTTCGGTTAGCGTCTCTTGCAGGTAAGCGTTTGTAGCAGCCCTGATGACAAGGGTTGGGGACAGCACGAGTAGTAGCCCCGGCAGCGCTTCGAATATCTTCAGTAACGGCAAGGCCTCGGCATCATTTCCCTCTTGCTGTGTGGGCTGTATCCTGTTCAACATTGTAAGCTATATCTTGATTGTCTTATTACGCTGCAGTACCCGTAGTTCTCTATTATCGCTAACAGAAACGAATAACGGACTACTCAGTCTTATGTCAAAGTTAAGAGCTTTTGCACTATATTATACTGAATTGCAGTATGGTGCATTAAATAATGAAGTTGGAAAAAGGGGAGTTTAGGCCAGTCTGATTTCCCGCCACAGGGGAGGGATGCTGTAGATAGCGAATCATGCGTGATAGTTTACAAGAGAACTCCAGTCCTGCTCAATTATAGAATATCATTCCTCCGCCACCGTCAAAGCGCGGGTTGACGACATTGTTGAACAGCGAGCCGAACCTGTAGCGAACACCGAAATTGAAGTAGCTCTGTGACATAGACATGACAATGACATGAGCTATAGAATACCTTCATTCAATTTTTAGGATTGTTTTAAACAATGTGCCTGTACGCATCGCAGTACCCTTTCCGCCGCTTCCTGCCGGCCAGGCGCTCCCGCTCCCCGCAGGCCTGTTCGAGCGTGTCGTACCAGTCTTCCCTGCGCTGTCCTCCCTTGCCGATCCGGCCTCACTCCCGCACCAGCGCGAATTCACTGAAGAGGGTGGGGGTGGGGGTGACATACAGCCGGTAATAGCGGTGCATGTTCTTTTCCGGCTGGTGGCGCACCAGGTAAGCAATAGTGCTATTCGGCGGCATGGCCCGTTTCCTCCTCCACTAGGTTATAGATGGTCTGCTTGCTGATGTTCATCAGGTCCTGAATCTGCTTGAGCGTATGCTCCTTGCTGTTGTAGAGCTGCACCACCAGCCTGCGCTTGTCTTTCCCCAAGCTGCGCGGCCTTCCCCCTTTGCGCCCGCGCGCCCGGGCGGCGGCAAGCCCGGCCTCCGTCCGCTCCTTAATCAGGTTCCGCTCGAACTCGGCCAGGGCCCCGAACATGTGGAACACCAGTTTGCCGGCAGGGGTGGAGGTGTCGATGGCCTCCTGCAGGCTCCTGAGGGCGATGCCGTTGGCCTCCAGGTACTGCGCCCAAGTAATCAGGTCCTTCAGGGAGCAGCCCAGCCGGTCAAGCCGCCAGATGACCAGGGTGTCGCCCTGGCGTAGCTGCTCCTTGAGCCGGGTCAGGCCGGGGCGCTCGGAGCGGGTGCCGCTGATGGTGTCGCTGATGATTTTCTGGCACCCGGCCTGCTGCAGGGCATCCTGCTGGAGGGCCAGGTTTTGTTCTGCGGTTGAGACGCGGGCGTAGCCGATGAGCATGGGCGGGTGAAGTGAAAAGGTGAACAGTAGAATTCTACCCTAATATAGTCAAAAAAGATAAAGAAGCAAGGGTTCTTGGGCGTTCATTAGTAGACCGGGTTTCTGGACTGATTGGGGCCGGAAACGGGTAGGGTCGGCGGGGGAGGCGGGAGGAGTCCAGAAAACGAACGTTGTTTGGACTCACTGTTTGTGTGACTCGTCCTAAAATCAATGGATAGCGCGAGCACTATTGAAATAGGCATGACAACTGAAGCTCCCGAAGCACGGTATATCTGTATCTGCTTCAGAAAAAGCCCCTTATGTTAATGGAACCTGAAGAGTCCTTCCTAAAATATGGGCTGGAATGCATAGGCCTTTGCTATGCATGGGCATTTGGTGAATGAACTGGTGATCTCTGCTGAGAATCCCGTACAGAAAAAATCTTATGCTATAAATGCATTCCCTGGAGCTATTTATCACCAATAGAGAAACGCCATGGGAAAAGCACTGCCACTTCAGATCGTAAACCCACATGCCGCTGGCATAGACGTGGGATCCCGCAGCCACTTTGTGGCCATAGACCAAAACAGGGAGAATGTCCGCTCATTTGGCATTGGCACCAAAGACCACCAGGAGCTCATTCTGCACTTGCGCGATGCAGGGGTCACGTCAGTGGCCATGGAAAGCACAGGGACCTACTAGCAGACCCTTTTCAATGCGCTTCAGAAAGCCAGATTCGAAGTGCTGCTCGTCGGGGGAAGCCAGACAAAGCACGTGCAGGGGCGCAAAACGGATGTACTGGACTGCATGTGGATCCAGAAGCTGCATTCCCTGGGTTTACTGTCGGGCAGCTTTCTTTTGAGCGACACGCTCCAGGAGCTGCGCACCTACTATGACCACAGGCAGCACCTGGTGGAGCAGATCTCCAGGTACACGCACAAAATGCAGAAGGCGCTCCGGCTGATGAACGTTAGGCTGGACGTGGCCATCCGTGACATCACCGGCAAGTCAGGGCTGGCCATCATAGAGGCGATTCTGGCGGGGAGCCGGGATCCGCAGTACCTTGCCTCTCTGGTGGACGTGAGGATGAAAAGGTCCAAACAGCAGATCGCCGAGGCGCTCCAGGGCTCCTGGCGGGATGAGCTGCTGTTTGAGCTGAGGGCTTGCCTTCACTTCTACAGGCTCTATGAAGAAGCCCTGAAGGAGTGTGACCAGGTGATCGAGCGCTCCCTGATAAAGCATGCGCCGCAGCAGACAGCAACCGAACCCGAAGAGAAGGCAGTGAAACTGCCTAAGAAGAAGAGCAGTAAGAACGCTCCCGGCTTCAATGTCCCTGAGCTTGCCTACCGATACTTCAAAACTGACCTTTTTGCTATCCCCGGTATCAGCTACGGCACCGTGCTCTGCCTGCTGACGACGATGGGAAATGACCTGCACAGGTTCCCTTCCGGCAAAAGCTTTGCCAGTTGGCTGCGCCTGGTGCCCAATAACAAGATAAGCGGTGGCCGTGTGATCAGCAGCCGCACCCGAAGGGGTAAGTCTTCATTGGCCTTGGCTCTTCGCCAAGCGGCTAATGCTATTGGCAACCAGAAAGAGCATGAACTCACGCCGTTCTTCAGAAGAATCGCCTTCAAGAAAGGGAGGATAGCCGCTATCACGGCAACGGCAAGGAAGCAGGCCGTCATCATTTGGAACATGGTCACCAAGAAAGAACCCTACAAGAAAAAAGAGATAAAGGAAACCAATGAGAAAAGCAGACGGACAGGGTTAAGGCAGGTGGAAAGACGCATTCAGGCGCTTCAACTAAATCAGGGCGAACTTGAAAAACTTTTCTCAAGAGCTTCTTTTTTAGCTACTTGAAATAGAGTTGTACAGAAAACATTGACCGTTTGTTGTTAATTCTTCCTTGTATTGACAGGCATGTTTAGTGGTGTTTCAAAGCTTGCACCTACGCCTCGTAAGCGGTAACCAAGACAAGGCCAAACACAAGATGAGCGATAGCACTTGTCGCCAGTACGGCAAGCGGCTTGGGCTGCTGCCAAAAGAATCCGCTTGGACCGACGAATGGCCCCGCCACCAGTTGCGCAGCAAGGGTGCTGACGATGCCGACAATGATACCCCTCATCCACACAGAGTGCCCTGGCACCATGCTCCTCCAACGTGCATACATCAGCCCCAGAATGATGCCGTTCATGAAATGCGTGGCCAGCCCGAAGAGATAAGGGGCCTGGCCGAAGGAGTAAGCCATAAGGCGGCTAGGATCGGCGGGAGGAAGACCAACAGCGCGCACCCAATGGGCCGCTACAGTCATCAGGTAGGTGGCAATGATGCCACTAAAGCATCCTCTCCAATAATTAGTGTATTCATAAGTGGCTTTATCGGCTTGAGAAAGAGAAAAGGCTGCCTCTTCAGGCAACCTTTTTCATAGTAAGTCAAAACTACTTCATTCAGCTACAGTGCTTTTTTAAGGCAGGCTTACTGCTCGAACTCCTTCACCTTCGCATCCGGGACGAAGAACCTCTGCGGCTCAAACTCTTCCAGGTCTCTGCCTTCTGCTACTCTGCTGACCCAGTCCTTGTTGGCCAGTGCCGCCTTGCCCAGGGTAATCACATCCACCTCACCCCTTTGCAGCATCGACTCACCCTGCTCAGGGTTGTTCAGGTTGCCGTTCACCACCACGGGCAGCTTCCCATACTTTTTCGCCAGTGCGGCAAGCGTAGGACCTCCCTCATTGAAAGCGGGCTTATCGGCATTGAACTCGGTCACATGGATGAAGTCCAGGCCCGCTCTGCCCAATGCTGAAAAAATGGTCTCGGCATCCCTTTCCTCGCCGGCCCACTTGTGCGTATAGTCGTTGACTTTGCCCTGGGAGATTCTTATCCCCACCGGAAAGCCTTCGCCCACTGCCTTGCGGCAGGCCTGCACCGTCTCCACCAGCAGCCTTACCCTTCCCTCTGTGCTGCCGCCGTACTCGTCCTGCCGCTGATTGGTGTAGTCGGTGAGGAACTGGTCAAGAATATAGCCGTTGGCGCCGTGGATTTCTATGCCGTCAAAGCCAGCCTCCTTGGCGTTGCGGGCCGCCTGTGCGAATCCTTTGACCACATCGGCAATGTCTTCTCTGCTCATCTCCTTGGGTACAGGGTAAGCCCCCTCGCCGCCATAGAACCCCAGCTGCTCCCCCTTAGGCTGAACGGCAGAGGGGCCGATGGTTTCTTTTGTGTAAAAGCTGCCCTGTGTCAAGGCGCCGGCATGCATGAGCTGGCAGATAATCTTTGCCCCTGCCTCATGCACGCTTTGGATAACTTCTTTCCAGCCGGCCACGTGCTTTTCATTCGCAATGCCCGGCTGGTTCAGGTACCCCTGGCTGTGCTTTTCATCCGGGTAGGTTCCCTCGGTGATAAGAAGGCTGAAGCCCCCTTTCGCATACCGGGTGTAGTACCTCCTCATCGTCTCGTTTGGTACGCCGTTCTCCTCGGCCGATGTTCTGGTCATGGGGGCAAGGCCGATGCGGTTCCTGAGCTGCAGGTTTCCAAGCCGCCCCTCAGAGAACAGCAAAGGGTACTTATCTTTTCCTGTTTCTTGATTACTCATATGATAATTGTATTAATATAAGCTTTGCAACTTGCGCTGGCTCCTCTAGCGAGGCAGTCACTCTTCCCAGTTGCTATAGGTTTTATAACTGGAACACCTGCAAAAGGTTGGCGCTGGCAAAGCAACGCGCGAAAACTGCCTGCCTCCACTACAGGCAGAAAACCCCTCGCCCAGGGTCCCGTTTCTCTAAAGACAAACTAAATGATTAACGATGGACCTAAAGAATAAGAAAGTACTCATTACAGGTGGCAGCGCCGGTATAGGCAAAGCAATCATAAAAGAGCTGGTGGACCGGGGTGTGCAGGACATCGCGGTCATGGGAAGAAGAAAAGAACCGCTGGAAGCGCTGAAATCAGACTTCCCTTCCGTTAACTTCCTCCCCATCCAGGGAAACGTTGGAAAGGCTGAAGACCTGGACAGAGCGGTTTCCGCTGTATCTCAACAGTGGGGGGCGCTGGACATCCTCATCAACAATGCGGGTGTGGTAAGTGCCGGTTTGCTTGCCGAACAGAAGGACGAAGACATCATCAACCAGATTAACATCAACGTGACAGGGCTGATACTGTTAACGAAAAAGGCGCTCCCCCTGCTGCAGAAGAGCAAGGGAGGGGCCATCATGAACATTTCCTCCGGCTTCGGGTACATTGCCATGCCGTTCTACAGCGTGTATGCAGCCACAAAGGCGGCCGTAGGTCAGTTCTCGGATGCCATGAGGAGGGAGCTCCACCAGTACCCGCTGCACGTGATGACAGTTTACCCTTCCGCCACTAACACTGACATGATGGAGACAGCCAACGTCGGAGAGATGGACACTCCTGAAGAAGTTGCCCGTGTTTCTGTTGAAGGTCTGCTGAACAGGGAGATAAACGTCATCGTTGGCGGTAAGGAAAGAGAGGAGCATATAAAGCTCAATTTCCTGGAGCCAAGGAAGTTCGATGAATATGCTATCGCAAACTACGAAGGCATGAGCGAGATGGCCAGGAACCACCGTTCCATGTAGCACCTGCTGTAGCTTTTAAATGATAATAACACTTTAGAGCCAGCTCTGCAGAAACACTGTGGGGCTGGCTTTACTGCTCTAAGCCAGCATCCTTTTCTTCCGGAGCTTTTCCCTTTTTGTCGGCCAAACGACTAAACACCGATTAGTGAGGCGCGTACCTGCTAAAGGTGAAGCGAACAGACGCCTCACCCTTTAAATCCAGTGAGCATGTTAAAACCAAGAAATAAGGTACCGGAACTGTCTCTCCCTTTGGCTGGTGGAGGATAATGGTCTATAAGTGAAGTTGAGAAGGCAGATTTCCTGACGCTGCTGATTGTTTACAGGGGCTACCACTGCCCTGTCTGCAAGTCCTATATACCGCAGCTGGACAAGATGAGAATCCAGTTTGAGGAGATGGGGGTGCAGGTGATAGCGGCAAGCTCCGACTCTAAGGAGAGGGCAGAGCAGACTGTAGAGGAGTGGGAGATAAACGAGCTGAAAGTGGGTTACGGGCTCTCCATTGAAAAAGCAAGGGAATTCGGCCTCTATATCTCCAAAGGTATCAAGGAAGAGGAGCCGGAAATATTCAGCGAGCCGGGGCTCTTTCTTATAAAGCTGGACAGACCCCTTTATGCGGCAGCCATTCAGACCATGCCCTTTGCCAGACCAAACCTGAGGGAGCTGCTTCAGGGGCTTCAGTTCGTCAAGCAAAGCGACTATCTCGCTAGGGGAGAGGCTTAAGTCTGTTGTCCCAGGATAGAAGTATTAGCTCATAAGCGAGTTTATAAAAGTTGGACTTTTTAGCAGGAGCCCCTTTTGTGCCGCTTATGTATGCCACAAGTGCCGCTTGTGCCATGTGTCCATAATGTAAAATGTTATCCTGTAGAAGGGTAATAAATCCAGAACAGGGTACAGGCTGCAGCTGAGGTAAAAAAGAAGCTATAAAAGATACTTGTATGTAAAATGTATGCAAATAAAAAAGCACTTACCAGTTTTATCTTGTAAGTGCTTGATTATAAGTGGAGAATATCGGAGTCGAACCGATGACCTCTTGCATGCCATGCAAGCGCTCTAGCCAGCTGAGCTAATCCCCCTTGTGTGGCACAAAAATAGAGGAAATATTTTAGATGTAAAAACATCCAGCTGAAAAAATGCAAAAGAAAAGGAGCAGCGAAAGCTGCCCCTTTTTAATATATATTCTAAGAACTGCTTAGTTGAAGATGTAACGAAGGCCAATTTGTGCTCTCCAAACATCATCTATACCAGCTGAGGTGTTGAATGTGTTAGTTAGCAGCTGGTTTCCGATTGTCTGCATTCTGTAAACAGGAACATTATCATCATTTACACCCGCAGCTATAAGCGGTGAGGTTTGCAGCACTCTGTTGTTCACACCCCAGTCACTGTTAATCAGGTTACCAACGTTGAAGATATCACCTCGTAATTGCAGTGTGTTACGCTTACCACCAACGTTCACGAAGAACTCCTGTACAACACTAAGGTCAGTCTGGTATACCCAAGGCATGATAGCACCGTTACGCTCTGCATACTGGCCACGGCGTGAGTTCAGGTACTCGTCCTGTGCAATGTATGCCTCGAAAGCGGCAGCCTGCTGCTCTGGTGTAAAGACAACTATTGTTTTGCCATCCGCATCCTTACTTGTGATAGGTAAGAAAGTAAGTTCACTGCCAGTGTTTGGTACATAGAGCAGGTCGTTGCCAAAAGTGCCATCACCGTTCATATCGCCGTTATAGGTGTAGCTGAAGCGGCTTTGGTTACGTGCTTCGCTGAATATGGAGATTTGCGTAGCACCGAATCCTGCATACTCTTTACGGTAAGAGATGGAGCCGATTACACGGTGCCGCTGGTCATTGTCAGAGAAAGCAAGCTCAGGGTAGTTGTTGCCGTTAACGCTACGGATACCGCTGTAAGTACCACCCGCTGTGCTACCGGCCGACAATAAGTCTTTCGCCTCACCGAAGTTATAAGCCAAACGGGCAAACAGACCGTTGTTGAAAGGCTTTTCTAACTGAGCAGTGAAAGAGTAAGAGTATCCTTTATCTGTGTTAGTCAGGTAAGGAGCTGAGGTGATGGTAGGGTTGATGCGGCTTGCTTCGTTGAAGGCATCATTTCGCAGACCAAAGCCTGGGTACATCAAACGGTTATCCGGGCCACTAAAAGAAGTAGTGGCAGGGGCCAGGTTGATGTTGATATAGTTGGCACTGTTCAAGTTCTTGCTGTAAATGAACTCCACTGTACCTACTATACCAGCGAAAAGAGCTTTGTCAACAGCAAGGTTGCTTCTCCAAACCTGCGGGAAAGAGAAGTCTTTATCAGAAACGTTAATTTCGTAAGAGCTTGGCAGTGTTGGGTTAGCTGGAATATGCGTGGTTGGGTCTGGGTTGAATGGATACTGTGTTGTTCTGTCATTCGAGATAAAGCCTGTCAGCACACCATTGTTTCCAATCTGGTTAGAGATCCACACGAATGCAGGGCGACCAGAGAAGATACCTGAACCACCACGTATTTGCAGTGTCTTGTCATCCAGCACATCCCAGTTAACACCTACACGTGGTGACCAGAGAACTTTAGTGTCCGGAAGTTTAGCAGTATTTACCTGCAAAGGATTGCCATCCGCATCTTTGAAAGTCATTTCAGCTACGGCAGCGTTTTCAAATCCTGTTTCGTCAAACGCAGATACATCAGCACGTAAACCAAATGTTACTGTCATGTTACGCATGGCAGCCCATGAATCCTGCAGGTATAACCCGCTATAGGTTACTCTTGTAGGCTGAACAGGCTCAGCGCCGCCAGGCAGTGCCGAGTAACGCAACTGGAATCTTCTTAGCTCAACAGGTGATGTTGCAAGGTTTGGATCTTCCAGGTATCCGTTAGCGGCAGTATAAAAATCATCCAATGAATTGAACACATACACACTCTGTGAACCTGGGAAGAAAACGTTTTCGAATGAAAGACGCTCTACGTTAACACCAGCAGTTAAAGTGTGGGCTCCAGCATAATATGTGAAGTTGTTCTGAAACTGTAGTGTTGTATAGCTAAGTCTGTTGTTTGGGGTAAATGGCTCGAAACCGGCAGTAATGTAGTTAGCGCCAGCATTCTGAATCTCGATAAGCGGGAAGAAATCGCCACGTGAGCCTCTGTCCTCGTTCTGAGACGTGTAACCAACAATCATATTGTTAGAGAACTTAGAACCGAAGGTTGAGTTCAATTCACCGATTACAGAGTGTATTTTCTCATACTGGATATAATTCGAGTTCTGGTAGTTCAGCGCATTCAGGTTGGTTCTGCGGTTACCGAAGCCAAGGGAGGAGCTGTTGCTAGTTAAGGCATCTCTTTCAGAATCGAGCATGTTGTAACGGATACTTGCTCTGTGGTTGTTGTTGATGTTGTAATCCAGCTTGGCTAGGAACTTGTTGCTTTTTGTTTCGTTGTCATAACCCTGGTAAGGGCCTGTCTCATAACCGAATCTGTCTCTCAGGAAGGTGCTTAGGTTATTTAAGTCAGACTCCAGTACGCGGGTTACGTTACCTTCTACATCCTCACCGCCTTTGTTGGCTCTGAAAGTAGTAGCTGGCTCAGTACGGCGCTCAATTTCACCGTTCACGAAGAAGAATAACTTGTTTTTGATAATCGGGCCACCCAAACGGAAACCTGCCTGTGTATTGTTGAAGTTGTCAGAAGCTACTTCTCTTCCTTTTGCTTCAGTACCGATGAACTTCTCATTCTGGACGTTGTAAAACACAGAACCGGAGAATTCGTTTGTACCTGAGCGGGTTACAGCATTTATGCCTGCACCAGTAAAGCCACCTTGTCTAACGTCATAAGGAGCTAAATTTACCTGTACCTGCTCAATAGCGTCCAGGGAGATAGGAGCAGTACCTGTACGGCCTCCAGGCTGTCCGCTCAAACCAAAGCTGCTGTTCAGGATAGAACCGTCCACTGTGATGTTGTTCAGGCGGTTGTCCTGCCCACCGAAAGAGGTGCCACTTGCCTGAGGCGTTAAACGTGTGAAGTCGTTAATGGAACGGCTGATTGTAGGTAGGGCGGTGATGGCCTCACGGGAAATATTCGTGGCAGCACCAGTACGCTCTGAACTAATCACAGCATTACGGTCAGAAACAACCTGCACCTCGCTGAGTTCATTAGACTGCTGCGCCAAGGCAACATTCAGGCTTTGAGCAGTACCAAGATTTAAGTTGATATTGTTGTAGACTTTGTCCTGAAAACCTACATAGCGAACTGTTACAGTGTAAGGTCCGCCAACACGCATGTTAGGGATTGTGAACCTTCCATCTACTTGTGTAGCGGTACCATAATTAGTTCCGGATGGGGTATGAACTGCGACTACAGTTGCTCCAGGTAGGCCTTCGCCGTTACCATCGGTCACAACACCTGTCAAAGAAGAGGTAGTAACCCCTTGTGCCCAGGCATACTGCGTCATCAGTGTCATCACCAGGATGAGACTTAAAAGACTATAAAACTTTTTCATAAAAGGTTGGTTGATTTGGCCGCAAAAGTAAGGCGCTTATTCTTCACTATCAACCCTATGCAAGATTATTTAATTGTTAACTTCAGCTTGTGTATTTGAGAAAGCGGGTTAGCAAATTTAATATTGCCAATATCTAACCAGATAGAGACATTATATAAAAAAGGCAGAGCTTTTGCCCCGCCTTTTTGCCAAATAAAGAAACTGTGCTTAGTTAAATATATACCTTAATCCTAATTGTCCTCTCCACCTCGACTGAAAGTCGTTCACAAAATAAGGATTTCCGTTAGTCAGGCCTCTGCCCGTATAGTTGAACATTGGTGTATTCGTACCCGTTTCATATCCAACAAAGTCAATGGCCTGAAAAGCGTTGAAGTTAGCCTGGTATTGTCTTCCCCAGTCTCTGTTCAGCAGATTGGTGAAGTTGAATACATCAAATGTTATCTGGAGCCTGTGCGTATTATCTGACTGGTCCAGTTTAAATTCCTGTATAAGACGGAGGTCTATCTGGTTTGTCCAAGGTAAACGGTCGGCGTTGCGCTCTGCATACTCTCCTCTTCTGGCGCTGAGGTAGTCGTTGTCAGATATAAAGGCATCAAGTTCTTCCCACTGTTCTTCCGGAGTAAGCGTACCCGGTATTACATTTCCGCTACGGTCTGTAACAGGCACTAGGTTTATCTCAGATGCGTTTCTAGGAATGTATATCAGGTCATTTGTTCTGCCCGCGTCACTGTTGATGTCACCATTATAAATGTAAGATAACGGCAATCCAGACTGACCATTGTAAAAAGCCGAAATAGTGGTGGAAGCAAAACCAAGGTAGTTTAGTACATAAGATACACCTGCCACCACTCTGGAACGTATATCATTGTCGGCGAATGCTGCCTCTACATTGTTAAGGCCATATACCTGATTCACATTTATCCAGTTGGATCGCGCCTGGCTTGAATTACCAGGGTTGACGTCTTTAGCGCGAGCATAAGTATAGGCCACTGATCCGGATAAGCCTGTTTCATAGTTTTTCTGAATCTGCCCTGTAACGCTATAAGCGTAACCCTCGCTGGTATTGGTCAGGTAGATGATATCCTGAAATGAATTGCCTTGTATTCTGCCGAAAACTGGACGATTGTCTGCACCATCCAAAGTACCTCTCTGCTCTAAGTTTAGGTTCTGGTAATAAATGTTATTCAGGTTCCTGGAATATATACCCTCCAGAGTCGCTATAAAGTCACCTGGTAACCTTTGGTCAACAGCTGCATTTACCCGGAACAACTGCGGAAACTTAAAATCAGGATCTGTTATGTTAATCTCAGATGTTCTGTCAGAAAGGCCCAGAGCAGACGCATTTGGCTGAGCTGCAGGGTTGGGTTCGAAACGGACATTTGCAAGAGTAGAGCCAGAGGTAAGGGCGACGCTTCCTAACAAAAGGCCCGTATTGGTGTACTGGTTAGCTATCCAAACAAAGGGAGCCCTACCGGTAAAGATCCCAACTCCCCCGCGCACCTGCGTAATGCTGTTGTCAAAAACATCCCAGTTAACTCCTAGCCTGGGAGAAAGCATATACTGGGCACCCGGGGTTTTGTTCGTGGCAAGTCCCCGGCTAGCGAATGCTTCGTTGAACTCCTGATTGGCAGGAGGGTCGTCATTAAAGGTTGGAATGTCTAACCTGAGTCCAGCAGTTACCTTTAAATTGTTCATGATGGCGTACTCATCCTGGGCGTAAAATCCAAGCTGGAAAGCAGAGAAGGCTGCACCCTGCTGCCGGTTACTGGTTCTGGAGTAATTTCTGAAGAAAGCGGAAGGAGCTTCTTCATCCGGTGTGCCAATTGCTTCAAAAGCTTCGATAGAGTTATACTCGTAGGCACCAAACTCCTGCCTGATGAATAAGTTAAACGTCTTGTAGAATTCGTTGTGCGTACCAAGGGTAATAGTGTGCTTGCCCAGGAAGATGTTGAAGTTATCTGTTATAGTCAACACATCCTGGTCCAGTTGGTTTTGTGCGGAAAAACCCTCACTACCCAATGATATTGTTCTGCCGCCTGAAAGCCTCAGGGTAACACTGGGAAACGGATCTCCTATGATATCACGGTCATCGCGCACCCTTGTATAACCGATAATGGCCTCATTGGAATACTGATTTCCGAACTGGCTTCTGAGCTGCAATACACTGGAGTTTGTAGTGCTAGGGAAGAACTCTGCATTGTTGGAGAACCTCAGTGCATTAGGGTTTCTGCTGTTGTCAATGTTTTCGCCATATACATAGCTGTGGCGAAGCGTTAGTTGGTGGTTGTTTGTGATGTTCCAGTCCAGGCGGGCAAATATTTTATCACTTAATGTCTGATCTTCTATGCCCCTAAAGCTTCCCGGGTCATATCCAAGGCGGTTGGCCGCTGCCAGTACACGGTTTGCTTCGTCCACTGTGATGTTGGATGTTGCAGAACCCGGCTCGAATAGGAGGGGAGCAGTTCTGTTGGTCTTCTCGCCGTTTACAAAAAAGAACAGCTTATCTTTTATGATAGGACCGCCTACCCTTAAGCCTGCCTGGTAATCAGTGTACTCCGGCAGCCTTGTTCTTTCATCATCCGGGCTTCTGCCGACCAGCCTCTCATTGTTGCCAAAGTAGTATGCCGAGCCTGTAAATCTGTTAGAACCGCTTCGGGTGATGGCATTGATGCCGCCGCCGGTGAAGCCGCTCTGGCGCACATCAAAGGGAGCGATAACTACTTGGATGGCCTCTATCGCATCCAGGGAAATAGGTTGTACTCCTGTTTGTCCGCCATTTGTTCCTGAACTGGAAAGGCCGAAAACGTCATTGTTTACAGTACCATCAATTGAGAAGTTATTGAAGCGATTGTTCTGACCAGCAAAAGAGATGCCCGAGCCAGCTGTTGAAGCCTGTGGTGTAATACGCGTAAAGTCCTGTATACTTCTCGATATAGTTGGGAGTGACTGAATCTGCTCCGTAGAAATATTAGTAGCTGCCCCAGTCCGATCAATGCTAATCAGGTCGTCTCTCTTGCTGACCACCTCTACCTCCCCTAATGCCTGGCTACTTGGAGCCAATGCATAATTAAGTGTCAGGTTTTGGCCCAGTCCCAGGTTTATATTCTCTGTAACTTTATCCTGGTAGCCGACATACCTTACTGTTACAATATAAGGCCCGCCAACCCGCATGTTCTGGAAATTGTATCGGCCTTCTGTATTGGTGCCTGTGGCATATTGTGTGTTTGTCGGAGTGTGCACTGCGATAACAGTTGCTCCCGGAAGTGCTGTGCCGTCCTGATCTTGTACCACCCCGTTCATGGCAGCAGTGGTTGTGCCCTGAGCCCATGCCATCTGCACCAGCAGCAGAAAAGAAAAGCAAAATAGTAATCGTTTGTAAATAATTTGCATAACTCTTAATAACTGATTGAACAACAATATTTTCGCTTAGTTATTACGTACGTGAGTTAGGGGCTTTTAATATTAACTTAATGTAAATTTTCTATTTTAATGCAATTTCCAGCTGTTACTTCAGAACACCGGCGGCCTTACGGCTTTGATGAAAATCTTCTGGAAGTGGTCGGCATACAGGTTGGTTTCTATTACGCCAACCGAGGAAGAGGCATGTATGAAGCGTACCTCATCCTTGCTTATCACCTGGGTTACCATGCCCACATGCGTAATGTCGCGGCTAAAGCGGTTGGCTCCGAAAAATACCAAATCGCCTTCTTTTATATCTTTTGGTCTTACCTTCTTCCCGTAGCGGCTCTGCTCATCCGAAGTGCGCGGAAGGCTCACATCAATCGACTGAAAGGAGGTGCAGAGTAGTCCGGAGCAATCCATGCCCACCCGGGTAGTGCCACCCCACTTGTAAGGTGTGCCGGTGTATGAACGGGCAGCCTCAATAACAGTGGCTACATCCTGATCTAAATTACGGGACCGGGTTCGGGTGCGGCTGGTGCGGTCTTTAGAGGAGGCGATGGTTCTGCCGGCGTTGCCACCTTTTCGTGCTTGGCGCTTCTCTGCGGCTATTTCACGGGCAGTCTTGTAGGTCTCACCGCGCTTGCTGAAAGTTGGCTTTGTAGATTGGCAGGACGCTGCCAGCAGCAGAAAAAAGATGAAGAGGGCGGAAGTAGTAAAATGTGTTTTCAAAGCGTATTTTAGCATTCTGAGTGCAACAAGTAATCTTAACTGATGGCCAAAGTACTGAATAACCTTCCTTTTTAAAAATGAAATTTAACGCTGTTACGCCAAAATTAGTAGACGGTCTCTCTGCCATAGTGGGCGCAGAGCACGTGTTGTTGCCAGCCGCTGCTGACGATATGCTTCGCTACACGCACGACGAAACCGAGGACCTGCGTTACGAGCCGGAAGTGGTCCTTAAACCTGCTAACGCCTCCGAGATAAGTCTTATTATGAGGTTTTGCAATGAAAATTTACTGCCGGTTACCCCCCGCGGTGCCGGTACGGGCTTAAGTGGGGGAGCTTTAGCCGTACATAAAGGGGTTGTGCTTTCTACTGAGCGGCTGAACAAGATTATCCGGATAGACGAGCGCAACCTGCAGGCCACGGTAGAGCCGGGTGTTATTACCCAGGTGTTTCAGGAGGCTGTTATTGAGCGGGGGCTGTTTTACCCACCGGACCCCTCCAGCCGGGGCAGCAGTTTTTTGGGAGGCAACCTGAGCGAATCCAGTGGCGGGCCAAGAGCCGTGAAGTATGGCGTGACAAAAGACTATGTGCTAAACATGGAGGTGGTGCTGCCTACAGGGGAAATTACATGGACGGGCGCCAATGTGCTCAAGAATGCCACCGGCTATAACCTGACGCAACTAATGGTGGGCAGTGAGGGTACGCTGGGCATCATTACAAAAATCGTATTCAAGCTCATCCCTTTCCCGCCGCAGAACCTGGTCATGCTGGTGCCTTTCAGAAAAGAAGAAAAGGCCTGTGCCGCTGTTTCCAGGATTTTCATGGCCGGTATTGTGCCCTCGGCGCTGGAGTTTATGGAACGGGAAGCCATTGACTGGGCAGACCGCTACCTGGGCTTTAACACTAAAAGGCCGGCAGACGAGCTGGCGCACCTGCTGATAGAGCTCGACGGCAACGACATGGACCTGCTCTTTAAAGATGCGGAGCGGGTGTATGAGGTGCTGGAGCAATTTGATGTGGGAGACATACTGGTAGCAGATACTGAGAAGCAGAAGGCAGAATTATGGCAACTGCGTCGGAATGTGGCACATGCCGTGAAAGCCAATTCTATCTATAAAGAAGAAGACACCGTGGTGCCGAGGGCAGAACTGCCCAAGCTGCTGCGGGGCGTGAAGGAGATAGGGGAGAAGTATAATTTCAAGTCTGTTTGCTACGGCCACGCCGGCGACGGGAACCTGCACGTAAACATCGTGAAGGGCGACATGAGCGATGATGACTGGAACAACAAGCTCCCAGAGGGTATAAAAGAGATATTCAGGTTGTGTGTGGAACTGGGTGGGACTATTTCAGGTGAACATGGCATTGGGCTGGTGCAGAAGCCCTACATTGGCCTGGCGCTAAACGAGGTGCAACTGCGGCTGATGCGCGGTATAAAAGAGTTGTTCGACCCACGTGGCATTCTGAACCCGGGTAAAATATTCTAAAACAAAACAGGCGCAGTACATACGTTCTGCGCCTGTTTTATTTTACAGTCAGCTGAAGTGGCAGCGCCACGCCAACGACTATAATATTTTGTCCTTTTTCTCATGATTCTTTTTTTTCGTCCATGTCTATGTTCTTGGTTTCTGCCAGCTCATTGTCCATGTTGCGTAGGTTCATCCAGGAATGCATCAGGTTTATATGAGACTCGTTCAAGGGGGCGTGGTGCGCATTATTCATGTATGACGCCTGATCCGGTCTTTCCATAGAAAATAGCTTTTCCTGCGGCTGGGTAATTTTTCCGGTAGAGGGATAGGCCCTTAAGATAGCCTCATCCAAAGATTTTTTGGGTTCCATAAAATTTAAGTTTTGAAAATTTATTGATGTATTAATTCACGCTTCATACTCTCTTCCTTCACAAAGTTGCTCACATAGCCGGCAATCTCCTCCGCGTTCTCTTCTTGCAGAAAATGACCACTGTCTTCAAACGGAATGACATAGCTTTCGTGGAAGAACTTTTTCCAGCACTGGAGCGCCTCTATCTTTATAAGCTTGTCCCGTTCCCCCCAAAGTATAAGCGTCGGAATGTTCTGTATCTTTTTCCGGTCCTTCCAGAGTTCATCGTACCAGTGTGTTATGCCTACCAGCTCCCGGGCACAGGCTAACTTGCGCACATGGTCGTCCGGGTTTCCCAGGGCTTTCACATAATGCTGGCGAATTGGCTCCGGCATCTTATCCTCCCCTTCAAACAGTTCGTCTATAAGTGTGTGAGCCGACACATTCAGCTTAGAGTGCAGGAATTTGCCCAATGGCCCCACCAGGTATTTGCTGGTACCTGTAAAAGACTGGTGCTTTGATAATGACCAGGTCCAGGAGTTCAGCATCACAATGTTCTTTACTTTCTCCGGATGGTTTATGGCATAGGCAAAACCGATAGGCGCCCCGAAGTCATGCACGAGCAGTGTTATATCCGTTAACTGAAGGTGCTCCATCAACTGCTCGAAATTAGCGGCATGTGCCCGTGGTTTATAGCTCCAGTTCTCCGGCTTGTCTGACAGGCCGAAGCCAATCATGTCCATAGCAATACACCGGTACTTCTTGCGCAGTATCTTGATTAGGTTGCGGTACAGGAACGACCAGACGGGGGTACCATGGATCATTACAATCGGCGGCCCTTCTCCCTCGTCTATATAATGCATCTTACCCGCCTCTACTTGTATATATTTGGACTTGAAAGGATACTCTTTCTTATCCAGCCAGTCTGGTTTCATAAATTTTAAGGATGCTCTATACATTAGATATACTTTTAAAGCGAAAGCAAGTTGCTTCATCCACCCAAAAAGCTTTCGCTTTAAGACAAATATTTAGGCACCGCCTTTAGGCTGGCAGACAAGGTTAAAATATTAAGTTTAACTTTGCCCGAAGGTATGTGTGGTATAACAGGAGTATTTGCGTTTACGGAGCTGGGGTATAAAGCAATGGAACTGCTGCCAAAGGCTGTGGCCGCGCTGCAGCATCGTGGCCCTGATGCCGAAGGCCTGTTTTTCAACGGCCCCGTAGGGCTCGGCCACCGCAGGCTTTCCCTCATTGCGCCCACTGCTGCCGCCAACCAGCCTTTTAAAAGTGACAACGGCCGTTACACCATCGTCTTCAACGGGGAAATCTTCAACTATAAGAAGCTTCGAAAAGAACTGGAGGCAAAAGGAGCCTTCTTCCGGAGCGACTCCGATACAGAAGTGCTGCTGCAACTGTACGCCCGGGAACGGCAGGAGTGCCTTAAGAAACTGACCGGCTTTTTCTCGCTGGCTATTTACGATGCCGAAGAAGACAGCCTCTTCCTGGCCCGCGACCGCTTTGGAGAAAAACCCTTGCTGTTCTACAAAGATACAGACAAGTTCCTGTTCGGCTCAGAACTATCTGCCTTACTGAAGCTGGGTGTTCCACGTGAAGTAGATTACACCTCACTTTACCAGTACCTGCAACTCACCTATGTGCCTGCGCCAGCCACTATGCTGCAGGGGGTGAAAAAACTTTTGCCCGGTCAGTCGTTGTACGTGCGGGGCAGCAGAGTGCAGGAGAATGTGTGGTACCGGCTGCCGTTTGATGGCGAGAAGGCAATGCAGAACCCGCTTAGCTACACACAGCAGCAAGCGAAGCTAAAGCATCTCCTGCAGCAGGCTGTCACAGACAGGCTGGTGGCCGATGTGCCTGTGGGGGCCTTCCTGAGTGGGGGTATAGATTCCTCGGTGGTGGTAGCGCTGGCGGCCCGGCAGGTAGAGAAACTGAAGACCTTTGCCGTCGGCTTCCCTGAGCAGCCTTTCTTTGACGAAACCCGCTACGCCCGCCTGGTGGCAGATAAGTACGACACCGAACATACAGAACTGCTCCTTTCGAACAACGATCTTTACAAAAACCTCTTTGGGGCACTCGACAGCCAGAGCGAGCCTTTTGCCGATTCTTCTGCGTTGGCAGTTTATACTTTAAGCAAGCATGTGGGGCAGGAGATAAAGGCGGTTTTAAGTGGCGACGGTGCTGATGAGCTGTTCGGGGGCTATAACAAGCATCTGGCGGAGTACAGAGTACTGGCTGGCGGAGCCAAAGCTGGAGCTGTAAAGAAGTTAAAGTTTTTGTGGGATGTGCTGCCGAAGTCAAGGAACTCATTTACCGGAAACAAAGTAAGGCAACTGCAGCGTTTTGCTATAGGGGCAGGAATGCTCCCCCAGGAGCGATACTGGCTATGGGCAACGTGGCAGAAGGAAGAAGAGGCATTGGCTTTGTTAGCACCAGAAAAACGGGTGGCGGCACAAAGCAGGCTGTACCTTGCACGCAAAGGAAGGGCGCTGGAATGTGTGAGTAGAAAACATTATGATTTGAACCACGTATTGTGTGCCGATTGGCGCCTGGTGCTGCCAAACGACATGCTGATGAAGGTTGACTTAATGGGAATGGCAAACAGCCTTGAAATCCGTAGTCCTTACCTGGACCACAGGTTGGTTAAGTTTGCTTTTTCACTGCCGGCCTCATCAAAGATTGATGAAAATCTGCAGAAAAAAATTCTGCGGGACACCTTTCGGGAGCTGTTGCCAGTTAAGTTATATAAACGGCCGAAGCAGGGGTTTGAGATTCCGCTTCTCTCATTTCTTCAGTCGGAGGGGAGGTGCCTGATAAATGAATATCTTTCTGATACATTTGTTTTATCGCAGGGTATCTTTGATGTACAGCAGGTGCAGCGCATCCGGCAGGTTCTGAACTCTGACAAGGCGGCACTTGTGCAAACGCAGGCATGGATGCTGCTTGTGTTCCAGTATTGGTGGAGAAACTATATTGCTTAGGAATACACAAATTAATCTCATATGTTTAGCAACCTTATTTGATTATCTACTGTATTCAATACTAGTAATATTTATGTATATATATTATTGAATTTAGTTAATAAGATTTGAATTATGAGAATAGCCGTTGTTGGTACTGGATATGTAGGCCTGGTGACAGGAACATGTTTCGCAGAGGTGGGTATTGATGTGACTTGCATCGACATCGACCAGAAAAAAATAGAAAACCTGAAAAAGAACATCCTGCCGATTTACGAGCCGGGCTTGGAGGAAATGGTAGCACGTAATGCCCAGAAAGAGCGCCTTTCCTTCTCTACTGACCTTGCCACAAGCATCCAGGGATGCGATGCGGCTTTTATCGCTGTGGGAACACCTCCAGGCGAGGATGGCAGTGCCGACCTGAAGTATGTGCTGGCCGTTGCCCGTAGCATTGGCCAGAACATGAACTCTTATTTAGTGGTAGTTACCAAGAGCACCGTACCGGTAGGCACAGCCAATAAAGTACGTAAGGCTATAGAAGAGGAACTGGAGGTGCGTGGCGTGGACATTCCATTCGATGTGGCCTCCAACCCTGAGTTCTTGAAAGAGGGAGCTGCCATAGACGATTTCCTGAAGCCAGACCGTATTGTGGTGGGCGTGTGCTCTCAGCGGGCTCAGGAGGTAATGAAGAAACTCTACAAGCCGTTCCTGATGAACGGACACCCGCTTATCTTTATGGATGTCCCTTCTGCAGAGATGACCAAATACGCCGCCAACGCTATGCTGGCCACTAAAATCAGTTTCATGAACGACATCGCGAACCTGTGTGAAATCATGGGTGCCGACGTGAACATGGTACGTAAGGGTATAGGCAGCGACGTGCGTATCGGTAACAAGTTCATCTATCCAGGCATTGGTTACGGCGGTTCATGCTTCCCGAAAGACGTGAAGGCGCTTATTCGCACAGCTTCAGAGAACGGCTACGAGATGAAGGTCCTTAAGTCAGTGGAAGATGTGAATGAGAACCAGAAGTCAGTGCTTTACAACAAAATACTAAACCACTTTAGCGGTGATCTTGCAGGTAAGACGTTTGCCATCTGGGGCTTGTCCTTTAAGCCGAAGACAGACGACATGCGGGAGGCACCGTCGCTGGTAATCATACAGAAACTGTTGGAGCAGGGCGCCAAAGTGCGAGCCTACGACCCGGTGGCCATGAAGGAGGCGCAACACTCTTTGGGAGATTCTATCGAGTACGGCAAAGATGAGTATGAAACCCTGATTGATGCAGATGCACTGCTGCTGGTAACAGAGTGGCCGGAGTTCCGCTCTCCAAACTTTAATGTGGTGAGCAAACTGATGAAGGAGAAAGTGGTATTTGACGGCAGAAATATATACGATGCCACAGACCTGAATGAGAAAGGCTTCACTTATTACGGTATAGGCGTGAAGCAGCAGGTGCCACAGCAACTGGACGCTTCGATATAAAGAGATATGTCAGGTAAAAGAGTGCTTATAACAGGTGGGGCCGGGTTTTTAGGCTCGCACCTTTGCGATAGGTTTATAAAGGAAGGCTATCATGTGGTAGCCATGGATAACCTGATCACAGGTAATCTCGAAAACATCGAGCACCTGTTCAAACTGCCGAACTTTGAGTTCTATCACCACGATGTTTCAAAGTTTGTGCACGTGCCAGGAGAACTAGACTATATCCTGCATTTTGCATCACCGGCCAGCCCCATTGACTACCTGAAAATTCCGATCCAGACGTTAAAGGTAGGCTCGTTGGGTACCCATAACCTGCTGGGCCTAGCCAAAGCGAAAGGTGCGCGGATGCTTATTGCCTCTACTTCAGAGGTATACGGCGATCCTCAGGTGCACCCGCAGCAGGAAGACTATTGGGGGAATGTAAACCCAGTTGGCCCGCGTGGCTGCTATGATGAGGCAAAGCGCTTTCAGGAAGCCATGACCATGGCTTACCACATGCACCATGGATTAGAGACACGCATTGTGCGCATCTTTAACACCTACGGTCCGCGTATGCGCCTGGATGATGGCCGTGTGCTGCCTGCCTTCCTGAGCCAGGCCCTGAGAGGAGAACCACTCAGTATTTTTGGGGACGGAAGCCAGACGCGTTCTTTCTGCTATGTAGATGACTTGGTGGAAGGCATCTACCGCTTGCTGCTAAGTGACTATCACCTGCCGGTAAACGTTGGGAACCCATCCGAGATCACGATAAAGGAGTTCGCTGAGGAGATCTGTAAGCTTACAGGCGTAGAACTGAAAGTAGAATACCAGCCCTTGCCAAAAGATGATCCGCAGAAACGCCAGCCAGACATCACCAAGGCCAAAGAAATCCTAGGCTGGGAGCCGCAGGTGGACCGGGCGGAGGGTCTGAAAAGAACACTGGAGTATTTTAAAGATAAAATTAAAACTCCTGCCGAACAGGAAGCATAACTGTCCCAGAACGAAAAGCAAGGAGGCAGTCTGAACAGACTGCCTCCTTGCTTTTACAGGTCATCGCTTAAAAGAATCTCCCGTAGGCGCTCACCGGCTTTACCGTCAAACTTATACATCCATTCCTCAATGAACTTTGCCTTATGAGGCAGCTGCTTCTGGTGTAAAGTTTTTATGTTTTGTAAAATGCTGTGCAGTTCCTCCAAATCATAAACTGGTTCTGCCACGCCAGCATCAATAAAAGACTTTGATACATCAATTTTGCCCATAGGGTGGTTCTCTAAGGTAACAACAGTAGTGAACGGCAAGGCCATCAGCGGCAGTAAGTAAGTAGAAAAGAAGCCAATAATAAGATTAGTATGTGGTAAATGTGACGTCAGCTCTTCATTGTCTATGAGTTTTACATTGTCGAAGGAGGTCCATAAATTTTTATCCGATTCAGGTTGTACAGGGTGAAGCTTTACGAGAAGTTGATACCCATACCGGTTGCAGATAGATGCAAACGTTTCAACAAATTTCCTGTAGTTCTTTTCATTCCAGTTAAAGAAGCGCCTTGGTACAAGTCCCTGATCAAGGAAAATGATTTGTTTTTTATTATTGGAAGCCAATTTAAGTCCTGCTAAATGGTCATAGCCAGGAAATCCTATAAAGTGAACTTTTTTGTCTTGTGGCAGGTGATCGTAGTGAACATGTACCTCGTAAACTTTTGGACTAAATGAAATATAAGCTTCTGCCATTCGTAAGGGAGATGTGACCTTCTTCCACGTTTCCAAGAAGTGGTTGTTTCTTCTAACAGTGTAATACTGTTGGAAAAAAGAAGCATAAGGGCTGGGCAATAGCCTAATAGACCTTATCAGGAATAATCTCGTTCTTATTCTTGAAAAAAGATGGGTAAATTTTTTTGTAGCGTCTAACTGAGACGTAAAACTTTTTTGAGCAATAAAGCTTTTTTCGAAACGGAGATTTATATTCACATCCCTTACACCGTGATCAATGAGATACGTAGGAATATTCAGGCTCTTACAAGCTAAATTTAGTACAACATGATAATATGACTCTATAAAAAGGAACAACACCTTTTTAGGCTTTATCTGCTCCAATAAATTATATACATTTTGGTAGTCACTCCAAAAAAGTGCACTGCCATAGGTTTTATAGTAATAACTTGTGACCTCTTTTTTGGATGAAAACTCAAGGAAGAAGAAGTTAAAGTCTTCCTTGCTCTTTAAAAACATGTCGATGTACTCTCTTCTGTTGTAATCCCCAACCACTAATAAATTTGATTTCCCTGACATTTTATTGAAATTTGATGAATTACCTACTTTTCTTGATTTGAAGCAACGAATTCTGCATGTAACTGAGTCACTGAACAGGGGAGGAGCAGAGGTGCTTTTAGTAGGTTCTGTTAATGCTTTGCCTGATGAGTTCGAGAATGTTGTTGTCTATTTACAAGAACCATCTACACTGAAGCCTGCATTGAACAACGTGTCTGCAGTTTACTGTCTTCACTATAAAGGTAAAAAAGACTTGGTTCCTGCAGCCCTTCGCTTATCAAAAATAATTCAGAAGCATAAAATAAAGTTAGTGCATTCTCATCTGTACTGGCCTACTATCATCGCAAGGCTGGCTGTCAGCAAAAAGGTACCCTTGATATTTAGCGTGCATAGCACCATAACTGACGATGCCTTTAAACCGAATATTCTCAGCAAATACCTTGAAAAGCTAACCTACAGCAAGAGGCAAACAGGTGTTTTTGTGTCGAAGACTGCTTTAGATGACTATAGGCAGCACATTAAAGCGACTGGTGAAAATGTAGTGCTATACAATTTTGTTAAAAATGAGTTCTATGCTGAAGATGCTGAATGGAAACAAGCAAGTTCTCCTAATCAGCTAAAACTGGTTACGGTAGGCAACTTAAGGCCTCAAAAAAATCATCTCTTCCTGATTGAGTGTGTACGTTTGCTGGCTGATGATGGGGTCACTCTTGATATTTATGGTGCTGGTCATTTCAGAAGTGCTTTAGAGTTATACATTGCTGAAAATAACATCAATAATGTAAAGCTTATGGGAAGCCACCCACATCCTGAACGAGTGCTTAAGCACTATGATATTTTTGTCTATGCTTCGCGCTACGAAGGGTTTTGTATAGCCATGGCTGAGGCTATGGCAGTTGGCTTGCCTTGTGTTGTTCCAGGTTTGAAAGCTTTGAAAGAAGTTTCTGGTGAGGGACAAATATATTATGCACCAGAGGATAGAGAAGCATTCCTGAAGATAATGAGAGACTTGAACAGTAAACCAGAAAGTTTGATAAACTATTCGACAGCAGCAAAGCGGAAGGCGCTTGAGTACAGATGCGAAAAATACGTGAATGAACTTGCGGCTTTGTATTATCAAACTTTAAAGCTTTAGATATGGCTGGCAAAGCTTTTATGTTCCTAAGTTATTGGGGCATAAATGATGTTTTAACGGCATCAACTGTCATTCCTCATGCATACGAGGTAACCCGCTTTAGTAAAGATAACAGAGTTATACTTGTTACAGTTGAGCGAACTATGCCTGTAGGAGATGTATTGAATGGTGATGTAAAGGACAGTAGTTTTCGACATAGAGCTATGTACAGTAAAAACTACCCACTCAACCTCCTAAATAAGATCAGCGACTTTATGACGTTCCCAATGCAGCTAGAGCAAATTATTGTGGAGGAAAAAGTGGAGGTAATTATTGCGGCAGGTACCTTGGCCGGTACATTGGCCATGCTTGTTCACAGGAAAACAAATACGCCCTATTATGTTAGCTTTTACGAGCCACATGTTTTGTACATGCGTGATACGGGCGTCTGGAAGAAGTATGATCCCCGCTATCTTTTCCAGCTTAGATGGGAGAGGGAGCAAGCTCAGGAGGCAGAGGGGCTGATTACTGTTTCAGAAAAATTCAGACAGAAAGTTATTACTAATAACTTGTCTTCAGAAGAAAAAGTGCGCTCTGTGCGTAATGCACCGGATTTATTCACCTTTTCCTTTTCTGAGGGAGACAGAGCAATGGTGCGAACAGAATTTGTAGCTTTGCATACTACGGTGGGCATTTACGTTGGCAAGTACGGCGATTTGTACTACAAAGAAGTAGCCTTTTCCATCTATAAAACGTGTTTTGACACCATACCTGATTTCAGACTCATTATCCTTTCACCACAGCCGCAGAAAGAAATCTACAAATTACTACAGCAGTATCAGATTGATACAGCTAAGGTTCATGTTGCCTCTGTGCAGCACAGAGAGGTTCCTCAATACCTGTCTGCGGCCGATTTTGCTTTTGCTACTATAAAGTCCTACCCCTCCGCCAGGTACTGCTCCCCTGTTAAAATCGGCGAATACTGGGCAAACGGGCTGCCGGTACTTTTGACGGAAGGCGTTGGCGACGACAGTGATATTATCAAAAAGGAGGGTGGGGGCGCAACGTTCAACCTGCAGGAGGAGGGAAGCGTGGAGAAAGCGCTTCAGCAGATACTGCAGATACTGGAAGACCCGAACCACCGGCGGGAGATACCGAAACTGGCCCAAAAGTACAGGTCACCGGAGCGGATAAGGGAGGCGTACGCCTATTTCTTCGGACAAAAGCAGGAGGGGCAAAAGTGAGGGTTTTGTTTGTGGTGTCTTACCCGGTAGGGCAGGCGGCTTCGCAGCGCTATCGGGTGGAGCAATGGCTGCCGGTATTGGAAGAGCGGGGGGTAACGTATACCCTCGCGCCGTTCTGGAGCCAAAGTGCCTGGGCCGTACTATACAAACCGAACCACTACTGGCAAAAAATAGTGGGGCTGGTATCTGGCTTCACAAGCCGTTTACTTTTGTTGTTTAAGCTGCCGTTATACGATTTCATCTTTATACACAGAGAAGCCACGCCTGTCGGACTGCCATGGTTTGAGTGGCTGGCGGCAAAGGCCTTCCGGAAGAAGATCATTTTCGATTTTGACGATGCTATCTGGCTACCTAATACCACGTCAGAAAACAATTGGGCTGCAAAATTGAAGTGGCACCACAAAACAGGTAGCATATGCCGGTGGAGCCATAAAATAAGCAGTGGGAACGGATACTTGCGGAACTACGCCTTGAAGTATAACCCAGAAGTGGTGCTGCTACCTAGTGTGCTGGATACAGAAAACCATTACAATGAGCAAAAAAAGCAGCACACGCAGGAGGTAGTGATAGGCTGGATTGGTTCACACTCTACCGTGCCTTACCTGCAACTGCTGGAGCCGGTGTTGCAGCGCCTGGAGCAACAGTATAAGTTTAAGCTGTACGTGATAGCGGACAAGGCACCTCAGCTGCAGCTGAAGTCACTGGAATTTAAAGTGTGGCAAAAAGAGACGGAAGTACAGGAACTGCTACAGTTCAACATTGGCTTGATGCCCTTGCCTGAAACCGAATGGGCAAAGGGAAAATGTGCGTTCAAAGCACTGCAGTACATGGCGCTGGGCATTCCGGCTGTGGTTTCGGGTGTAGGGGCTAATGTACAGGCGGTGGTGCATGGCACTTCAGGATACATCTGCACTACTGAGCAGGAGTGGTATAAGCACCTCGAGACTCTATTTCTTAACCCCGAAATGCGTTCAAGTATGGGGGGAGCGGGTCAGGCCTGGGTAAGGCAACATTATTCCTTGCAGGCACACAGGCAAACATTTCTTAGCCTCTTTTCTTTATAGGCTTCTTCTTTTTCAGGTCCTTCAGGTATTCTTTTGCTTCCTTGTAATTTTCTGACTTCTTCTCGCTGATTTGCATCACTACTTCATAATAGTGCTTAGCAGCAGCAGGATTGTTTTCCTGTTTCGCGATGCGGGCTAAGTTAAGGTAGGAGTTAATAAAATACCCAGAATCACGTTCATTTGACATCTCAGCAAACATGATGGAGTTCTTATAGTACTGTTCCGCTTTTTCGAAGTTGCGGTACTTGTGCTGGTTGATATAGGCCAGAATATAAGAGGCATAGCGTCCGCTCACAGCCTCGTAACCTGGCATTTGCTGCTCCAACTTGTTCAGAATATCCAGCGATACCCGTTCAGCTTTAGAGAAATAGCCCTGCACAAACAGCAAACGGGCATAGAAGCGCTGGAAATAAGCATTATCTGGGTATTTCAGCGCGAGGTCTTCTGACAGACGCAGTGCCTCGTCCATTTTCTTTTCGTCGTTCGCATAAATCTTCATCAGGAAGAACTTTGACTCTGTGCCGGTGTAGAAGCCGGTATTAGCCACATAAGCCAGCTGCTTCAGCCCAAGGCGCTTATCTCCGTCCGGGAAAAAGACCAGAACAGGACGCAGCATGGGGTAAGTCTCATGAATCCAGATGGAGTAGTAGTTGAACAATGCCTCGCCAAACAGGAACTCAGGGCTCAGGCCATTGCCTGCCTTAGCCTTTTCCATAAAGTCCAGGGCACGCTTGCTGGCCACGGTGGCTTTGCGCCAGTTGCTGCGCTCAGAGTGCAGGCGTGCTGAAAAGCCATAAGCGGCTGCCAGAAAAAAAGACGCCTCAAAGTCTTTTTTATCCTGGTCATACATCTTTTCCGCTTTCTGGATGGTCGTGTCCATATACGCAAAGAAAAGCTCGTCGTACTGTTTCGTCTGTATGTTGGTAGGGACAATTTTCCACCACTGGCTCAGGCCCATCAGGAAGTAGGGCAGTGGATGCTGGGGGTAACGGCGGCGCATCGATTTGAACTGCTTCTCGGCCACAGCGTACTTGAAGTTGTACATATTGTCTACGGCACCCTCTAACTCATACTGAATATCCTTGTTAAGCAGCAGCATTCCTTTTACACTACCTGCCGCCGGAATCACCTCAATCTGGTCGAAGGTTACGTGCCGCATGGCGGTAGTGTCTGTAGGCGCTTGTTTCTGTTGCGCAAAAGCTACAGCTGGTAAAACAAAAGTGAAGATGATAAAGATTAACTTCTTCATGAATAAGTCAAAAAATTCAGAGTTGAACAGAGCCGTTCTTTATTGCAGCCTCCGTAGATTCTAAAAGTACAACATTTCTTCTAATTTTGAATTCCATAAAACGAAAATAATTATGAAACTACTGGAGCAGCTGTGCCAAATCCATGCCCCGTCCGGCAATGAGCAAAACCTCTCAGAATTTCTTCTGAACTATATTCAAGAACATAAAAGCCAGTGGAAAGTGCAGCCTCAAGTATTGCATGGCGAAGCTTTTCAGGACTGTATAGTGCTGGTATTTGGCAAACCCAGGAGTGCAATTTTTGCCCACATGGACTCCATTGGTTTTACAGTGCGTTATGGCAGGCAGTTAATTAAAATAGGCGGCCCCGGCATCGAAAACGGTTATAAATTGGTAGGCGAAGATGCGCAGGGAAAGATTGCGTGTACCCTGGGACTTGATGAAGAAGAAGGCGAACTGACTTATGTGTTTGAGCGGGAGATAGAGCGGGGTACGGAGCTGGTTTTTAACTGCGATTTCAGGGAAACAGAGGATACTGTGCAAAGCTGCTACCTGGATAACCGATTGGGTGTATGGAGCGCACTAAAAGTAGCGGAGACGCTGGAGAACGGTGTCATTGCCTTTAGCTGTTGGGAAGAGCACGGTGGTGGCTCTGTCTCCTACCTCTCCAGGTACCTCTATGAGCAGTATGGGGTGAAGCAGGGCCTTATTTCCGACATCACGTGGGTAACAGAGGGAGTGCGTGCCGGCGAAGGCGTGGCCATCTCTATGCGCGACAGCCTGATACCGCGCCGCGCCTATGTACAGCGGATTATCTCAATAGCAAAAGAATCAGGAATACCGTTCCAACTGGAGGTAGAGGGTGCTGGCGGCAGCGATGCCAAGGAACTGCAGCGCAGCGACTATCCCTGGGATTGGTGCTTTGTTGGTGCCCCGGAAGATAATGTGCACACCCCGGATGAAATCGTGCACAAGAAAGACATCGAAAGTATGGTAGCGCTATACAAGGTGCTGATGGAGAAACTTTGAATGACCGTATCTTAAACTCTGCTTTAGTAGCTGCACTAGTTCACTATTCGCTGCCCTCCTCCTGCGAACGCTTAAAGGTAATTAACTAACATTATCCTATAGAAGCAATAGGTGGTGCGGAGAAGCATGGGAATCCCTAAGGCTGCTATTAAAGAGGTGGAAAGTAATTGTGGAATAGGTTAAGTAATTTTTCAGTCATAAACTATGTTTGGCAGGACAGAATTAAATAAACAGTATCAATGGCAGAAGTATGAAAAGCACAGTAGCTACAAAGTCTCTGATATTATAACCGTATCTGACATAAACTTTTAATCAAATGTCAGTGTAAAACCATAAGTCATTCATAATCAAAGAGGTTGATCCTGTCGCAGGGCCAACCTCTTTAACTTTGTGAAATACCCAGACACAGATAGTAAAATAGGAGCTAAACTTAATACATACCTGATGTTGTAACTTCTTAAAAAGTAGACGTATAGCCTTCAGGTGCAGGAGCAGGAATGGTAGCGGAACATTTGGAAAAGTCTATAAAATATTATTTCTTTAATAGAGATATATAAATATTTCTTAACCCTTAATCATACTGAATGGAAACTATTCTTTACGCAATTCCTGCTTTTGGTCTGGCGGCGCTGGTATATACCTGGATAAGGTCGGCTTGGGTGACAAAACAACCGACCGGCAACGAGCGCATGAGCACCATCGCCCGCTACATTGCTGAAGGAGCAATGGCCTTCTTAAAATCTGAATACAAGGTGATGGCTTATTTTGTCATCATTGCTTCGATATTTTTATTCTATTTAGGTTATACAGGCGAAAAGTCGCATCCGCTGATAGTAGTAGCCTTTATCATAGGCGCCATCCTGTCGGCGCTGGCTGGCTTTATCGGGATGCGGATTGCTACCAAGTCTAACGTGCGTACAGCTGAAGCAGCGCGTAGCAGCCTTGCCAGGGCTTTGAATGTTTCTTTTGCGGGTGGTTCTGTGATGGGGATGGGAGTGGCCGGTTTGGCCGTGCTGGGTTTAGGGTCGCTATTCATTGTTTTCTACTACATGTTTGTGTTCAGCACCGGCGAAGATGTGAACGGTGTGGAAATGGAGCGCGCGCTTGAGGTACTGACAGGCTTCTCGCTGGGTGCTGAAAGTATCGCCCTATTTGCCCGTGTGGGGGGCGGTATTTATACCAAAGCGGCCGACGTGGGTGCCGACTTAGTGGGAAAGGTAGAAGCCGGTATTCCGGAAGATGACCCTCGCAACCCCGCTACTATTGCCGATAACGTAGGTGACAACGTAGGTGACGTGGCCGGTATGGGCGCTGACCTTTTTGGCTCTTATGTAGCCACTATCCTGGCCACCATGGTATTGGGCCGCGAAGTAGAGGTAGTAGACAATTTCGGGGGACTCTCTCCAATTATACTTCCTATGCTGATTGCAGGCCTCGGTATTGTTTTCTCCCTTATCGGAATGTTGTTCGTGCGCGTGAGCGAAGGCGGCGATGTGCAGGCTGCACTTAACCGCGGAAACTGGATTTCAGTTATCCTCACAGCCATAGGTGCTTATTTCTCCATCCACTGGCTGCTCCCGGAAAGCCTCAACCTGCGCAACTTCGACTTCACTGCTAATGGCGTTTTTCTGGCGGTTATAGTGGGCCTGGTGGTAGGCGCACTCATGAGTATCATCACGGAGTACTATACTGCAATGGGCAAAAAGCCGGTAAACTCGATTGTGCAGCAGTCATCAACCGGGCATGCCACTAACATCATTGCCGGTCTGGCCGTGGGTATGCACTCTACGGTGTTGCCCATCATCGTGCTGGCGGCGGGCATTGTGCTCTCTTATTCTGCGGCGGGTTTATATGGTGTGGCCATCGCAGCGGCAGGTATGATGGCTACTACAGCCATGCAGCTGGCCATTGATGCTTTTGGGCCTATTGCCGACAATGCCGGTGGTATTGCCGAAATGAGCGAGCTGCCGAAAGAAGTACGCGAACGCACAGACATTCTGGATGCCGTAGGCAATACTACTGCTGCCACTGGTAAAGGTTTTGCCATTGCTTCCGCAGCGCTTACCTCACTGGCCCTTTTCGCTGCCTTTGTGGGAATAGCTGGTATACGGAGCATCGACTTATACAAAGCGCCTGTACTGGCAGGTCTGTTCATCGGAGCCATGATACCCTTTATCTTCTCGGCACTGTGCATTTCGGCAGTGGGTAGAGCGGCTATGTCAATGGTGCAGGAGGTGCGCCGGCAGTTCCGCGAAATACCGGGCATCATGGAAGGTACAGGTAAACCGGAGTACGAGAAATGCGTGGCCATTTCCACAGAAGCGGCCATCCGCGAAATGATGCTGCCAGGCGCCA
This sequence comes from Pontibacter toksunensis, assembly GCF_042686245.1. NCBI lineage: Bacteria > Pseudomonadati > Bacteroidota > Cytophagia > Cytophagales > Hymenobacteraceae > Pontibacter > Pontibacter toksunensis. Next base: position 143,238 of record NZ_JBHUOX010000013.1, on the reverse strand, counting down.
TTGCCCTGCTCGTTCCGATTATCATCGGATTCGGCTTCAGGGATGTGTTCCCGGATACGTCTTCTGCGGAAGTGCTGGGCGGTACTTTGGCAGGGGTAACGGTATCAGGTGTACTGATGGCAATGTTCCAGTCGAACGCCGGTGGTGCGTGGGATAACGCCAAGAAATCATTTGAGAAAGGCGTGATGATAAACGGTGTGATGGAGTTTAAAGGCTCAGAGCCTCACAAAGCCTCTGTTACCGGAGATACTGTGGGTGATCCTTTTAAAGATACTTCCGGTCCATCCATGAACATCCTCATCAAGCTCATGTCTATTGTGTCGCTGGTGATTGCGCCACATATTGCGCTGGAGCAGGAGCCTGCTATTCCGGAGGCACCAATCGACCTGGAGCCCATCAACCTGGACGTAAAAGAGCTGTACCCGCAAACAGCCAAAGTAGGCATTAACCTGGAGAACACGGTGATGTTCGGGCAGGTCCTGCTGCGGATGTAGTACTGCTGCTATAGTTTGTATAAGCCCGACCTTTGTGTTGGGCTTATTTTTTTATTATACGTACCTTTGTACAGGCACCAAAAAATTTCTGATGAACCCGCGTACCATTCAACTACACGACTGCAAATTCGATACTTACATTTATGAGGATGAGATTATAGCCCGCATTGTGATGCTGGCTGAGCAAATTGACCGCGACTATGCGGAGAAACAGCCGCTGTTTCTGGGGGTACTCAATGGCTCCTTCATGTTTGTGTCAGACCTGCTGAAACGAATCACTATTCCATGCGAAATCTCCTTTATCCGCCTCTCCAGCTACCAGGATACCAAAAGCACAGGTAAGGTAAAAGAGATACTGGGCCTGTCAGAAGAGGTGCAGAACCGCCATGTGGTTGTGCTGGAGGATATTGTAGATACAGGCCATACAGTGCAGGGATTGCTGCAGCAGTTGAAAGAACGCGGGCCATCTTCTGTGGAGGTAGCCACCCTTTTACTGAAGCCGGAATGCCTGCAGCACCAGCTGGATATCAAGTATATAGCCAAGTCAATACCGAATGATTTTGTGGTAGGCTACGGGCTGGACTACAATGGGCTGGGGCGTAACCTGCGCGACATCTACAAGATTATTCCGTAACCCTACCGGTTGTTTGCCGCGTTAGCAAAAATTCAGGGGCAACTGTCACGCATGGCCAGCCCATACTCTCAATATTAGAAACTACATCAATTAATACTTACATTTGTCTTTTATTATTAAGCCAAGATATGCTCAACATCGTTTTGTTTGGACCTCCAGGTGCTGGTAAAGGTACCCAAAGTCAAAAGCTGATAGAAAAATACAACCTGATTCACCTCTCTACCGGTGATTTGCTCCGCTCACAGATTGCCGCCGGCACGAAGCTGGGTATGGAAGCAAAGAAACTGATGGACAACGGCCTGCTGGTTCCAGACGAGGTGGTGAGTGGCATGATTGACAGCAAAGTGAAAGAGCATCGGCATGCGGCGGGTTTTATTTTCGACGGCTTCCCGCGCACAGTGCCGCAGGCCCAGAGCCTGGACAAACTGCTGCGGGAAAACGAAACAGAAATTACGTGCATGATTGCCCTGCGTGTGGACGATGAGGAACTGACAAAGCGACTGCTGCTGCGCGGCCTGACCTCAGGCCGTCCGGACGACCAGAACGAGGAACTGATTCGCAAACGCGTGCTGGAGTATAATACCAAAACAGCTCCTGTGGCAGATTATTATGCCGGGCAGGGAAAATACCTCGCTGTGGATGGCATAGGGGAGATAGAAAGCATCTTCAACGAACTGTGCCAGCAGATAGACGCATTAAAAGAACAACAATAGAATATATAAGCACATTTACGCTTACCCGATTTGGCTTCAAGCAACTTTATAGATTACGTTAAGATTTGTGCACGCTCCGGCCACGGTGGCGGCGGTTCCGCGCACTTTCACCGCGATAAAATGACGGCGAAAGGGGGCCCTGACGGGGGAGATGGCGGCCGTGGCGGACATATTATCCTGAGAGGAAACTCCCAACTCTGGACACTGCTGCACCTGCAGTACCGCAAGCATGTTATCGCTGAGAACGGCCATAACGGAGGTCCTAACCACTCCTTTGGAGCACAGGGTAAGGACGACGTGCTGGAAGTGCCGCTCGGTACCATTGCCAGGGATTCTGAAACCGGGGAGATTAAATGTGAAATAACCGAAGACGGGCAGGAGATAATCCTTACTCCAGGTGGCCGCGGTGGCCTGGGAAATGCTCATTTCAAGTCATCTACAAACCAGACGCCACGCTATGCCCAGCCCGGCGAGCCTGGCATTGAGGAGTGGGTGGTGCTGGAACTGAAGTTGCTGGCTGATGTAGGCTTGGTCGGTTTCCCCAATGCCGGCAAATCTACGCTGCTCTCCGTTGTTTCTGCGGCAAAACCTAAAATAGCCAATTACGCCTTTACCACCCTCGAGCCTAACTTGGGCGTGGTGGCTTACCGCGATTACAAGTCTTTTGTAATTGCCGACATACCCGGTATCATAGAAGGAGCATCAGAGGGCAAAGGCCTGGGGCTAAGGTTCCTGCGCCATATAGAGCGGAACTCGATGCTGCTGTTCATGATTTCGTGCGAAAGTGCCGATATAGCAGAAGAGTACCGGGTGTTGCTCAATGAACTGCAGACATTCAATCCGGAGCTGTTAGATAAAAAGCGCATCCTGGCCATTACCAAGTCTGATATGCTGGACGAAGAGCTGGAGTCTGAAATGCGGGCCACTTTACCAGGAGATTTATCTGCCGTATTTATCTCCAGTATCACCGGTAAGAACATCCCTCAACTCAAAGACATGATCTGGAATGCACTGAACAGCTAATCTAAAACCTGTTTAGTAAAATGATAATCGGTAGAAAGCTGCAAAGCTGGCTACCGATTTTTTTGTACTAAAAATATGGTGGGTAGCTTTACAATACCATTATCTATTAAATGTTGCGCATGAATCTGTTCTACAGTTACCAAACAGCTTTAACCCCCTCCTAACCCATCCAAGGAGGGGAAATTACCTATAAACAGGTAAAATACAATGCGCATAAACAATTTGATATTGGTATAAGAAGCACGTTTTATAGCTCGAATATTCAGTCATTCAAAATTAACTTATTTAGAATTACCCAATGCCAGAATGGCACAAATGCGTGTTTGGCAAGTTAATTGACAAAGAGAAGGAGACTTATTAACCTAACTTTTTAAGGCATTATGTCAGATAAAGATATTAAGAAAGAGCAGGAGAACGAAGAAGTAAAAGATACTACTGCCAATACTACTGAAGCAGATGCTCAGGAAGAAGATGAGAACTACGCAGAAGATGCTGAGACTACAGAAGCCGCACAAAATGGCGGACCAACTGCAGAATTGGCAGAAATGAAAGATAAATATATCCGCTTAATGGCTGAGTTTGAGAACTTCAGGCGCAGAACAGCCAAAGAACGCATCGACCTTGCCAAGACAGCCACACAGGACCTGATGGGCGACTTGCTGCCGGTGATTGATGACATGGAGCGCGCACGTCAGTCTATAGAAGCAACTAAAGACGTGGATGCAATGTTGCAGGGACTCGAGCTGGTGTTCCATAAGCTGAAGCATGTAACGCAGCAGAAAGGCCTGAAGCCGATGGACATTGGTGCAGGCGACAGTTTCGATAGTGACATGCACGAGGCTGTTACCCAAATTCCGGCCCCGTCAGAAGAGCTGAAAGGCAAGATTGTAGATGTGATTGAGAAAGGATATACGCTGAACGATAAGGTTATCCGTTTCGCGAAAGTAATAATAGGAGCGTAAGCTATGGCTAAGAGAGATTATTATGAGGTTTTGGGGCTAAGCAAAGGCGCAGGCCAGGATGAGATAAAGAAAGCTTACCGCAAAATCGCCATCAAATTCCACCCCGACAAGAACCCTGACGACCCCACTGCCGAAGACAAGTTCAAAGAGGCAGCGGAGGCGTACGAGGTGCTGAGCGATCCGCAGAAACGCCAGCGCTACGACCAATTCGGTCACCAGGGTATGAACGGCGGCTTCGGCGGCGGTGGCATGAATATGGAGGACATCTTCTCGCAGTTCGGCGATATCTTTGGCGGCGGTGGCGGAAGCCCGTTTGAGAGCTTCTTCGGAGGCGGCCGTTCAGGTGGAGGCCGGCGCACCCGCAAAGGCAGTAATCTGCGCATTAAACTAAAGCTTAACCTGGAGGAGATAGCCAACGGCGTTGAGAAGAAGATAAAGGTGAAGCGTTACGTGGCCTGCGGCACCTGCGGTGGTAACGGCGCGAAAAACGGCACCGACATGCAAACCTGTAATTCCTGCCAAGGCTCTGGCCAGGTGCGCAAGGTGGTGAACACGATGCTGGGCCAGATGGTATCCACAGCTACCTGCCCTACCTGTAATGGGGAAGGACGCATCGTTACAAACAACTGCGAGACCTGCCACGGAAGCGGCCGAGAGCTTCAGGAAGAAGTTATCTCCATTAATGTACCAGCCGGTGTAATGGATGGTATGCAGCTGTCTATGAGCGGCAAAGGGAACGTGCCGGAGCGCGGTGGCGTACCAGGCGACTTGCTTATCCAGATAGAGGAAGAAGCACACCCAACACTAAAGCGCGAAGGCAATAACGTTATCTTCGATCAGTACATCAGCTTTGTAGATGCGGCCTTGGGTGCAGAAATTGAAGTGCCGACAATTACGGGTAAAGTAAAAATCACCATTAAGCCAGGTACGCAAAGCGGCGAAATCTTCAGGCTGCGTGGCAAAGGCGTGCAGGACATCAACGGTTACGGCAAAGGAGACCAGCTGATTCACATCAACGTGTGGACGCCTAAGTCGCTGAGCAGCGAAGAGCGGGCAACACTTGAAGGCCTGCGCGATTCCAATAACTTTGCACCACATCCAGGCAAGAACGAAAAAGGCTTCTTCGAAAAAGTGAAAGACTACTTTCAGTAGGAGAACTCAAAATACAGCAATAAACAAGCCCTGCTTTTTTATAAAGGCAGGGCTTGTTTGTCTTCGATTCAATCCACCCGCTGTTTCATCTGGATAAAAACTGCCTTTGTCGATATAAATAAAGGTAAACTATATATTGTTGCTGCTTTCAGTATAGAAAGGTATTTTTGGATACATCTAAAAGAATATCAGCTTTGAGCATTCTGAAAATTGAAGGCGTAACCAAAACCTACGCCAATCACGTGGCACTCGATAATGTGAGCTTCGAGATTCCAACGGGCTGTATCTTCGGTTTATTGGGCCCAAACGGTGCCGGAAAGACCTCCCTTATCCGCATCATCACTCAAATTACCGGGGCAGACAGTGGCAAAATCTTCTTCAAGGGAGAAAAGCTGAAGCCAGACCACATCAAGGATATCGGGTATCTGCCGGAGGAGCGCGGGCTTTACAAGAAGATGAAAGTAGGCGAGCAGTTGCTGTACCTGACGCAGCTCAAAGGGCTAAGCAAATCCGATGCGACGGCACGCATCAAAACATGGATAGACCGCTTTGAAATACGCGACTGGCTGGGCAAGAACATCGAAGATCTCTCGAAGGGAATGCAGCAGAAGGTGCAGTTTATCGCAACTGTCTTGCATGAACCTGCACTCATTATCCTGGATGAGCCTTTCTCCGGCTTCGACCCGATTAATGCCAATCTCATAAAAGATGAAATCCTGCGCCTGCGCGACAACGGGGCTACCATTATTTTCTCAACCCACCGGATGGAATCAGTAGAGGAGTTGTGCGATAATATTGCCCTTATTAACCGGGCACAGAAAGTGCTGGACGGGCCTGTGAAGGAGGTGAAAGACGCCTACAAGACCGATACATTCCAGGTAATAGGAAATGGCCAGCTCATGGTGATGTCACCGGACTTCCAGGTGATGGAGCAGCATAACAACCACGGCGTTTTCAGGGCCAACATCAGGCTGCTGAACAACACAACGCCGAACGACCTGCTGCGGTACCTGATCCAACGCGTGGAGATACACTCCTTTATAGAGCTGGTGCCAAGTATAAATGATATTTTTATTCAAAAAGTAAAGGAGACACACCATGTCTAAAATCTGGTTGATTATACAGCGGGAGTACCTGACGCGTGTCCGCAAGAAGAGCTTCATCATCATGACGCTCCTGACGCCTGTGCTGCTGGCGGCGTTCATGATTCTGCCGGGTCTGCTCATTACCATGTCCGGAGACACAGAGACCGTGATGGTGCTGGACAAAAGCGGCTTGTTTGAAGGTAAGCTGAAGAACCAGAAGGACCTGAAGTTCGTTCAACTTGCCGGTTCATTGGAGCAGGCAAAGATGGCGTACCAGGAAACGGATTACACGGCGCTGCTTTACATACCGGAGATGTCGATAGACGACCCAAAGGGAATTACCGTGTATGGCAAGAAAAACACCAGCCTGCAAACCCAGATACGCCTGGAAAATACACTGGATAAGGAGATTGAGAACCAGCGCTTTCTGGCGTCCGGACTGGACCGCGAAATGCTGGACAGGATTGAGGCGAACGTAAAGGTGAACACCATCAACTTGAGCGATGAAGGCGAGAAAGACAACAACGCCATTATCACTTCCATTGCTGGAGTGGTCGGAGCTGTTATCATCTACTTCTTCATTTTCCTGTATGGCGTGCAGATTATGCGCGGCGTAATTGAGGAGAAAACGAGCCGTATTGTGGAGGTGATGATTTCGTCGGTGAAGCCTTTCCAGCTGATGATGGGTAAGATTGTCGGCATTGCGGCAGTAGGGCTGACACAGTTCCTGCTTTGGATTGTACTTTCGTTCGTATCTGTAACTGCCGTGTCTGCAGTTTTCGGTATCGATGCCGCACCATCGCCGGCAGCGCAGTTTGCTGCAGGGCAGGCCGCTGCGCAAGGGGAGGAAATAGAGGAAGAAGAGGCTACAGCAGCCACCGTAGATAATGCAGCGGAGGAAAACGAGGTAGCCAACACCATAAACGACATAAAGCGTGGTGTTTCAAACCTGCCCATCGCCTTAATTTTTGGTTGCTTTCTATTTTACTTCCTGGGAGGTTACCTGCTGTACGGCTCTCTTTTCGGAGCCATCGGAGCAGCCGTCGATAACGAGACAGACACGCAGCAGTTCATGATGCCTATCACCATCCCGCTGATTATCTCGTTCATCATGTCATACTCCGTAGTACTGAAGAACCCCGATGGACCGGTAGCTTTCTGGATGTCAATCATTCCATTGACTTCACCTATTGTGATGATGGTGCGCGTGCCGTTTGGTGTGCCTGCCTGGGAACTGCTGCTCTCCATGGCGTTACTGGTAGCTGGTTTTATCTTCACCACCTGGATAGCGAGCCGCATCTACCGTGTTGGTATTTTGATGTATGGCAAGAAAATCAATTATAAAGAGTTGTCGAAGTGGCTGTTTTATAGAGTATAAACACCCAGTCAAGCATAAAACAAGTATAGTCGGCCCCACCAAAGGCCGGCTATTTTTTTGTAAATTGGGTTGATAATTTCGAATTGAATGAAAAAAATGTCTCTCCTAATCCTGTTTCTCCTGATGTTTACTGTTAATGCCTCTGCCCAGGATAGGGATAAGCCTGCTTACCGGCTCTTCACGAAGAGCGGGAAGAGTATAAGCTATGGCAAAATGCTGAAAGAGCTGAAGGAAGCCGATGTGGTGTTGTTCGGGGAGCAGCACAACGACCCGATTGCGCATTGGTTGCAATTGGAGTTAGCCAAAGATTTGCACCAGGCACACCCGCAGAACTTTGCCATTGGCGTGGAGATGTTTGAGGCGGATGTGCAATTGGTGCTAAATGAATATTTGGCAAACCAAGCACCTGAAAGTAACTTTGAGCAGGAGTCGCGGCCGTGGCCAAACTATAAAACAGACTATAAACCGGTGCTGCGTTATGCCAGAGAGAAGGGAATACCGGTTATTGCTACCAACGTCCCGCGCCGCTATGCCGCCATGGTATCAGCAGGTAGCCTGAGTGCCTTGGGAGGTGTGTCTGAAGATGCAAAAAAGTATATTGCTCCGCTGCCGATAGCCGTGGACTTGAACCTGCAGGGCTACAAGCGAATGATGGGTATGTTCGGGAGTAATATGCATGGCAACACCAAAAGCGAGAACATAGTGCAGGCACAGGCGCTGAAAGACGCCACCATGGCGCACTTTATACTACAGCAGGTAAATCAAGGCAAACAGTTACTGCACCTCAACGGGGCTTATCACTCTGATAACTTCGAAGGCATTGGCTGGTACCTGAAGCAGGAGCAGCCACAACTGAAAACCTTAACGCTGACTACCGTTCTGCAGGAAGACCTCGATAATTTATCGAAGGAGAATAAAGAGAAAGCCGACTTTATTATTGTGGTGCCCGCCAGCATGACCCGAACATATTAGAAACTATACTGAAATAGCTTCTGCTCTAAGACCTAGCAGCGTGCGCAACTCCTGCGGGTATATGTAAAAGTAACACATAAAAACAGCAAAGCCCGGTTGAACAACCGGGCTTTGCCTGTCAAAAAGAAAGAAGGTATCTGGTTATGAAGAGAAAGAGCTTCCGCAACCACACGTGCTCTTCGCCTGCGGGTTGCTGAATGTAAAGCCACGTGCATTCAGGCCATCCTGGAAGTCTACTTCCATGCCCATTACATACATGCCGTGCTTCTTATCCATGATTAGTGTCAAACCATCTATATCAAAGGTTTCATCAGACTCCTTTGGCTTATCAAAGCCGAGCAGGTAAGACATACCGGAGCATCCACCGCCTTGCACACCAACGCGCAAACCGTATTCTGCCGGTACATTTTTTTCCTGCATTATATTTCTTGCCTCAGCTAAGGCTCTTTCAGTCAAAGTGATAGGTGCAGTTCTTGTTTCTGTTGCCATAGTGTATGCTCTTTATTTGTAGCCACAAACTTACAAAATTCTCCTGAATTATGTCGTATGGTTGCCTGTTGTACTGATTAAACAGCCAAACCGGGGGAATGATTCATGTATCTTCCGTTAATTTTTTACGATATTTGAGCTTTCATCAGACAACAAACATGAACGAATTTCTCATTTTTATTATAGACCTCCTGAAGATTGCATTGCCAGCCATTATTGTGGCGGTGGCCATGTACTACCTCGTGAAGAAGCATTATGAGCGCGACTACAAGGTAAGACTGCTGGAGCTGCGGCAGAAGAACTCAGAAGTAGTGCTGCCGATCCGGCTGCAGGCGTATGAGCGCGTCGTGCTGCTGCTGGAGCGGATTACGCCAAGCAACCTGCTACTGCGCGTGGGTGGCGCCGGGCAGACGGCTGCAGATTACCACCGGGTGCTACTGAACGAAATCCGGAACGAGTTTAACCACAACATGTCGCAGCAGGTATACATGACGGAGCAGGCCTGGCAACAGGTAAAGCATGCCCGCGAAGATGTGGTGAACCTGATAAACAAGACATACAAAGAGCTGCCTGAAAATTCACGTGGCACTGATTTGGCCAAACGTATTCTGGAAACTGTACTCACCACAGAACAGGACCCGACCTCGCGCGCACTCATTTATGTGAAGCAGGAGATAGGGCAGGTGTTTTAAGTTAGAAAGTTAAAGAGTTAAAAAGTTAAAAAGTTAGAGCTTTATAAAAAGGAAAGAGGTAGAACGGCTTACGTTTCTACCTCTTTCTGCTTTGTATTCTTTTATTCTGATTAGCCAAACAGCTCCTTTAGCTTCTTTACCAAAGTCTGTACCTGCTCCGGGCTGTGTGCCGGGAAATTGGCGATGCGGATTTGGGTTTCTTTGTACTTACCATAGCCGCTGCCTAGTGCCATATCAAATTCAGCAAGTCGTTTATTTACTTCCGATGCAGGCACAGAGGTGTTGGCTACAATAGTAGTTGGAGAACGGTGCTGCGGGTTCAACACTGCAGGGGTAAAGACCTTACTCTGCTCCAGGTAATCATAGACTATCCGGGCTTTGGCCGCTGTTTCTTCTCTGATTGCTTCCACGCCCTTGCTGTTCATATCCTCTACCACTTTACCCAACAAGTAAATATCCAGCACATTTGGGGTTTCCACTGTCTGTTTGGCTTTGGCTTTGTTCAGCATAGCAGGTATGCTGTGGTAAGAGCCTATAGTACTACCCTCGGCTGCCAGAGCTTCTGCTTTTGCAATACAGCGGTCGTTCAGGAGCCACACACCTAAGCCGGCTGGCAAACCAAAACACTTCTGTACGGAGAAATAAACAGCATCCACTTTAGAGAAATCAAACGCAGGGTGAGGCAGTGATGAAACCGCATCTACATGAATTAAAGCCTCTGAAGATGCTTTATCCCGGAACTGGTTTATCTCGGCTATAGGCATACAGGCTCCGGAACTGGTCTCGTTCTGAATAAGCGCTACCAGTTCTGCTGATTTCGGTACCGTGATGTTCGCCACGTCAAAACCCTCGCTGAAAGGTACCTCATGCTTTTGCGCTTTCAGCCCCAGTTCCTGCGTTGTTTCGAAGAAGCGGGCCGAGAAAGAGCCATTTACCAAATGGAAACTCTCCTGCTGCACGGTATTCTGAATGGCCCTCTCCCAGATTTCCGTTGCTGAAGCCAGGAACAGCACCTCATAGTTGTCAGGAAGTTGCAATAGCTGCCGCAGCCCTGCCACCGCATGCGCAAATATCTCCTGAAACTGCTTGCTGCGGTGCGAGATACTGCCAATCTTTTCCTGCAGTGCCGTATGCATGTGCTGCGGCACAGTAGGGTATAACTCCGACGGCCCAGGGGTAAAGTATATCTTATTGTTCATGGTTTGTGATGCGTGCTACTAGTTTTGTACTAATACAGCATTCTGAACTTGATGGTGTGTGCTACACCACGCATATCGTTCACCAGCTGTTTGTCATACTTCTTATTCACGTCCGTAATCACGTAGCCTACATGTTCATTTGTTTTCAGGTACTGGCCCAGGATGTTTACCTGGTTCTTTGCAAGCACATTGTTTATGTCGGCCAGTACGCCCGGTACGTTTTCGTGTATATGTATCAGGCGATGCGCATTCTTTAGCTCCGGCAGCTGGATGTTCGGGAAGTTTACGCTTTGGTACGTGTTGCCAGAGTTGATATAATCCATGATGCGGTTCGGCACAAAGTTGGCGATATTCACCTGTGCCTCAGACGTACTGCCCCCAATGTGCGGCGTCAGAATCACGTTAGGCAGGCCACGCAGCTCGCTCACAAAAGGCTCATTGTTTGTAGCCGGCTCATGCGGAAACACATCTACGGCTGCGCCACGTAATTTGCCTGATTTCAGGCTTTCCACCAGTGCTTCTATCTCCACCACGTGCCCGCGGCTCAGGTTCAGGAAAATGGCACCGTCCTTCATGGCGGCAAATTCCTGTGCCCCGAAGATATTTTTGTTCTCCGGGCGGCCATCCACGTGCAGCGACACAAAGTCTGCTTTCTCCAATAGCTCGCGCAGGGTGTCGCATTTACGGGCGTTACCCAGTTGCAGTTTCTCTACTACATCATAATAGTAAACCACCATACCCATTGCCTCGGCCAGCACAGATAACTGCGCACCGATATTACCGTAACCTACGATGCCCAGCTTCTTGTCGCGCACCTCAAAGCTGCCGGCGGCCGACTTATCCCAGTTACCCACGTGCATTTTGCTGCTCTTATCTACAATGCCACGGCTTAGCATAATAATTTCCCCGATGGCCATTTCCACCACACTGCGGGTGTTGCTGTAAGGGGCATTAAACACGGTTACACCAGCTTCGAGGCAGGCATCTAGGTCAATCTGGTTCGTGCCGATGCAGAAGGCCCCAACGCTCATAAGGCGGTTTGCATGCTCCAGCACTTTTCGTGTCACGTGCGTTTTGCTTCGGATGCCCAGTATAGAAACGTTCTGAATTTTCTCACATAGCTCTTCCTCACTCAGTGCACCGGGTATGGTTTCCACCTGATACCCTTCATTCCGGAACATCTCTACTGCCTTAGGGTGTATATTCTCCAGCAGCAGCACGCTGATTCTGTTCTTAGGGTAGGAGATGGCCATCGGTAGCTTATTCTGGTAGAGGAACTCATCCAGGCTCGGGGCAATATGCTCTGCCTTTGCTATCACGCTGTCGCGGGACACATTTTCAGTGAAGGCGTAGAACTTGTTGGCCAGCCCTGCTTCCTTTATTTCATAGTCTGTGTAGCCGTCGCCAATCACGTATACATCACCGGTTAATGCCAATTGCTCCAGCAGCTTTATTTTTCCCTTGTCAAGGCTGAGCACGTTCTCCTCGTCAAAGCCAATAATATTTCCGTTATCGTCTAGCCGGAAGGTGTTGGCATAGATGTTCTCCTCTTTTATTCCGTACTGCGTTACAATTGGCGTAATAAACTCTTTGAAACCACTGGACACAATAAAGATCTGGTCTGAGTACTCTTTCAGGAACTCCTTGTTTCTGCGCACAGACTGAGAAACCTTGTCCTGCAGTACATTGATAAGCTGGGGCAGGTGTTTCTGATGTGCCTTCAGCAGGTCCAGTCGCTTACGGAGGCCTTCTGCAAAAGAGCTCTGACCGGCCATGGCGCTGTCTGTCAGCTCTTTTACCTGCTGCAATACACTTTCCTTTTCTGGGTCTCCCTCAAGAGACAACTCACCAAGTTCGTCAAGGGCTTCTACTTTAGTGAAAGTACTGTCAAAATCAATGATAAAGTATTTGTCTTTGCTCATGTCTGTTTATGATGTTTAGGCTGTGCTTAACTAATTACAACCATAAGGATAAGAGGCCATAAATATAAAAAAAAGAACTGGCAACTAATAAGAAGCCAGTTCTTTTTGATTCTAAAACTTGTCGAGTGTTTGAATTTATAGCAAAGCTAACTGTATATTTATAGTTTTTTGATAAAAATTCTCGTAAAGGGGCACAATTTTATTAACATCAAAGTCTGTGGCGCGCCGCAGGGCGTTCGCCTTGAAGCGGGGGAGGTTTTCATCATTCAGTATATATAAGGCCTTCTCCACCATTTCGTCTATGGCTCCAACAGGGCTTGTGAAACCCGTTTCTCCATCCACATTCAGCTCCGGAATACCGCCGGCATTGGTGGAGACTACCGGTACTTCGCAGGCCATTGCCTCCAGCGCCGCCAGACCAAAGCTTTCTTTCTCGGAAGGCATCAGGAACAGGTCTGCGATAGAGAGCACTTCTTCCACGGCATCAAGCTTTCCTAAAAAGCGGACATCCTGGCATATCTGCAGCTGACGGCAAAGCTTCTCCATCTTCGGCCGGTCAGGGCCATCGCCAACCAGCAGCAGCTTACTTGGAATTTGCTGGCGCACCTTCGCGAAAATACGGATAACATCCTCCACACGCTTTACCGCCCGAAAGTTGGAAGTATGCACCAGCAGTTTCTCTTCTGTAGGGGCAATGGCCATCCGGAAGTGCTCTTTGCGCTGGCGCTTAAATTTATCGAGGTTAATAAAGTTGGGGATTACCTCAATATCCTTCTCAATGTCGAAGTACTCGAAAGTTTCGGTTCGAAGGCTATCAGAAACGGCTGTTACGCCATCTGACTGGTTGATACTAAAGGTCACTACCGGCTCAAAAGAGGCATCTTTGCCTACCAGTGTAATATCCGTGCCGTGCAGGGTGGTGATGACGGGAATGCTGATGCCTTTGGTCTTTAGGATTTGCTTGGCCATGAAGGCTGCGGAGGCATGCGGAATAGCATAGTGTACGTGCAGCAGATCCAGCTTCTCAAAACGTACGATATCCACCATTTTACTGGCCAGCGCCAACTCGTAAGGGGGGTACTGAAAGAGTGGGTAAGTAGGTATAAATACTTCGTGATAATAGAGGTTCTCGCTGAAAAGGTCGAGGCGGGCGGGCTGGCTATAGGTAATAAAATGCACTTTATGGCCCTTGAGTGCAAGGGCCTTGCCTAGTTCTGTGGCCACCACGCCGCTACCACCAAATGTCGGGTAACAAACTATACCGATTTTCATTTTATGCTATGTAAAAAAACAAAGTGCAGCCGACGAATGTGGCTGCACCTGCTAAACTACTAATAATGTTTTATGTTTTAGGAATAATCGCTTTATAAACGACATCGTGAATCCTGGTCCGGATATTATACTTTACAAGCCTGTTATTGCCGCCATCCGGGAATACTCTGTTTGAGAGGAAGATGTAAATAAGCTTATTCTCAGGATCTACCCAGGCTCCTGTACCTGTAAAGCCTGTATGGCCAAAGGTGCTTAAAGGGGCGAGCTCTGAGGTTGGGCCGTGGCCGTCAGGGTCAGGCTTGTCCCAGCCAAGTCCGCGGCGGCTGTCGGTAGAGTTCCTCTTCGCGAATTCAGTTACCACATTGGAGTTATAGAACTTGTGCCCACCGTAGTTGCCGTTCTGCAGGTTCATCTGCAGCAGAATAGCCAGGTCGTTGGCATTAGAGAACAAGCCGGCATGTCCTGCAACACCACCGAGCATGGCTGCACTCTGGTCGTGGACACTACCCCATATCAGGTTGTGGCGGAAATATTTGTCGTCTTCTGTTGGGGCAATTACATCACGGGAGTGCTTCAGCAGCGGCTTGTACGTCATAGTGCTCAGGCCAAGGGGAGAGTAGAAGTTCTGGTCCATGAACTCATCCAGGGGCTGGTTCAGCATTTTCTCCGCCACACGCTTCAGTACATAAAAATCGAGGTCGCTGTACTTGTATTCGTAACCTCTTCCTCCTTTTTTAGCTGGCAATAATCTGGATCTCACTGTCCAGGTCCAGAGCGAGTCTTCCATGGTCTTGATGGAATAGAAACCCGGGATTACTTCGTTCGGGTAAGAGTCAGACCGGTTGCTGGCATAAAACAATTTTTTAGTCTCCAGAGGGGCCGATGTTTTTTGCCAGTTCGGCAGACCCGCCAGTAAGCCCGCCTGGTGCGTCAGCACGTCACGTAAAACAATATTTTCCTTGTTTGTCCCCTTCAGCTCCGGCAGGTAAGCAGACACTTTCGCGTCGAGGTTAATCTTGCCCTGGTCTTTCAGGAACATGATAGCCTGTAGTGTAGCCGCCACTTTCGTGATAGAAGCTATATCATAAACGGTGTTAGAGGTGACAGGCCTTTGCTTCTCGTAGGTGTAGTGGCCGTAAGATTTATCAAAAATAACGGTTCCGTCTTTCACCACCAGCACCTGTGCACCCGGTGTAGCGGCATAGGTTATGGCCTCTGTGGCAATATTGTCAATCTGCTGCAGCACCTTTGAGTTCATGCCAACACTTTCAGGGGTGCCATACTTCAGCCTCCCTATCGCTTGCGTAGGGATGCCCTTGCCAGACTTATAGGTGGCGGAGGCTGTTACCGGGAGCTTGCCTTTGGCCGCACGTGCGCCAAACAGCACCTGCGGCACTAGCGACTGCGCTACCGGGTTGTCTTCGTAGCCACACACCAGCCAGTTGCTTTCTTCAAAAAACTTCAGGCTGTAGGCATTGCCCATAACCACCACCACTACCTTTTTATTTGTTCGCTCCTGCAGGTACTTGATAAAGGCCCTGGTACCAACGCCTATTCCAAAGTTTTTGGCAGGCGTAATGTTCATGTTGTGGATGCTCACCACCACCAGGTCGTTATCCTTCAGTTGCGGAATGATTTTCGTGAAAGCGGAGTCAGGTGCAAAGCGGTCAGGAATGGCAAATTTATTCAGGGGAGCATAGTTGCCCAGCGTCTCCTGGAATACGTTTTTGACCGGCGCTCCGATAGCAACGGAAGCAATGCTTAAGGTGTCGAGGTTACGGAATGGAAGCAGGTTGCCCTTGTTCTCCACTATGGTGACAGAGTGCTCATAAAGCTGCTCCTGCACCACAGTGCTCAATGGCCGGTCTACTTCTTCTCTGAGGTTGGCCAGTACAACAGGCTTGTATTTGTTAAGCCCTGCCCAGTACTTGGCTTGCAGGATTTTTCTTACATGCTGATCTACTTCCTCCTGCGTCAGCTGCTTCGTTACAATGGCTTCTTTGATTTTGGTTACAGCGGCTGGTACATCTTCCGGGAAGAGCAGCACGTCGTTTCCGGCCATCAATGCTTTTAAGTCTACCACTCCAGGCTTATAGTAGCTGCTTACGCCCTTCATGTTCAGCGCATCTGTAAACACCAGGCCCTGGTACTTCATCTTCTCCTTTAAAAGGCCTGTTACCAGTGGGCGCGACAGTGTAGTGGCTAAATTGCGGGTGCTGTCGATGCTTGGGGTAAACAGGTGCGCCACCATTACGCCCATCACACCGGCTTCGAAAGATTTCTTAAAAGGGTAAAGCTCAACCTCTGTCAGGCGCTTCATGTCATGTGGCACAATCGGAAGAGAATAATGGGAGTCAGTGTCTGTATCACCGTGGCCAGGGAAATGCTTGGCTACTGCCATCACGCCGTGGTCCTGCAGACCTTTAATATAGGCTATACCGCGTCGGGTAACTTCTTCTGTAGACTCCCCGAAAGAGCGGCTTCCAATAACAGGGTTGGCTGCATTTACATTCACATCCAGCACCGGAGAAAAGCTTACGTTCACACCCATCCGCTTCATCTTCAGGGCAATCTCACGGCCCATCAGGTAGATGTACTTATCATCCGTTATGGCGCCTAATGTCATCTGGCGGGCAAAGTGCATGCTACTGTCCAGGCGCATATCCAGACCCCATTCGGCATCCATAGCAATCAGCATCGGCACCTTTGCCTGGCGCTGGAAGCGGTTCGTAAGCACGGCCTGGCGCATCGGGCCGCCCTGCATAAACATAATGCCGCCAATGCCATAGCGGCTTACCAGGGTATCTATCTCACGGAAGTGCTTTTCGTTTTTGTTGGAGTAGGCAGCCACCATAAAAAGCTGACCGATGCGCTGGTCAGGGGTGAGCTTTGTCATCACGCTGTCAACCCATTGTTTCTCTTTTTCATTGACAACCACTTGCTCTGACGGCTTTAACGACATCAGTGGCCCCACTGCGAGAAAAACAAGTATCAACAACCCTAAACTAAAACTCTTCAACATCCTGCGCTACTATTTTTATAATTGGAACAAGTCAAAATTAAGCCTAATTTTGCAAAAGGCAGTTCAGAAAAACAGACAAAAATTCAGAGGTGATGCTCGTCGCTTTCAGCTAATCTGGTAAAAAGGTAGAGAACTATGCCTGCCTATTTAAGCGAACGTGGCTCCAAAGAATAGCTTTTTAAGCTAACGCCACCAGCCCCTGCATCGACACATAAACCTTTGCTATATATTTAGACGAAAATAAATGCAAATCGTTAGCTGTTGTTCCTGCCTGTTTGTAAATCGGTCTCTAAATTAATAATATTTTTTGTACCGATTAAGTTCTGTTTTTACATATTTAGTAAGAGCAAATATTTTGCCGTGAATGCCTTAACCGGCTGATTTATAGAAAATACTATATATTTATAAGGAATTAAAGAACCGGATGCCCGACATCATACATTTACTGCCTGATTTCCTTGCCAACCAGATTGCTGCCGGTGAAGTGGTACAACGCCCTGCCTCGGTAGTGAAGGAGTTGCTGGAGAATGCTGTGGATGCCAAAGCGACCAGCATCCAGGTAATAGTGAAGGAGGCAGGTAAGCTTTGGATACAGGTGGTGGACAATGGCACAGGTATGTCAGAGACAGACGCCCGGATGTGCTTTGAACGCCACGCCACCTCTAAAATTGCCACCACCGAAGACCTTTTCCGCATCCGGACGATGGGCTTCCGGGGCGAGGCAATGGCCTCCATCGGGGCAGTGGCGCAGGTGGAACTGAAGACAAAGCCACATGGCGCCGAAGCCGGAACAAAGCTGTTGGTAGAAGGCTCTGCAGTGGTACTGCAGGAGCCGGCTGCTGTGCCCGCCGGAACCTCTATTGCTGTCAAGAACCTGTTTTACAACGTGCCGGCCCGTCGTAATTTTCTGAAGACAAATGCGGTGGAGATGCGCCATATCCTGGATGAGTTTCAGCGGGTGGCGCTGGCCTACCCGGAAGTATCTTTCACGTTGCACCACAACGACACAGAGGTGTTCAACCTGCCCGGCGGTAAGCTGAGCCAGCGCATCGTGAGCATTTTCGGCAGCAACTACAAAGAACAGATGGCTTACTGCGAGGAGGATACGACCTTCCTGACAGTGAAGGGGTACATAGGTAAGCCGGAGCATGCTAAGAAAACGCGTGGGGAGCAGTTTTTCTTTGTGAACAACCGTTATGTGAAGAGTGGTTACCTGAACCATGCGGTGATGATGGCTTTCGAAGGTTTGGTGCCGAAGGAGAATCACCCGTTCTATGTGCTGTTCATTGAGCTGGACCCGGAGAAGATAGACATCAACGTACACCCTACCAAAACAGAGATCAAGTTTGAGGACGAGAAAACAGTATATGCCATTGTGCATGCCGCTGTGAAGAAAGCCCTGGGTGCTTACAACATTGCCCCTTCGCTTGATTTTGAAGGGGATGTGAACTTCGCACCGCTGCAGGCCATACGGGTGCAGGGTGGCAATACCGAGTTTGACCCTGAAAACAAGTATAGAAGCAGCGGAAGTACAGCCTTTCCGGGTTTTACTCCGCCTGCGACCTCCAGGAGAGCCACTTCTAAAGGCTGGGAGCAACTGTATGAGCCATTGAGGGAGCATCCGCAACAGGAAGAGGGTACTACCTCCGCCTCATCTGGGATGGGGCTGCTCGACGAAGCCTTCGCCGCAACAGACATACCGGCAGCCTCCACTAACAAAGCGATTCAGATACACCAGAAGTACCTGTTGGTGCAGGTAAAATCCGGGGTGATGATCATCGACCAGCAGGCGGCACAGGAGCGTATCCTGTACGAGAAGTACATTGCCTCGCTCCAAAAGAAAACCGGCGCTTCGCAGGCACTGCTCTTTCCGCAGACCGTGCAGCTTTCTCCGGCTGATGCAGTTTTGATTCATGAGCTGGCAGCCGAGTTCAAGGACATGGGCTTCCTGTTCGAGGATTTTGGCGGGAACACCATTATCCTGAACGGTATACCTGCTGATGTGCATGCTGTAAATGAAAAAGAGCTTTTAGAGGAGTTAATAGAGCAGTATAAAAACAATTCGTCGACCTTAAAGCTTGATAAACGGGAGAATCTGGCCCGGGCCATGGCCAAGCGCCTCGCCTCCAGATCTCTGTCGCGTATGTCGGACCTTGAGATGAATTCTCTCGTAGATAAGCTTTTTGCGTGCCAGGTACCAAACTATGCCCCGGGCGGACAGAAGACACTGGTTATTATGCAGCTTGGCCAGCTGCATGACCTATTTATGAAAGGCTGATGTAATTGCCAATAGATGTTGTTCAGGATAGCCTGATTTGGCCGGACTTTCCTGAACATTAATTTCGAACAGGTACCGGCCCTGAGCTATGGCTGAGGCGGGATTTATACTTCTTAAAACAAAATTAGCATGTTTAATATTACCCCTATGGTCAGGAATCTCCTGATCATTAATGTGGTTGTATACTTGTTGCAACTTAGTGGCGTAATCAGTGTCGAAACTTTCGCACTGCATTATTTTGGGTCTGATTATTTCCGGCCCATCCAGCTGTTCTCGCACATGTTCATGCATGGCAGTTGGGGACATATTTTCAGCAATATGTTCAGCTTGTTCATATTCGGGCCAATGCTGGAGCGTTTCTGGGGGCCGCAGCGCTTCCTGGCTTTTTACCTTATCACCGGTTTGGGAGCTAGCCTGCTTTACTCCGGCGTGCGTGGTTACGAGTTGAACCAGCTGGAGGAGGAAGCAATGACCTACATGGCAAATCCTGACCCTGGTCGCTTCTATAGTTTTATGGAAGATAACTATTCTGGTGGGTATGAGCGGACCTTTGCCATTGAGTATCAGCGCAACCCGGATAACCAAGCGTACATAGAAGAAAGTAAGGAGGCTGTGCGTTATGTATTCAGCCGCATGTACAACAGCCCCATGCTGGGAGCCTCAGGCGCTGTTTTCGGAATACTGATGGCTTTTGGCCTGCTGTTTCCGAATCTGGAGCTGATGCTGCTGTTTCTGCCGGTGCCCATAAAGGCAAAATACTTTGTACTGTTCTACGGCGCTTATGAATTGTACACGGGCTTCAACCGGACACCGGGGGATAACGTAGCACACTTTGCACACCTAGGGGGTATGCTGTTCGCGTATATACTTGTAAAGATGTGGCAGCGAAACGATTATCAGGATAATATTTAAAACACATAATGAGCATCCTTGAAGATATAAAGTACTCTTTCCGGCAGTCCAGCAATACGTTGAAGCAGCTTATCATCATCAACGTGATTGTGTTCGTGGTACTGATCGTGATGCGTACGATCCTGGTGTTAACCGGCGGTTCAGAGATATACGGACTGATAATGAGCTACCTGGCGCTCAACTCTTACCCCCTTACCTTCATTACCCGCCCCTGGACACTGATTACCTATTTCTTCACACACGAAGGCTTTCTGCACATCATCTTTAACATGCTGAACCTGTACTGGTTCGGGCAGATAGTGCGGGAGTACCTGGGCGAGAAAAAACTGCTGAGCCTGTATGTGCTGGGAGGTCTGGCGGGAGGTATTCTTTACCTGCTCTGCTACAACTTTATCCCGTACTTTGCTGATCGGGCTGCTGTTTCTATGATGATTGGTGCCTCGGCAAGTGTGCTGGCCGTGGTGGTAGGCGCTGCAACGCTGCTGCCGAACTTCGCCTTCAACCTGATCCTGATTGGACCTATCAGGATCAAGTATATCGCTGCTTTTCTGGTGCTGTTGTCAATATCCGGTGCTGTTGGCGATAATGCCGGTGGTAATATCGCTCACATAGGCGGGGCTGTTCTGGGGTGGGCGTTCATCAAGCAGCTGCAGCGTGGCAACGACATGGGGCGACCCGTTCATGCTATTCTGGGCTTCTTTTCCCGCTTGTTCAGTCGCAGCCCGAAGATGAAAGTGACGCACCGCCGCACTTCAGCTACTTCCTCTACCTCCACAAACGGCAACAGGGCGCCCTTTGGCCAGCCTGGCAAGCCAAGCCAGAACGAAATAGACCGTATCCTGGACAAAATATCCAGCTCCGGCTACGAAAGCCTATCGAAGGATGAGAAGCAGAAGTTGTTCCAGGCAAGCCAGAAAGACTAAAAATCAATCAGAAGTTCCAACTTAACCTATGGCTGTTTTCGAGAACACACCCGAAGAGTGGCAACGGCTGGACTGGTCTATCCTGCAGAACGGCTACATCTGCCTTTACTCCCGCCAGGAGTTCCTGCTCATCGATACTATGTGGTTCCGGAAAGCGCGCTATAGAGTGCTGGAGTTCGATTGCACTGCCTGGGCAGAAGAACAGGCCATGCATGACGATCTGAAGCAGAAACTGAGGTTCCCGGATACCTATGCTAGCACCTTCGGTTCTTTGAAAGAAAGCCTGAAGGAGATTACTATAACAGGCAAAGGCATGGTGCTGCTGCTTCACCACTTCGACCAGGTAGAGAAAGAAACGGCTCAGATTCTACTTGATATTTTAGCCAAAGCCTCCCAATGGCACCTGCTCCTCGGCCAAAGGCTCCTGACTCTGCTCCAGATAGATGACCCCAAGGTTACCTATGAACCCGTAGGAGCCAGGCCTGTTGTCTGGAACCCCCATGAGTGGCTGGATTTGCCTTAGCTGACGCTACAAAATAAAACAGCAGCGGCGCTCTTTTTGAGGAGCGCCGCTGCTGTTTTAGTATAAAATATAGTGCTTACGCGTTAGCAGACATCTTGTCCAAAGCATCCATCACTTCCTTCACATGCCCACGAGAATCCTCCAGGAGTTGTTTCTCCTCGTCGTTCAGCTGCAATTCAATTACTTTTTCGATACCGTTTTTACCAAGAATAACCGGTACTCCCAGGTACACACCATCAATGCCGTACTCGCCTTCCAGTTTTACGCAAACCGGGAACACGCGGCGCTGGTCACGCACAATGGCTTCTACCATCTGGGCAGCTGCTGAACCCGGCGCATACCAGGCAGAAGTACCCATTAGTTTCACCAGTTCGCCGCCACCTGTTTTGGTGCGCTCAATAATGGCATTCAGTTTATCTTCTTCTATCAGCTCTGTTACCGGAATACCGCCTACAGTAGTATAGCGTGGAAGCGGCACCATGGTATCGCCGTGGCCACCCATCAGCACTGCCTGAATGTCTTTTGGAGACACGTTGAGTGCTTCAGCAAGAAAAGCTCTGTAGCGGGCTGTGTCCAAGATACCAGCCATACCCATTACGCGGGTGCGTGGCAGCTTGGAGGTAAGGTGCGCCTGGTACGTCATCACATCCAGTGGGTTAGACACAACGATGATGATGGCGTTTGGCGAGTGCTTTACAACATTCTCCGTTACAGATTTCACGATACCCGCATTCGTAGAAATAAGGTCGTCGCGGCTCATGCCCGGCTTTCTTGGGAGGCCGGACGTAATTACCACTACATCAGAATCAGCGGTGCGGGAGTAATCGTTTGTGACGCCAACGGTGCGGGTATCATATAAGTTGATAGGTGCTTTCTGCCAGATATCAAGCGCTTTGCCTTCCGCAAACCCTTCTTTGATATCCACTAAAACTACTTCGTTTGCGATTTCGCGGTAAGCCAGCACATCTGCGCATGTTGCCCCAACGTTACCTGCTCCAACTACAGTTACTTTCATTTCGATATGTTTTATTTTGTTTGAGATTCGATTAACTTCTGTAAAACTAAGAAAATCTATGTACTAACAAGCGGCAATCTGTTTTTTCGTATCAAGTAGCACGACACACGTATCCCGATAATCAAACGACGTTTTCTGAGCCCCTTCACAAGGCACTTTGAAAAGAAAGCCCGCGGCGCATGCTGCTGTGGCTCTGATTAAGAGCCCAGGTTTTTCAGAAATCGTGCTACCAGATACGTGCTACGTGAATCGTAAAAAGCTACGGTTTACGCTGCATCGTGATTTCTACCACCTTCTGCGTCTTGTCTGTCACCTTAAAGCGGTTATCAGGCCGTATGCCTACTACCCAGGCAATAGATTGCTCAGACACTAATACCAGTGTTTGAGGTTTTAGGTTGGCGGGTACTTTTTTATCAATAAGTAAGTCGCTGATTTTCTTCTTTCCGTTCATGCCCAGCGGAACGAACCAATCTCCTTCCTGCCACGCACGCAGCTTCAAGGGGAACTTAAGCTGATCTGCATCAAGGGCTGCCACGTGTGGTTTGGTGTTCAGTTTATACTGCGCCGCATCTTCGTGCCGGATGCTGAAGCGCATGTTTCCGGCCTCCACAGTCGTATCGCCCTCCGCTATTGCTATACTTCCAAAGCTGCTGATGTTCTTCGGCGTGATCACCAGCTGGTCTCGGTCTTTTACGAGGGTGTGCGTGGGAGAGCCAAACTGCTTGCCCGAAATGCCCTCCAGCGCCGCCGCCATCTCCAGCACCACGCTATAGCTGAAGTTGTAAGGTCGCAGCAGTTCATGCAGTACCACGGGCAAACCCGTTGCCTGCAGAAGGGGCTGCAGCGCCACATATATAGCCTCTTCCGCTTCCTTTATACACTGCTGGCGCAACTGGTCTATGTAAACGGCCACAATGGCCTCTGCGTGGCTCACCCGCTCGGCCGTGTGCTGCATCGTCTCCTCCAAGCTGGGGTTAATTTCCTTCAGTACCGGAATTACATCGTGCCTGATCTTGTTGCGCTGGTACTTAGTGGTTTCGTTAGAGGTGTCTTCGCGCCATACGAGCCTGTTGGCTGTTACGAATTCATAGACATCGTCTTTTGTGACCGACAAGAGCGGGCGGATGATGTGACCGTTTCTGGCCGGGATGCCGTGCAGGCCTGCAATGCCGGTTCCCTTTGTCAGGTGCAGCAATATGGTTTCGGTTGTGTCGTTGCTATGGTGGGCTGTTGCTACATAGTCATAGCCTTCCAGTTGCCTCACGGTTTCAAACCACCCGTAGCGCAACGTGCGGGCTGCCATTTGTATGGATAGCTTCTCCTGTGCGGCAAAGGCGCTGGTATTAAAATTCTCTGTGAAAAAAGGCACATCGTACTTTTTGGCCAGCTTTTTGACGAATAGCTGATCAGCCTCGGCATCCTCGGCACGCAGGCCGAAGTTGCAGTGGGCAATAGCGAAGGTATACTTCAGCTGGTGCAGCACTTCGCAAAGCACCACCGAGTCGATGCCACCGCTTACGGCAGCTAATATTTTGCTCTCTGGCTGGCAGAGTTGATGTGATTGTATGAAATCTGAAACTTTCTGTAGCATAAAGCAGCTGCTGGTGATTTTTTTCTAATTTTGAAGTCAAATTTTAAGACGCTGGATGTTAGACAATAGACACAAGATGAAGGATTCCGAAATCAGCAACATAAGTGGCTGATGGAATCTTAAAAATCAGGTTCAATCAACTATACAACCAAGCAAAATCTAGCATCTAATGGCTAGTTTCTAACATCTCAAATTTAAATGAATAGCACAAAAATACTGTTTTCCCTTGTCTTTACCCTGATGTCTCTAACGGTTTTAGGGCAGCAGCGGCCTCAACCACAGCAAGGGCAGGCAGAGAAAGTACAGTTGCAAGGAGCCGAGGACCTGATAGGAGGGACATTCAACGGCCGCGAAATTGTGAAGCTGATTGGCTCTGTGGTGTTTAAGCAGAACGATACCTTTTTATATGCCGACTCGGTGTACCAGTACCGTGACAGCGACATGAATATGCTGGAAGCTTTCGGCAATGTACGCATTAACCAGGCCGACTCAGTGACCATCACAGGGAACCATGCCATTTACGATGGCTCAAAGCGCACTGCTAAAATGACCGGGAACGTGGTTATGCGCGACCCGAGAATGACCCTGACCACGCCCAGCCTGGACTATGACATGACCACCAAAACCGCTGTGTACACGGAAGGCGGTGTTATTGTAGATCCGGAGAACCGATTGGAAAGCCGCAGAGGCTCCTACGACCTGAACAATAAACTCTATACTTTCCAGCAGAACGTGAAGGTGACTACGAGGGACTACAACATCACTTCTGAGAACATGAAGTATAACACGCTCTCTAAAGTTGTGTACTTCCAGGGGCCAACCGTCATCAAAGGCCAGCAGGGAGATCTGTATGCCGAAGAGGGGACTTATAACACCATTACCAAGATTTCAAATTTCGGGCGTAATGCTTACATCCTGACGCCTGAGTACCGCCTGGGCGGAGACAAACTTTTCTATGACCAGAATACGGGGTACGGTTATGCAGAGCGCAACGTGACATTAAAGTCGCTGAAAGATGACGTGACAATATATGGCCAGACAGGCCGCTACTGGCGCAACAGAGGTGAGGCGAAGGTGTACGGAAATCCCGTGATGGAGACTATTCTGGAGCAGGATACTCTGTATATTTCAGCAGATACCCTTTACTCCCGTGAACCGAAGGATGCGAAAGCGACCAGTATGATTTTTGCCTATCCGAACGTAAAAATCTTTAAGTCTGATTTGCAGGGGAAAGCCGACTCCCTGAGCTACAACCGCACTGACTCCCTGATGCACCTGAACATAAAGCCGGTACTTTGGAGCGATAACAGCCAACTGGTGTCAGATACTATCCATATAGAGCTTCGCAATAAGACTATCGACAGGATGTACATGTACAGCAGTGCCTTTATAACCTCGGAAGACACTTTAAAGAATTACAACCAGGTAAAAGGCCGCGACATGACGGCCTACTTTCAGGATGGCAGAATCAGGCGGGTGAACGTGAACGGGAACGGGGAAAGCCTGTACTATGCCCTGCAAGGTGATACGGTGATGACAGGAATGAACAAAGCAATCTGCAGTGACATGGTCCTGAAGTTCGATGAAAATAAACTGAAGACAATCTCGTTCCTCGTGCAGCCCGATGCCAGCTTTGTGCCCCCGCATGAACTGAAGGAAGAAGAGAAGAAACTGACGGGCTTCACCTGGATGTCAGAGCTGCGGCCAACCAAGCAGGAGGTAACATCCAAGCGCGCTGTAGTGGCAAAACCGCCGGCAAAGCCGAAGCAGCAGGCCCCTACAGCACAGGCAGCTGAAAAAAAGAAAGCGCCTAAGAAAAAGAAATAGAAGATTTAAGAGCCCAGACGCCATATCTCAAATTCATTTTTGTAAATCATACTGATATTCTATAATTTTGCCTGTTCATGAATAAAGGCTTTTTAAATACCGTCGTACTTTTTTGCCTCCTGCTGCTGGCCAGCGGATGTAGCAATTTTCAGAAACTCCTGAAGAGTAACGATGTCACCAAGAAATACCAGGCTGCGCTTGAATACTACGAGAAGGAGGAATATTACCGTGCCTCCCAACTGTTAGACCAGGTGACACCGCTGTTAGCAGGTACGGAAAACTCGGAAAAAGCCCTGTTCTACCAGGCGCAGTCGCACTATATGCAGGGTAACTATATCCTGAGCGATGCTTATTTCCGGAACTTCTATACCACGTATCCGCGAAGCCCTTTAGCTGAGGAGGCCATGTACATGCAGGCAAAGTCGCTGTATGAGCAGTCGCCGGACTTTGAGGAAGACCAGACGCCAACATTAACTGCTATTCTGGCGTTTGAGGAGTTCATGACACGCTACCCTACCAGCGAGCATGTGCCGGAAGCCAACAAAACAATAGAGGAGCTTTACCTAAAGATTGACAAGAAAGAGTTTAACCAAGCACGCTTGTATTACCAGTTGCGTTACTGGCGCTCCGCTGTGGTGGCGTTTAATAATTTCCAGCGGGAGCATGCTTCTTCTGCGTATAGTGAAGAAGCCGCTTTCCTTAAGCTTGACTCACAGTACCGTTTTGCTTTGGAAAGTATACCGAGTAAGCAGGAAGAGCGTTTCGACGAGGCAGTCGACTATTTCCAGAGTTTTGTAGATCAGTATCCTGACAGCAGGTTTAAGCGTGATGCAGAGCGGATTTACGACCAGGCGAGAAGCGAACTCGCGAAAATCAGAAAGAATAATAACAATCAGGAGAATTCATAAATTATAAAATATGGCATCAGTTTCATCATCAATCGTTACCCGCAACATGGCCGACTTTGCAGCGCAAACCGGCAACGTGTATATGTCTGTGGCAGTGATTTCTAAAAGAGCAAACCAGATTTCTGTGAAGCTGAAAGAGGAGTTAAACTCCAAGCTGGCTGAGTTTGCTACGACTGTAGATAACCTGGAGGAAGTTTTCGAGAACCGCGAGCAGATCGAAATCTCCAAGTACTATGAGCGCCTGCCAAAGCCTACCAACCTGGCAGTGGAGGAGTTCCTGGAGAAGAAAGTTTATGTAAGAAACCCGAGCGAAGAAGAGACGCAGGAGGAAATCAACCTGTAGTACAGGCGAATGCTGAAGGGCAAAAAAATTATATTGGGAGTTTGCGGAAGCATCGCTGCCTACAAAGCCGCGCTACTTGTTCGCCAACTCATAAAAGCAGAAGCAGAAGTACAAGTCATTTTGACTGCTTCTGCTTCTGAGTTTATAACCCCTCTCACATTAGCCACGCTCTCTAAACGGCCGGTGCTCAGCCAATTTGTGAAAGACGAAACAGGAACCTGGAACAACCACGTGGACCTCGGGCTCTGGGCCGATGCCCTGGTGGTGGCCCCGGCAAGTGCCAACACGGTGGCTAAGTTCGCGAACGGCTTCTGTGATAATCTCCTTTCTGCCACCTATCTCTCCGCACGCTGCCCTGTGTTTGTCGCTCCTGCCATGGATCTGGATATGTACCGCCACCCTGCGGTGCAGGCTAACTTCAGAAAGCTGCAGGGCTACGGCAACCATATTATAGAGGCAGGATACGGAGAACTGGCAAGCGGCCTGGTAGGGCAGGGGCGTATGGCGGAGCCGGAAGAAATTGTACAGGTACTTCAGAACTTCTTTGGAGGTGACTCAAAAATCGTTTAAAGGCAAAACAGTACTCTTAACGGCAGGTCCGACGCAAGAGCCTATAGACCCCGTTCGTTTTATCGGGAACCACTCTACAGGCAAAATGGGATACGCCATTGCCGAGTGTTTTGCACAGCACGGGGCTACCGTGCAACTGGTGGCAGGCCCCACCAACTTACATACCCACCATACCAACATCACAATTACGAAGGTAACGACAGCCGACGAAATGTATGCCGCTGTGCTGCAACATGCTGATGCCGCTGATATACTGGTATTTGCCGCTGCCGTGGCCGATTACAAGCCAAAAGTAACAGCAGATAAAAAAATCAAAAAATCAGGGAACGAGCTTACGATTGAACTGGTTAAGAACGTTGATATAGCAGCGGAATTAGGGCAGCGTAAAAAGCCGGGGCAGTTTTCAGTGGGCTTTGCCCTTGAAACCCACGATGAAAGTACCAATGCCCGCAAAAAGCTGCATAAAAAGAATCTGAACATGATTGTGCTGAATTCCCTGAACGATGATGGGGCAGGTTTTCGGCATGACACGAACAAAATCACTGTTATTGAACAGGAAGCCACGACACCCTTTGAGCTGAAGCCGAAGAGCGAAGTGGCACAGGATATAGTAAACCTAATCTGGGACAGGCTACATGGTTAAGAAAATTTTTGTACTGCTGATGCTAATTTGCACGGCCTGGACTGTCAGGGCGCAGGAATTACAGTGTGAAGTGGTGGTGAACAGCGAGCAGGTGCAGTACACAGATCGGTCGCTGTTCTCGGACATGCAGACCAGCATCTCTGAGTTCATGAACAACCGCCGTTGGTCAGACCAGCCTTACCGGCCAGATGAGCGGATAAAGTGCCGGATGCTGATTAACCTGACAGCTATGCCTGAGATTGGTATCTTCCAGGCCAACGTGCAGGTGGTGTCGCTGCGGCCAACCTATGGCACCGGTTACGAGACTATCCTTTTCTCTTTTATCGATAAAGACTGGACCTTTCAGTTTAACACGGCACAGGCGCTTGACTTTTCTGAGAATAACTTTACATCCAACCTTTCCTCTATGCTGGCTTTCTATGCTTACATGATTGTGGGAATGGATAACGACAGCTTCGGCCGTCTGGGTGGGGCACCTGCCTTTGATAAAGCTAGAAACGTACTGAATATAGCTGCCTCCCAAGGAGCTGGTTATGCTGGCTGGAAGGCCTTTGACAGCAATCGTAACCGTTACTGGCTGATTGACAACCTGCAGGACCCACAGTTCCTGCCGTACCGCGAGGGTATGTACAACATGCACCGCCAAGGGCTGGACATTATGGCTGAGAACCCTGAAAAGGCAAGGACAACTATGCTGGGAATTCTGGCAGACTTACAGCGCCTGCAGCAGCAAAAGCCAAACTCTGCTGTGCTCCGTTCATTTTTCGATGCAAAGTCTGATGAGCTGGTGAATATGTTTAAAACGGCTGCGCCAGCCCAAAAGCAGCAGGCTTTCACGATGTTGTCACAAGTAGACCCTACCAATAATACGAAATACGAGATTTTGCTAAAACGCTAAAATTTTTAGAATTCAACTAAAACAGCGTATCTTCACGCGCCCGGCAGCAAAGCCGGGTTTTTACCTGTATCCCTATGGGCAAGCGGCAGAAACGCATCTTCAGAAACGACATAAAAGACCATATTCAGGAACTGCTGCAACGGAGAACAGTGCAGGTAGTGCTGCGGAGCAAAGTGGTCATGAATGGCGACATCACAAAGCTGACAGAAGAAGAGCTACACCTGAAGGACCATCGCTTTGGAAAACACACCGCGGCTATAGGTGATATCGAAGAAATCATCTACGATATAGAGGCGGCCTATTAAAAGCAGGACGTAGTGCGCGCTTTGGCCTCGTACTCAAAAACTGCTCCCCATAATTTTATCTTACATTTCAACAGAATTTCCGAACTTTAGAAGAGGCAAAAAGTCTTATACCTTAAGTCTTATAGTCTTGTGTCTTGATGTATGCTGATAGATCTTAAAATAAAGAATTACGCCCTGATAGAGAAACTGGAGATGCGTCCGTCGCCGGTGCTCAACATTATCACGGGTGAAACCGGTGCGGGTAAGTCCATTATGCTGGGGGCAATTGGCCTGCTGCTGGGCAACCGTGCCGATACTAAACTGCTGTTTAAGCAGGACGAGAAGTGTGTGATTGAGGGAGTTTTCGATATATCACACTATAATTTACAGGAGCTTTTTGCAAAAGAGGACCTGGATTTTGATGACCAGTGCATTCTGCGCCGCGAGATCAGCCCGAGCGGAAAGAGCCGTGCTTTTGTGAACGATACGCCTGTAACCTTGGACGTGATCCGGAAGATAGGAGAGAACCTGATGGATATCCACTCGCAGCACGACACGCTGCAGCTCGGCGACACGAGTTATCAGCTGAACATCCTAGATATTTATGCCGGTAACACGGCGGCCATGGGCAATACGACCTTCGATATATACGCTGGTAATTTGTCTTACCTGCGCAAGTACAACGAGAGCTACCGCCAGTATAAAAAGCTGGAGAGCGACTATAAAAAGCTGACAGACCAGCTGGCACAGGCGCAAAAGGAGCACGATTACCATGCTTTCCTGCTGAACGAGCTATCGGATGCCAGCCTGCAGGAAAAAGAGCAGGAGGAACTAGAGGAAGAACTGAAGCAGCTGGAAAACGCCGAAGATATCAAACTGAAGCTGACGCAGGCAGTGCAGAGCCTGACAGAGTCGGAGTTTAACATCACCTCGGCTTTAAAAGACACGGTTTACCTGATAGGGCAGCTGGCGCAGTTCTCCTCTAAGTATGAGGAGTTGCGTACCCGTACCGAGAGTTGCATGATTGAACTGAATGATGTTGCCGGTGAGCTGGAGGACGCGGAACGTAACACTGAAGCCGATCCACAGCGGACGGAAGAGGTACAGGAACGACTGAATTTGATTTATACCCTGCAGCGCAAGCACCAGGTGCTAACGGTAGCGGAATTATTAGAAATACAGCGCGAGCTGGAGGAGAAAGTAGGCAGCGTCTTGAACTTAGACAATGCCATTGCCAGCACCGAAAAAGCCATGAAACAGGCGGAGAAAGAGGTACACGAGAAAGCCGCTATCTTGTCGGAGCGCCGCAAGGCATCTTTTAATACGTTTGAGCAGGAGCTATACATTTTGGTGGCTGACCTGGGTATGCCAAACGCCCGTATCGTTATTCAGCACAATGAAGTAGCGCCTACGGCCACGGGTACCGATGACATCAACATCTTGTTCAGCGCCAACAAAGGAGCACAGCCGCAGACGCTGATCAAGGCTGCCTCCGGTGGTGAATTCTCACGCCTGATGCTCAGCATTAAGTATATGCTGGCTGATAAAACCGCCTTGCCAACCATTGTGTTCGACGAAATTGACACAGGTATATCCGGAGAGGTGGCTGTGAAAGTGGGTAAGATGATGCAGCAGATGGCGCAGAAGCACCAGATTATTGCTATCTCGCACCTACCTCAAATTGCCGCACAGGGCAACTCGCATTACTTTGTCTATAAAGAAGATACCGCAGAACGTACCATCAGCCGCGTGCGGAAACTGGATGAGGAGGAGCGCGTGAATGAAATCGCGCATATGATAGCAGGCGCCAATCCTAGCGCAAACGCCTATCAAAGTGCGAAAGAGTTGCTTTCACTCTAAGGACTTATTATTATATTGCTGTCTTAATCGCCGTTACAACCAAACAACAACATAAAAAGACATGTCCTATAATCTGTTAAAAGGGAAGAAAGGAATCATTTTCGGAGCGCTGGACGAGAAGTCTATTGCCTGGAAGGTAGCAAAGCGTGCCCATGAAGAAGGTGCTCAATTCGTGCTGACGAACGCGCCGCTTGCCATGCGCATGGGTGAAATAAAGAGACTGGCTGAGGAATGCAACGCAGAGATTGTTCCTGCTGATGCTACTTCTGTAGAGGACCTGGAGAACCTGTTCACTAAGTCACAGGAGATATTGGGCGGCAAACTCGATTTCGTGCTGCACTCCATTGGTATGAGCCCGAACATCCGCAAAGGCAAAACATACGGCGACCTGAACTATGATTGGTTCCTGAAAACGCTGGATATTTCTGCGCTGTCTTTCCATAAGGTGATGCACGTGGCAGAGAAGCAGGATGCGCTGAATGAGTGGGCATCGATTGTGGCTTTGTCTTACATTGCAGCGCAGCGTGTATTCCCCGACTATACTGATATGTCGCAGGCGAAGGCGGTGCTGGAGTCTATTGCCCGCAACTACGGCTACCGTTTAGGCACACAGAAGAAGGTGCGCGTGAATACGATTTCACAGTCGCCGACCAAGACTACAGCCGGAACAGGCGTGGGTGGTTTCGATGCGTTCTATGACTATGCTGATAAAATGTCGCCGCTGGGTAACGCCTCTGCTGAGGCCTGCGCCGACTATACCATCACGCTGTTCTCTGACCTCACTAAGATGGTGACGATGCAGAACCTGATGCACGATGGTGGCTTTAGCAGTATGGGTATCTCAGAAGATATCGTGAACATGATTCAGAAGTAAATTTGAAGAGGAGGAGATTTGAGAATAATTTCCTGTCTCAATCATAACAATGAGGCCCCTGCTATGGTAGCAGGGGCCTCATTGCTTTTAACCAGTTTAGAAGATAGTTGCTCTTCTGTTATCCTGTATGGATCGGGTGAGGTCCTACTTATAGTCTACAAAGAACCTTACAGGATAACAGGAGCCAAAGTATGGCTAATTTTCCAAAGGTGCATACCAATGTTACCGCTCCAGTTTTGCATCCGGGTCTGTGGTAAGCCTTTGCGGAGCCTCTGAAACAGCCCAGCCGGTGGCATACATCCAGCGCGTCATCTTGGTTAGCTTCTCCAGGTCAATGCGTTCTGCTTCGTCCCGTGGCGTGTGGTAGTCCGGGTGCAGGAGCGTAGTGAAGAAGATAGCAGGAATTCCGGCGCGGGCGTATGGTAAGTGGTCGCTGCGGAAGTACCAGCCCTCCGGATGGCTTGCCTCATCCCAGGAAGTATCTATGATAAACTTTGTATGCTGCTCATTTGCCTGCATGGCCATATCCACTAAGGCGGTAGAGTTGCGGTGTGGCGCTATAGACCCCAGCAGAGCGGCAGAGTCAGGTGCGTTGCGCCCAATCATGTCTGCGTTCAGCACTGCCACAATCGATTCCTTGTCCACGGTAGGATGCTCCACATACCAGCGGGAGCCTAGTAATCCCCGCTCTTCAGCACCATGCCATACAAACAGGGCAGAGCGCTTGCCGGGTTGTTGTGCCCAAGCCCTTCCAATGGCAAGTAGCGCTACTGTAACAGAGGCATTGTCGTCGGCACCGTTGTAAATAGAGTCCCCGTCTACCGCTGCACCTATACCGTCATGGTCGTGGTGGCCGCTAAACAGCACATGCTCCTTTCGTAATTCAGGGTCCGAGCCGGGTGCCTTGGCAACCACGTTCATAGACGGGTAAGTGTAGTTATCAATGTTGATGCTAGCTGCCAGTTTTGCGCCAGGATGCTTAAGTGTGGAAGCTAAAGAAGAATGAGCCAGCATGACAGGCGCACTGTTGCTTTGCCGATTGGCATCGCCTTCCAGTTGGTAAGTGCCTTCCTCAAAAACGTGGGCTATAAAACCAAAATCCGCTTCGGCAGTGGAATCTGTTACAAGCAGAATGGCGGCAGCCTTCTGGTTCCGGAGGGCATTAATTTGCTGGCGAAGGGCAGTGGCTACATAGCGATAGTTCCAGAGGCTCATTCCCGCTGCGGGCATGCGGGTTGGTGGTTGAAGTGTCATCGCCACAACTTTGCCTTGCAAGTTTTGCCGGGCAGTATCTGCCAGAGCGTTCAGCCACACCACAGGAGCTTCTATGCGTGCCTCTGTTGGCGACGTCACCCATACGTTCTGCCATAGGTTAGCTGGCTTGCCGCTGATAAAAACAGAACTGTTATCTGCTACACGTGATCGGCTGACGGGGAAAAATTGGAAATAGGTGCCGTCTTCTCCTGCAGGCTCCAGGCCGGCTTTGCGCGCCTGCTCTGCTACCCAGGCAGCTGCTCTGAGTTCATCTACTGTTCCTGCCCTTTTTCCGCGCATGTCATCGCTGGAAAGGGTAAAAAGGTCTTCACGTAGCTCGGCTTCTTTTATATATGAAAAAGCGGGTTCTGTGCTGGCAGCAGGAGAGGTACTGGAGGGGCTTTTAGTGCAAGCCATGGCTAAAACCGCAGCTAAAGCCAGGCTCAGGTTTGAAGTCTTCATAAAGGGGATATTATAAGAAATGCGAACATCATCTATCCTGCTCTAACTTTAGTGAAGCAGGGGAAGCTGTCAGTCTAATCATCTTCCCGGTGAACGGTGCTGATGTCGAAAGCAGGAATGCAAATAGACCAGTATTCTGTTTCCTCTTCATAAGGGTTAGAATATCGAATACGGGCGCCCGCCTTTATGAGGATAGATTCTCCGGCCTTTACTTCTACCTCCTCACCGTCTACCTCTATCAGTTTGCGACCCCGCGTTACGATTGTAATCTCATCAAACTCCGGCTTCTGGTGCGGCTCGCCCCAATGTGGCGGAGACACCATGTGCGCTACGCTGAAGCCGCCGGTCTGGGTGGAGGCATGGCCAAAATGCTCTTCTATTAGTTTCCCGTCGTGGGTAGGTACCCGGAACGGCTTCGTTTGTTTAAAGTATTTTTTCTCGCTCATTTCTTTTGTTTTAATGTATATATAGCGGAAGCGGCTTTTAGTCGCTGTCACCACTGCAGGCTCCTTTAGTGTAGGAGGTAATGCCAGTATTGTCGGCTACACAGGCATTGCTGTAAGTTTTGTTGTCGCAGCCGCACACGGGGTCATACTGCATGGTGCAAATGCCGTCAGGGTTTATCTTTTCAGGATCGATACAGACATTTTGAGCGGTTTCTGTGCCCGCGCAGGAGAAGAAGCTGCTCACCAGCAAGGTAAAAGCAGCAGCAGGTATACCTTTCATTTGTGTGTTTTGAATTACTTAAGCCCTTATACGCTGTCGTGCACTTGTTGTGCCTATATTAACTAAATATGGGTGAAACCGTATGTATTTTCGATGCGCAAAACTATGGAAAGAAAAGTGGAATACGGCTATATGCTGCTGTTATCTGCATCTGAACGTGTATAGCATTAAAAGCACAGAATGATACTCAATTAAAACCACGACGATGAACAACAAGAACAAAGACAACGAAAAAATACTTTTGGCTTCCCTGGCAGGATTAGGTGCAGGTGTACTGGCAGGTTTGCTGCTGGCGCCGGAGGATGGCCGTGCAGCCCGCCAGAACGTGATGCAGAGCCTAACAGAGGCAGGAGAGGAGGTAAACCAGACGTTGAAGCGCTGGACAAAGAAACTGCAGTCGATGTCAGGTAGAGAGCAAAGCAGCGGTGACGACGAGTTGATATTACAAGGATCCTGGGAGGATGTGAAAGGGCAGATGAGAAACAACTACGATGAACTGACAGAGGATAACCCGGACGTAAATATAAAATAAGTGCTCTGCCTCCGGCATTATTGCTTTTTAAAGCTGTTTAGCTTCTTCAGGACAGCAATAACTGAATTCTTTTGTATAGATATAACTTAATGCTATAATTGAACGTTATTAAAGCAACATTGTAAAAACAGAATAAATAAAAATTAATCACACCAATCAAAGACTATGAAAGATAATAGCGGAAAGATATTATTAGCTATGTTGGCTGGCGCCAGTGCAGGTGTAATTGCAGGTTTACTGATGGCACCGGATACCGGTGAAGTAACCCGTACCAGCGTAAAGAAATGGGCTGGTAAAGTAAGCAAAGACCTGGAGAAGAACCTGCAGGCTGGTTTAGAGGAAATCAAGAACATGAGCGGCGATACGTTCGGCAAGTCCAGCGGTTCCAATCAAAGTGGTTCCAATGCAGGACAAAGCAACAAATCCGGCGCAGGTAACTCGTCAACTGGTTCAACAGGCGGCAGTTCAGCAGGTTCTACTGGCGGCAACGCCTAAGCACCTGTTGCCATGAAACAAATGATGATGTGCAGACCAGGGAATTCCCTGTTACAAAAGCCTGTGTGAGCGTTGCTCTTCGGCAAAAATAGCGTTACCATCAGAAGCGCCTGTTCCCTTATCTGGAGCAGGCGCTTCTTGTTTTTATAGGTGCTTTGTTAACCTATTATTTCCTATCTCGTTACTAAAAGAATGTAAAGGTTTTTTGACCTTTAATAAAATGTTATACCCCAAATTTTAAAAGAACACGAACTATGAGAACAGACATGGAATGCAGATCACTAGGAGAAAGCAGATCAAACTATACTACTGATTCATCTTCATCACTTCACCAGATGAAACAAAAAGATACTTCTTCCAAGAAGAAGAAAAAGAAAGCTGCTGCTGCCGGAGCTGGTGGTTTTACCGCAGGCTTACTGGCGGGTGCTGGTGTAGGTGTTCTTGCCGGATTGCTTCTTGCCCCTGAAAAGGGTACAGCGACCCGTAGAAAGGTAACGGAATCCGCAAAAAAATATACTGACCAGTTAACAGAGCTGAAAGACCAGGCCAGCGACTGGGCTAAAAAGCAGATGAATAAGAGCGGCAGCACAGATGCCCATGTGAATGAGGCGCCTGATCTTCCTCCTACTGCAAGTACCGGAAGAATGGCAACCAGCACGACTACTACCGGCACTACAAAGAACAGCCCTTACACAGACACAAACAAGCACAGCGACAGTGAGGTGAAGGACATGATCAACGATCCAAGAAACCCTGGAAGCACAGGCAACACACGTCCTGGCACCTCCGGGCCGGGAGCTACTGGCACAGGAACTACAGGTGGCCCAACAACGCCAACTACTCCGCCACGAGTTTAAACGATTGATATTTT
Organism: Pontibacter toksunensis; assembly: GCF_042686245.1. Lineage (NCBI taxonomy): Bacteria > Pseudomonadati > Bacteroidota > Cytophagia > Cytophagales > Hymenobacteraceae > Pontibacter > Pontibacter toksunensis. The sequence continues at coordinate 106,440 of NZ_JBHUOX010000013.1, read as the reverse complement.
ATAAAAAAGCGCCTGTTACATTGTAACAGGCGCTTTTTTTATTCTGAACAAGCCAAGGAGCTTCCTATTTCTCCTCTTCTTTCTTATCCTGCTTTTCCGGCTTCATCTGCGGGAAGAACAGGACGTCCTGAATTGAATGTGAGTTTGTCATGATCATGCTCAGGCGGTCGATGCCGATACCCAAGCCTGCTGTTGGCGGCATACCGTATTCCAGGGCACGCAGGAAGTCCTCGTCCAGTACCATGGCTTCTGTGTCGCCGCGCTTGCCTAATTCCAACTGCTCCTCAAAGCGGGCACGCTGGTCAATCGGGTCGTTCAGCTCAGAGAAGGCATTACAGATTTCCTTGCCATTACAGATGGCTTCAAAACGCTCTACCAGCCCCGGCTTACTGCGGTGCTTCTTCGCCAGCGGGCTCATCTCAACCGGGTAGTCTGTGATGAAAGTTGGCTGGATCAGGTATGGCTCACAGGTTTCTCCGAAAATCTCATCAATGATTTTGCCTTTTCCCAGTGTTGGATCTATTTTGATGCCCAAGCCTTCTGCTGTCTGGCGCAGTTCTGGCTCATCCATTTCAGAGATATTTATCTTGGTGAAGTGCTCGATGGCCTCAAACATAGTAAAGCGCTTCCAGGGGCGCTGAAAGTTGATGATGTTCTCACCCACTTTTACTTCAGTTGTACCGTGCAGGTCAAGTGCCACTTTCTCTACCATCGCCTCCACCAGGTCCATCATCCAGTTATAGTCTTTGTAGGCTACATAAAGCTCTACCTGCGTAAACTCCGGGTTATGGAATCGGCTCATACCTTCGTTGCGGAAGTCTTTTGCAAACTCAAACACACCGTCGAAACCACCTACAATCAGGCGCTTCAGGTATAGTTCGTTGGCAATGCGCAGGTACAGCGTCATGTCCAGTGTGTTGTGGTGCGTTTTGAACGGACGGGCTGCTGCGCCACCATACAATGGCTGTAGGATAGGGGTTTCCACCTCTAGGTAGCCTTTTTCGGTGAGGAAGCTGCGCATGGAGTTTACCAGTTGCGTACGCTTTTTGAAAGTTTCGCGCACCTGTGGGTTCACCACCAGGTCCACGTAGCGCTGGCGGTAACGCAGCTCCGGATCACTGAACGCATCGTACACGTGCTCCACGCCGTTCTCGTCTACCTCACGCTTCACAATCGGAAGCGGTTTCAGGGATTTTGTCAGCACCTTCAGTTCGGTTACGTGTACTGAAATCTCGCCTACCTGCGTCACGAAAGCATAGCCTTTGATACCGATGAAGTCACCGATGTCGAGCATTTTCTTGAACACGGTATTGTACATGTCCTTGTTCTCGCCGGGCGCAATGTCGTCGCGTGACACGTAAATCTGGATGCGGCCGGTGCTGTCCATAAGTTCCGCAAAAGAGGCTTTCCCCATAATGCGGCGGCTCATTAAACGGCCCGCCAGGTTCACTTCCTGGTAGTTATTCTGTTCCTTATCGAAATTGTCCTTTATTTCTTTGGCAGTGGCAGTAACTTCAAAGGTTTCAGAGGGATAAGGGTTTATACCCATTTTCTCCAGCTCTTCGCGCTCATGGCGCCTGCGTAGTTCCTGTTCGCTCAGTTGCATGCGTTTTTAATAATGGTGGTCGTTTTGAATAATCTGCAAAATTCGTAAATAAATGGCAGCTTTTAAAGGTTAATCTTTTAATTGTTAAATGGCTTGATTGCTAAACCGTGAGTTTGGGAAGGTGTAGCGATGCAAAATTTGCGTTTCTCGCTAGCACACTTTGGCTTGGGGTACCTTCTCTTCAATATAACTATACCTTATCCTATCGGAAAGAACTGCATTTAATCCTTGTCATCCTGAAAGGATCTTGTGGGCAAGCTGCAAAAGCTTAACCTCCCTTCTACCAAGATCCTGGCAGGATGACAGAATAGAGAAGCTGGATCCTTTATTTACAAAATTTACAAACTCCCCGTTGAAGGTGGAAAGATTTGGTAGAGAGTGCTCTCACCCGACTAACCATTCCTTCGAAATTCACTCATTCAAAATAAAAAAAGCTCCCGCAGGTATATACCCACGGGAGCTCGCAGTATAGGTATGGCTAAAGCAGATTATGCTGCCTGGCCCAGTCGGAAATCGTCTTCTGTGAAGAGCGGCCTGATGCGCTCCTGCAGTCTGGCAGCTACAAAAGAGCCTTGCAGGTGTTTTGGCAATTCCTGTACAAATGCCTCGTACTGCTGCATGCCCATTGCCTGTGCTACATAGCTTTCGTGTATGCCGTTCAGGTAGCTCACAATCTCCAGCAGCGACTCATGGAACAGCTTAAAGTCAATCTCTGCCTGCACAAAGCGCTCAATCTCACGGTGCGAGGAAGAAATGCGCAGGCGTGCCATCAGGTCGAAAATAGTGGTATAGCCCACGCGCCAGGTAAGCTGCTGCCAGTGCTGTGGCGCAAACTTCTGCAGTATATCGCCAGTGCGGCTGCTTCGGATGGCAGTGGCAGGGTTTGCCTGCACCTGCTGCCTTACCGCTTTCGCTTTCTGGCGGCGCGTGGTGCGCAGGAACTGGCCAATCTGTGCCTGTGCCTCCAGTTCCTTGCCTGCTATCTGTAAGCCCGGCTTGTAATGCGCCAGCGGCAACCGGTTAACGTTAAAGTCTTCGTAATGGCCGGAAGCATAAAATCCTATTGCCCTTGGATACGCATGTTTCACAACCAATCGTCCTGCCTCGCGGAGTACCAGCGCCTCATTGTTAGTGTTTACACCACGCGTGCGCAGGAAGGCCTGCAGTCCAGCAAATACGGTATAGTAAGCCTGCGGAAAAGTCCAGTGCAGGGCATTGCGCATATAATCCTCGTCGCCCAGTTCTGCAGTGGCACGCAAGGCATATTCTGTGCTCCATGAATTCAGTAGCAGGCGTTTAACGGCCTCTAAATCCTCCTCACCCAATGCCGAGGCAGCCTCTTTGAAAAAAGTAAGATGCGCTAAGCCATTATCGTTGAAGTGCTGAATATGGTAATTTATCGCAAAAAAGTAGTTCAGAAATACCTGGGCCGGGATGGATTTCTGCCACTCTTTTTCCGTCATTTTCTGCTCCTCCGGATACAGCGAAACAACATTTTCTTCTTCTCTCTCTTTCATACACTAACAACATTTATAGGCCATTAACAGTTGCAATAATTGCTAATATTTGTAGCACAAGTTAAAAATAATGGGCCTAATAATCAAGCTTTTATGAAGTGATGGGAAAATAATTTATGCGTTTATGACGCCTTAAAGTACATAAACGGAATAGTATACACTAAATGCTAATTTATTTAGCAAATCAGCATTCTGCGAGCATAGTAGCTGCTGAACGTTAAGTGCTATGAAGGAGTAAAAGGAGATGGAAACGCACAGAAACTATGGACCTATCATACATCATCAATCAGTTGGGGGAGGAGCGGGAGCAGTACTTCGAGTCAGTGGCACCACCCATTATACAGAGCAGCAACTTTGCGAGTAAAACCGTAGCTGACATGCGGTATAAGATGAAGCATGAGGTGGATGAATACATGTACACCCGGGGCAACAATCCTACTGTTTCCATATTCGAAAAGAAAATGGCAGCGCTGGAAGGGGCAGAGCACGCGGTTGCCTTCGGTAGTGGCATGGGCGCGGTTGCAGCGGCTGTACTCTCCCAGGTTAAGGCTGGTGACCACATAGTATGTGTGAAGCGCCCTTACACCTGGACTAAAAACCTGCTGCGCAGATTTCTGCCGCGCTTTGGTGTAGAGGTCACGATGGTGGATGGAAAAAACATTGGAAGAATTGAAGAAGCCATCCGGCCAAACACCAGGTTAATCTACCTGGAGAGCCCTACCTCTTTTACATTTGAGCTGCAGGACCTAACAGCCGTGGCAGCTGTTGCAAAGGAAAACAACTGCAGCACCATCATCGACAACAGCTTTGCCAGTCCGCTGCACCAGAACCCGATTTCCTTTGGAATAGATCTGGTGGTTCATTCCTGCACTAAGTATATCGGCGGGCATTCCGATGTGATGGGAGGTGTAGTTTGTGGCTCAAGAGAACAGATAAATCAGATTTTCAAAGGAGAGTTTATGACGCTTGGGGCGGTGATGTCGCCGCACGATGCCTGGCTTTTTATCAGGGGGCTTCGGACGTTGCCTGTACGGATGGATCGTGTGGCGGCCACTACGCGCAGGGTAGTGGACTATTTGCTCCAGCACCCGAAGGTAGAGCAGGTGCTGTTTCCTTTCCTGCCCACGCACCCGCAGTATGAACTGGCGCAGCGGCAAATGCGGAATAACTCCGGTCAGTTTACCCTGCTGCTCAAAGCGGCGCGTATGGAGCAGGTAGACAGGTTCTGCGACAGCTTAAAGCACTTCCTGATGGCAGCCTCCTGGGGAGGGCATGAGTCACTCATTTTCCCGATATCGGCCACGTACGCTTCCGAAGAAATGAAGTCTGACCTGCCCTTTAACATGGTGCGGTTTTACGTGGGGCTGGAGGACCCTGATTACCTTATCCGGGATTTAGAACAAGCCCTAGACACAATGTAGCAACCGCTGCTTCACAAAACTTCCAAGAAGGACGGTTTCACTTTGATAAGTCTTCAGTCTAAGCTCTTACCTGTACCTCAAAATTAAGTATAACTCCAGAAGGCCGCAGCTGGTAAAAGGTAAAAATTGAAAAGAGATGAATATAGTTGACAGACCAGATATCGCGAACAACGCACACGCTGCTACCTTGATTGGAGCAGGATTAACCAGTTACTTTCTAAACGAGAGCAGACCTAAAACAGCTTTAATTCCAACGGCAGTAGGAGGGGCTTTGCTTGCTCTTAGCTCCGGCGTGAAAGCAGGCAACAAAACAGTGGCGCACGCAGCCGTAGGCCTTACCTCTGTACTCACACTGATGACTGGAAATATGTTTGCCAAAGCGGTAGCACCATCCAAAGAAGATAAGAAAACATTTACCCCGGATGTTCTGAACCGCAGGGCCACCGTCTTCGGGCTAATGACAGCGACCGGTATTGCTGCGGTAAGTGTGTATGTTGCCGGCTTTATTCAAAAGAGAAAACAGCAGCAGGTATAAGTTAATCAGAAGCCAACGGCTAGGTCATCCCCGCGCGGATCTGCACCTCCCTCTAGTTTGCCATCAGGCAAGACTAAAATAGCGTCTATACGGCCGTATGGTGCCCTCTGCTGCAGTTTATAGCCCTTATTGATAAGTTGGGTCCTTACCTCAGGAGAAATGGCCTCAGCCTCGTGCTGTATCTCATCCGGCAGCCACTGGTGATGGAAGCGTGGGGCCGCTACTGCCTGCTGCATGGTCATGTTGTGCTCCACTACATTCAGGATAGCTTGAAAAACGGAGGTGATGATGGTGGAGCCTCCCGGGGTGCCTACTACCATGTATAGCTTTCCGTCTTTCTCCAAGATGGTGGGCGTCATGGCACTGAGCATGCGCTTACCCGGTGCAATGGCGTTTGCTTTGCCACCTATCAGCCCAAACATATTTGGAACGCCAGGCTTCGCGCTGAAATCATCCATTTCGTTGTTCAGCAGAAAGCCTGCACCTTCTACCATTACTTTTGAGCCGTATCCACCATTGAGGGTAGTCGTGATGGAGGCCGCATTGCCAAACTGATCTACAATGCTGAAGTGGGTGGTTTGCTCGGACTCATACACCGGAATTTCTCCTGCTTTTATAGCAGCAGAAGGAGTGGCCTTGGCTAAACTTACATTTGCCATTCGTTCTTTCAGGTAGTCAGCGTCAAGAAGTTCCTGAATAGGTACCTGAACAAAATCAGGGTCGCCAAGGAAGGTGGCGCGGTCCGCGTATACCCTTCGCTCCGCCTCCGTCATCAGCTGAACGCTTTCTGTGCTTTGCCAGCCATACTTGCTCAGATTGTACGGTTCAATCATCTGCAGCAGTTGGAGCAAGGCTATGCCACCGCTGGATGGCGGTCCCATGGAAATAACTTTGTAGTTTTTGTAGTCGCCTATGATTGGCTTTCGCCATTGGGCGGCATAGCTCTCCAGATCCTGGTGTGAGATGATGCCGTTGCCGCGCTGCATTTCCTGCACAATCAGGTCAGCGGTCTTGCCGGAGTAGAAACCTTCGCGGCCTTTGTCGCGGATGCGGATTAAGGTGCGGGCAAGGTCCGGGTGGCGCAGGGTATCGCCTGCCTTCCATACTTCTTCCTGGACCAGGTAAGGCACATGCTTGTTAAGCTTCATAAAGCTATCCTTCGACCTGTTCAGGCCGCTTGCTTCCTTCTCTGTCAGTACCACACCCTTCGTAGCCAAATCAATAGCGGGTTGTACTAACTCTGCCCAGGGTAATGAGCCTAACCTTTCATGCAGCTTCACCATGCCGTCTACTGTACCCGGAACCCCGGCGGCTAAATGCCCGTCTGTGCTCAGCCCTTCTACTACATTGCCCGCTGTATCTTGGTATATCGTTTCTGTTGCAGCGCCCGGAGCTTTTTCACGGTAATCCAGGGAGCCTGTTTCTCCATTGTTTTGCCGGTATACCAGAAAGCCGCCTCCGCCAATGTTGCCTGCCACCGGAAATGCCACCGCCAGTGCAAACTGCGTGGCAATGGCCGCATCATACGCATTACCTCCTTTCTTCAGAACCTCCACCCCGATGCGGGAGGCCTCGGGGTGTGCCGAAACCACCATGGCTTTGTCTGTCACCAGACCTCTTTCCTGAGCAGTGTTTTCTGTCTTTGAGCCTGTCGCGCAACTGCTCAGGAAGGAGGGAAGCAGCGTGATGAGCAGTAGCCAAGGCATGAGCCCTGCCTTCGTAAGTATTTTCTGTAGGTGAGGTGTAGCGTAGACAGTTCGATTTGGCATGTTCAGTATTTGTTTCCTGGTGTGGTAATATAAAAGAACGCCGGCTATGATTCATAGCCGGCGTTCTCAAATGTCTTTAAGAGACCTATTTCCTATCTTTTCCTGTGATGGCCGCAGCTGGTTTTAAATCATTCTGGATAATTGCTACAGCCTCTTCCACGTATACATCCTGCTTCAGGCTTTTGATAAATTCTCTGCTGCGGGCCACTTTGGCAGTATCGCTTCCTAAAGCCTGTAGGTCCTGCTGCAGACGTGTAACATCCAGCACCGGAATAGTTTTCTTGGCTGCTTCAAAGCGCTTGGATGCAGCCTCTGCCTTGGCTTCTTCTGCCTGGTACTGCTCTAACTGAAGAGAACGTTCCGTTGCGTCAGACTGCTTTTTCAGGCGGGTTGCACTTTCTTCAATCAGGTTAAAGTTCTTGTCAGTGGCTACCCTGTTTTTGCTGTTGGTCTGCACCCTTGCCAGGTTCAGATTACCTTGTGCCCATGGCTTATACTTGGCAGGAGCAATCTCATCGAACGGAAGCGGGTATTCCTGCTCTTTCTCACCAAACTCAAGGTAACGGTAAGCATCCGGAAGAACAACATCCGGCGTTACGCCGCGCAACTGGGTAGTACCACCGTTAATGCGGTAGAACTTCTGCGTTGTCAGTTTCAGGGCTCCAAAAGGCTTGTAGTTATTAAACTGTGCTGGCAGCGCCTCGTCCAGTTCAAAGAACTGCTGTACGGTGCCTTTACCATATGTAGGGCTACCTACAATCACGGCACGTTTGTAATCCTGCATAGCGGCTGCTAAAATCTCAGAAGCCGATGCACTGTTAGAGTTAACCAGTATTACAAGCGGCCCATCATACTGCACCTGCGGGTCGCGGTCGTTCAATACCACGGCTTTGCCTGCAGCTGTTTTTACCTGTACAATTGGCCCCTGGTCAACAAACAGACCAGCCATTTCAATGGCATCTGAAAGCGAACCGCCACCGTTGTTACGCAGGTCAAGGATCAAGCCTTCCATACCTGCTGCCTTTAGTTTCTCTACTTCCTGCTTTACATCGGCACCGCTAAAGCGGCCGTCTTTGTTCTGGAAGTCGGCGTAGAAACCTGGAAGCTTAATATAGCCAATCTTCTCTTTGTCATTGATAATGGCAGACTGTGCATATCCTTCTTCTAAAACAATGATATCACGCACAATCGGAATTACCTGAGTGGAGCCATCCGGCTTCTTCACCGTCAGGCGTACCTCTGTTCCTTTCTTACCGCGGATAAGTTGAATCGCATCGTCAAGACGCATGCCTTCTACCAAAACCGGGTCGTTGTTGCCCTGCGCTACTTTCTGAATAACGTCACCTGGCTTCAGATCGCCCTGCAGGTACGACGGGCTGCCTGGTACAATTTCCATTACCCTGATCTGGTTGTCTCTTTCCTGCAATGAGGCACCAATGCCTTCTAAGCGGCCAGTAAACTCAATATCGAAGTTATCTTTGTCCTTAGGAGGGAAGTAGCTTGTATGTGGGTCATACACGTTGGTGATGGCATTGATGTAAGTGGTACGGCGGTCATCTTTGTTGATTCTGGCCATACGCTCATACAGGTCGTCATAGGATTTTTTCACCTTTTCACGAGCCTCTTTCTCCATCTGCTCAAACGTCTTGGTCTCTACTTTCTCCCCTTTTTCCAGTGCCTTCTCCTGCTCTTTCTTTATTTCTGACAGGCGAACCAGCGTTTGGTATTTCAGCTGCTTGCGCCATGCCTCCTTTAAAGCGGCTTTGTCTTTGGCATAAGAAAGCTTCTCCCCGTCCGTCTCGATTGTCTCATTTTTCGTGAAATCAAAAGGCTGGGACAGAATCTCCTTATAATACTCCTTCGACTCCTTCGTGCGCTGATCTACAAGTTCGGAAGACACATCAAAAAACGCCAGCGAGCCCTCGCGGAGCTGGTCATCTATGCTGGTTCTGAACTTGCGCAGGTTCTGCACATCAGAGGCAAGTAAGAATTTCTTATTATAGTCGAGGCGCTGTAAGTAAAGGTCAAATACCTTTTGAGAAAAAGCGTCGTCAATTTTTTCCGGTCGGTAATGTCCAGTATTCAAGCCCTGCATCAAGGCTTTAATCAGGATCTGATTCTTCCCTTCAGGCGTGTCGTCGCTCCTGTAGAGGATGAAAGAAGCTGTTAGCAGGATTACTGCAAATACAGACAAGAATATTTTGAAACGAGTTGTCAATGATAGCATCTAGTTTAATTGAATGGACTTGTTAATGTAGTACGCAAAAGTGATGCCGAAGATCATATACGGCCCTAGAGCGAAGCTTTAATTCGTAATGTAGTAAAATATTTTTATAACATAAACAGGCACATACTTTACGTTTCCGGAACCTGCCGCCTATCAGAGTATATACGGCTCCTGCGCCTCCTTATTATAACTCTTACTGGTTTGTTTTCGTTTCGGATAGTGTAACCAAAACTGATAAAGCTATGCAAAACAACAATGAAACCACGGTAAATGTTCTTCAGGAACTGAACCAGTTTGTAAATGATAGAATAGAAGGCTATAAGCATGCTGCCGAGGCTACAAAGAATCCGGCGCACCAGTCTTACTACAAAGACCTGGTAAATGAGAGCAACATGTTCTCGAACGAGATAAACAGAAACATCAGCAAATACGGTGGTGAAAGACAAGAGAGCACCACTGCAAAAGGTAAAATATTCAGAGGGTGGATGGATGTTAAGTCAGCCGTAACCGGTAGTGATGAAGAGTCTATCATAGAAGCGAACTTAACCGGAGAAGAGTGGGCGCAGAAAGCCTACAACGATGCCCTTGACCATAGGGCTGAGCTGCCTGAGAGTATTGTTCAGATGGTAGAAAAGCAAAAACAAACCTCACTGACTACCTGTGAGCGACTCCGGCAGATGAAAAAAACTGTAGACTAACCAAATAAAGAAAGTAATAGAAGGGGTTGCCAGCAATGGTAACCCTTTTTGTTTTTAACTGGTAGGGTAAGAAGCACCTCCGCCTAATAACATAAAAGCCACAGAGAGATGAAGAACATATTATTTTTGGGAGACAGCCTAACTGCTGGCTACGGCTTGCCTGCCGCGCAGGCTTACCCAAGCCTGATACAGGAGATGCTGAAGGAGAAGGGGCACGATTATAAAGTAATTAACGCGGGTCTGAGTGGTGACACGACCTCCGGAGGTGTTTACCGGATAGACCGCTGGTTAAACGAGCAGGTTGATATTCTGGCGCTGGCGCTGGGAGCAAACGATGGTCTGCGGGGTATACCTACCCGGGAGACAACAAAAAACCTGCACGAAATAATACGAAAAGTACGGTTGAAGAACCCTGAAGTGAAGATTATACTCTCCGGTATGGAAATACCCGATATCGTGCCCGGCATGTACGCAGCAGAGTTCAGGAAACTGTTCCGGGAACTGGCGCTGAAGGAGAACGTCTCCTTTATCCCCTTTCTGCTGGAGGGAGTGGTGGGTAACCGCTACCTGAACCTGCCGGATGGGATACACCCAAATGCAGAGGGGCAGAAACTACTGGCGCAGCATACCTGGAAGGTGCTGGAAGAGCTACTCTAGTGAAAGGTAAAACAACAATGGCGAAGGAATGCTTCGCCATTGTTGTTTATGTTTACTATTGGTCTCCAATCCGAGCCCCGGAGCTCTCATCCGGGTTGGCTCTAACACCTGCCGGCCTATCGTACTCCTGCATAAAATCCTGCGTCTTGGCTTGTTCCATCTGTGCCTGTAATTCTTTTCTGGTATTGCGTGCCCATAAGCTGAAGGCAGATGCCTCTGCTTCTTCCACGTCTTTCAGCGAACTGTCAAACTCATCGATTGCATTCTCCTGCGCATCAGCCAACTCCTCCCAATACTTGTTATTAAACTCACTGGCTTGTGTCCCGCGCAGTTCTTCTACGTGCTGCAACTGGTCTTCTTCCATCTGTTGTGGTAGTGTGAGGTTGTATTGCTGCGCTAACTCCTGTAACTCCTGCTGCTTTGTAGTGTACCAGTCTACCAGTTGCTGCCCGTATTGCTTTATCGGGTCGGTGGTACCCTGCTGTGTTGCCAGGCGACCCAGTTCTATCTGCAGCATGTTGTTGCGTGCCGCAAAAGCCATTAAGTCCTGCCTGTCCTGTGTCAAGGTAGAGTCAATGCCGGCTACTGTGGGGGTTCCTGTTATATCTGTTTCCTGCTCGTTTGTGCCTGAATCGCCGCAGGAAGCAAAGGCTAACATTCCTGCCAGAAAAGCGGCGGCTATCTTCATCTTTCTCATAGTGTTTATTTTCATTAAGTAGAAAAACAAGTTATATACCTGATGCATACGAAACTACCGCAATTTGTTTGCTGAACGGCTTAGCGTCTCCATTTTCGGACAGGCTACTTATTCATAAAATTGGCAGTCTTCAATTTAGGATTGTAGTGAAGTATACCAGATGGGCTTGGGCTTATACCAGATAGGCTTGGGCTTAAAACAGAAGAGCCTGCCCTTTTTAAGGCAGGCTCTTCTTATAATTAAATTAGTGCATCTTAATAATAGATGTGCTCACCTCTGTTTTTCTGGAAGTGGGTTTCGAAGTAACGTGCATCTTCTGCGTTGTGAGGTCTGAAACCAAGCACAATGTTACCTTCTTTCACACCTGACTCGTAAACTTTAGCACGCTCTTCAGGAATACCTGCGCCTACCAAAGCACCAATCAGACCACCTGTAAGACCACCAGCACCAGCACCGGCAAGACCTGCTGCCAGCGGACCGGCAACTACAAGGCCTAAGCCTGGAATAGCCACTGATGTACCAATGGCGGCTACCGCACCAACAATAGCACCAAGGGTACCACCAATTGCGGAACCGGCACCTGTACCTTCAAGGGACTTGTTACCAAGTTCTGTTGTGTCGTCTTTATCCTCGCCTGCGAAATGGCGCTTACGAGCGTCATCCGACATTACTACATTTATATCATCTTTATCATAGCCACGTGCTCTTAACTCTTCATAAGCGCGTTCTGCACTTTCTCTGTCAGGAAACATCGCGGTCATCATACCTGCATCATCTGTTCTGTTCATAGTTTTGTTTTTTAGTTCGGTTTATTAGTTCATAAGGAGGTGAAAGCGCAATTATCTAGCTTTCCCTGCCCCTTATCTTAACGGTGTCAGTCGGCTATGGTTACATTTTGGGTTTTAAGCTTAAGCTACCTGTCGTTGTTTTGCGGCGGGACAAGTACTTTGTCTACCACATGAATGATACCGTTGGAAGCCTGTACATCGGGAGTTATAACTCTTGCTCCACCCACTGATAAGACAGCACCGTCTTTGGTGACAATTACTTCTTCGCCCTGTGCTGTTTTCATGGGCATGTTATGTTGCATTTCAGCAGCACTTATTCTGTTTGGGAGCACGTGAGCCTGTAAAATGCGGGTTAGCTCCATTTTAGCGGCAGGGTCTTTCAGGCTTTCAACTGTGCCTGCCGGAAGAGCGGCAAAGGCCTCGTTGGTTGGGGCAAAAACAGTATAAGGAGCCGGGCTTTCCAAAACAGTAACAAGATCAGAGGCGCGTATCAACTCCAGAAAAGTAGACAGATTCGGATTCTGCTGCACCAGCGCCACAATGTTCATGTTTCGGCCAATCTCGTTGTTAGCCGATACGTTATTGTCTCCTGTCCGCTCCGCCGACATGTCTGTGTCTGGGTCCATGGGAGCCTGCGAGCCGGACTCATTTTCGGTGATCCCGGCTTCGACAGCGGTGCCTGTGGTATCCATGGTAGAGTCTGAACTGGCGCAGCCATAGCTCAAGACAGCCGTTGCAGCTACTAACATTGTTTTTTGGATTGTTCTTTTCATAAAGGTTGTTCTCGTGTGGTTTAGTTAAACGGGCAAAGGCTCAAATCTGTTCTTAATGTCTGCCCTGAGTTGAAGTAAGTGTGGGAGGTAGCAAGCTGGTGAAGCTAAACTTGAAATACAGTAAGGAGAATTTGCCTCCTGAAGGTGCCGTTGCGGTTTTGCTTTCAGAGCACTGGGGTAACAACCGTAGGGGCCTTTTACAGCCTCCGGAATTAAAATGAGATGAGTATTAAAAAGAAGAGCTCTCCCTGTGCAGGAAGAGCTCTTCTTATGTCTATCTGTTTATCCAGGATTAGTATCCTATACCAGCACCGCCTTCAACGGCTACCTGGTCTGGTAGAATTACACTGTCAACAACGTGAATAAAACCGTTAGAGGCTTCTATGTTGTTCTTTACAATACTGGCACCACCTACTACAACGTTAGTACCGTTCATAGTTACATCAATCGGGATATAACGATCTTCAGTTAACTGGATACGCTGTGTTGTGTTAAACTGCAAAGAGCTTACTTTGCTTGGTAGCACGTGGGCCTGAAGTACCTGCATTAACTGCGCCTTGTTCTCAGGCATCAGCAGCATCTCCAGCTTCTGTCTATCCATTTTGGCAAAAGCCTCATTAGTAGGGGCAAAAAGCGTGGCTTCGTTCAGTCTGTTAATGTCCTGTACGAGGTCTGCATACTCAATAAGCTTTACAAAAGTGGAAAGGTTAGGGCTCTTTCTGGCCAAATCCATTACATTGAACTGCTCGGTATCAGCAACGTCTTCGTACATCTCATCAAGCTCTACCGGGTTCTCCATAGGGAGAGCAGCAACTGCTATAGTAGCAATCGGAGCTACAATTTCTCTTTCTATTATGAGGGCTTTTACTGTACCAGCATCTGTAGTGGTAGTGGCATCAGCAGCGGTACCTGCCATAGATTGTGTCTCACTCATTGTGGTAGACGTATCCATTGCAGTAGTGTCATTCATTGTGTCATTTGATCCAGCACAGCCAAAAAGCATAATGGCGGCAAATGCTGTAGGGATTATTGTTCTCTTTTTCATAGTTATCAGTTTTTTTAAGTTCGGAAGATTAATGCAATCTAAATTGATTGTATAAAATCTATTTACTTATTATTATAACTGATTCTAAATGAAAATGTTAAGGTATGGGGGTGATTTTTAGCTGCTGCTAAGGGGGTAATTTTAACCTTCACTAAAGGGTTTCAGGGTCTTACTAATTAATTATACACCTTCACTACAAAAACGTAATCTTTAAGCTTTTTAAGCTGCTGTGGTCTGTTTTGGTCTGAAAGTGCATTTTTCTGTGGTAGAGAGAGTGCAATTGCGGCCGAAGTATCTGATTTCGGTAACTCATTGATCATCTGCAATAAATACGCAGATTTAATGGCAAAAGCTGCACCTTCCTGCCCGGCCTGCTTTCCGCTGATCACACCTATTAAATTGCCTTTATCATCCAGCAGCGGTCCGCCGCTGTTACCCGGGTTAAGGGGTATGGATATCTGGTACGCTGTCGTGTCACCCTCAAAACCGGTAGCGGAACTCAAGGCGCCTTCTCCAAACACAATGTCCTCACGCGGATATCCCAAAGTATACACTTTTTCTCCTAAGTCTGATTCTGCCGTTTTGAAGGTATAAGGCAGTTTGCCAAAAGAGGTGAACGAAGGATCAGATACTTTCAGGATAGAGAGGTCGTGAATCTGGTCACGGTAAATCTCTACAACTTTATACTTCTGCCCGGCCTCGTTTTCTATCAGCACAGAGTCAGCACCTTCTACTACGTGTGAGCTGGTCACAAGATAGCCGTCTGCATTGATGGCAAAGCCTGTACCGCTGAAAGCAGCAGGACGAGGAGCTGGTTTAGTGGCATCGTTGATGCCATTGATGATAGCCGTCTGCGTTTTCTTGAGGAGTTCTACTTCGCGGCGCAGCTCTACATAGCGTGCTGTTTGCTGGCGCACGGGCGCCTTCAACTGCTGCACGCTGAAGAGTGTACCCAGCACAGAAAGCATTGAAACGCTGGCGGCAACGGCAACTGTCTGATAGTGGCGGTTCCAAAACACCTTCCACCCGGCTGGTATGGCCGTAGTCGCAGCTGCAGTAGTTTCGCTCTCCATTTCTGCATGGATGCGGTTCAGCTGCAGCTTCAGCGACTGGCGCTTGCCAAAGCTGCGCATGGTTTGCAGCAGTTTCCTGTGCTCCCGTACCTGCTCTGCCAGGCGCACATCCGTGCGCAACAGCACTTCAAAAGCTGCTTTTTCGTCGGCAGCCATTTCATTGTTCAGGTAGCTCTCTATTTGCTCGTAAGCGCGGTACTCTAACATCTTTGTTTCCTCTGTGGCCTTGTGCAGGCCTGGTAAAGCTAACCCTTATACCTCGGGCTTATAGGTGGCAAAAAAAAGTTTTTTCAGGCGTTGCAGGCACTTATACTTCTGGTTTTTGGCTGTATCAGAGTTGGTATAGCCAAACTTCTCTGTAATATCCTGCATATTCTGCATCCTGATGTAGTAATCCTCCAGCAAAGACCGGCAAGGTTCTCCTAACTGCTCCAGAGACTCGCCCATTACCCCGAACTGCCTTTCCTGCTCTTCGTGGTGCTGCGTATCTTCCTCCACAGGAAGGAAAGACTCTGAGTCCTCCACTTTTACTGCATACCTTCCTTTCTCAGCCAACCGCTTTAGCCATAGCCTGCGGCATACGGAGTACAGGTACGTTTTTATCTGGCAATTCAGTTCAAGCGTGTTTCCCCTTATCTTCTCATAAAACACGATAACACCTTCCTGGTAAATGTCTTTCGCCTCGTCGTCGGTTCCAGAGTTATTTAAAATAAGATGCGATATCATTGGGAAGTAAAGTTTGTACAGGTAGGCCAACGCTCTCTCATCGTCGCGCCGGATGCCATTTATTATCGCCTCATCCGTCTCATACAAACTCTTCTTCATTCCAGTCAATTTTAATACGTTTGGGCCCCAAATGTAACCCTCTGAAAAAAAATAATTTTAATTTTTTGAAAAAGCTGGGTTACCTATCGCCGGTTCCGGTATGAAGTTCAAAATCGAAACCAAAACACTTAATCACAAACGCAAAATGAAAAATTTATTCAAATTCGCTTTCGTAGCTCTTGCTCTTACTGCTTTCACTGCTTGCAACGAAGAAGCAACAACTGAGGCTGAGGCTGTTGAAACTGAGGTTGTAACTGAAGAAGAAGTTGCTCCAGTTGAAGAAGTAGCCCCTGCTACTGAAGAAGTTGTAGTTGACTCAACTGTTGTAGTTGAAGAAGCTCCAGCTACTGAAGTTCAGTAATTTTAGCAGGAACTACTGCGAATAGCATATAGTTCTAAAACACACAGAAGGGCCCCATGCGGATATGCATGAGGCCCTTCTGTTTTTATCTGATATCTGAAAAGCGCCTGTCTTTTATTCACCCTGTTAAGCCGGGAACCGGTAAAAAACAGACGCCTTTTGTATGCTTCTTAGAGTTGTGATAGCTGCTAGCGCTGCTTTGCAAGCTTGCGGCGCTCCATCTCTTTTTTGATGAGGTTAAACTCGCGGCTGCTTTGACCGGCAATGGCAGTGTTCTCGTTAGCCCTGCGCAGCAGGTAAGGCATTACCGCTTCCACAGGTCCGTAAGGTACATACTTGGCAACATTGTAGCCCGCCTTGGCCAGGTTGTAAGAGAGGTTGTCGCTCATACCATACAGCTGCGAAAAGTAAACGCGCGCATCACCGGGCGCAATGTTGTGTTCTGCCATCAGCTCCATCAAAAGATAAGAGCTTTGCTCGTTATGGGTACCGGCACAAAAATATATCCGGTCTATATGCGCTACACAAAAGCGCAGCGCATCATCAAAGAGTTCATCAGAGGCTTCTTTGGTCGGGTTGATTGGGTCTGGATAGCCTTCTGCCTGCGCGCGTCTGCGCTCTTTCTCCATATAAGCTCCACGCACCAGCTTAGCTCCCAGATAGTAACCATCCTTTACGGCATTGGCATAGTCGCGTTGGATTACCTCCAGGCGGTCGTGGCGGTACATCTGGTAGGTGTTGTAAACAATGGCCCGCTCTTTATTATACAGCGCCATCATCTCATAGGTCAGGTTATCTATGGTCTCCTGAATCCAGCTCTCTTCTGCATCTATAAACACAGGCACATTAGACTCAAAACAACGCTGGCAGATTGCATTTACACGGTCGCGGCCTCGCTCAAATGCGGCACGCTCCTCTGCGGTCAGTTCCTGCCTCGTCTGTACTTTCTCCAGCAGGTTTATATCTACCAAGCCTGTTACCTTGAACACAGAAAAAGGAATCAGCTTGTGGCCTTTGGCTTTGTCTACTGTGCGCAGGAGTTCGTCGCGGGTAGCGTTAAAGCTTTTTTCGTCTCCTTCTCCCTCTACAGAATAATCCAGTATGGTGCCAATGTTGTATTGGCTTAGCTCCCGGATGGCCCGCTCTGACTCTTCAATGGTTTCGCCGCCACAGAAGTGGTTAAAGACGGTTTTTTTGATGATGAATTTTACTGGTAGATGTAGATCTAAGGCAGTGTTCAGCAGGGTGCCACCTGTTTTCACGAGGAAGTTGCTGTTCATCATTTTAAACAGCAGGTACAGCTTGTACAGCTCTGCGTCTGACTTCGAATAGAATGCAATAGCTGTGTCTTCGAAAGAAACGTTGGTAACAGTGTTCATGTACATAAAATTAGTGCTGCAAAGATAGCGGTTCAGCTACAGAAACAATCATCTTAATAAGCTGATATCTGGCAAAAAAGCTGCTCCAAGCCCGCCTTTCGCCTTAAAACGGCAGGTAGTAACATCGCGTTATGCTTCAAGTGCTTAAGGGCATGATGATACTTTTTTCCCCTCAGCCGTCATACGCAGATCTCTAACCTGCCCGTAAGCCGGTTGCCTGTAGCGGATAGGTGCAACAGAAAGTAAGTGTGGGGTGGAAAATAGTACCACGTTTTGCATGACCCATGAAGCTGATCAGGACCTGTTTCTGACACTTAATCTTCTCTTTCAGACTGAAAGTTCGTCGGTAGCTACTATATTGCGCTTGCAGCATGCCTGGCAGCGGCCATTATGGCTGAGCAAAACAGGCTGCTTTTGAGTGTTAATGACAGTTAAAGCATACCACTACTGTGACAGAGACGATACACATCGGAAATAATGCACTGCAGGAGCTAACCATATTGCTGCAGAACCGTGCCTTTCATAAAGTGGCGGTGCTGGTAGACGAGCATACTTTAGCGCACTGCTACCCGCAGCTTAAGCAACACCTGCCTGCCCATGAGCTTATCCAGATAAAGAGTGGGGAGGAGCACAAGACGCTGCAAACCTGCGAGACCATTTGGCAGCGCATGACGGAGATGCACCTGGATCGCTGGTCGGTGCTGGTAAACCTAGGCGGTGGGGTGATAGGGGATATGGGCGGCTTCTGTGCAGCGCTCTTCAAACGCGGAATATACTTTGTGCAGGTGCCTACCACGCTGCTGGCGCAGGTAGATGCCAGTGTGGGCGGCAAAACTGGTGTTGATTTTCATGGCCTGAAAAACCACATCGGTGTGTACCAGGAACCACAGGCTGTATTTATTCACCCCACTTTTCTGGAGACACTTCCGCAGCGGCAGCTAAAGTCCGGCTATGCCGAAATCATCAAGCACTGGCTGATTGCAGATGGAGAAAAGTTCGAGGAGCAGCGGCACATCGGTATCATGACAGATGACTGGGAGGAGCTGATTCGCCATTCTGTCGCGATCAAATCGAAGGTAGTGGAAGCGGATCCGCTGGAGGGCGGCTTGCGGAAAATCCTGAACTTCGGGCATACCATCGGACATGCCGTGGAAACGTACCTGATGGGCCAGCCAGGCCGTGAGATTTTACATGGTGAAGCCATTGCCGTTGGAATGGTGTGCGAAGCCTTTCTGTCGGTGAAGAAGGAGCTGCTATCCGAAGAAGATTTAGGAAAAATTGAGGTGTTCCTGGAGACGATTTATGAGAAGGTGGTGCTGAAGCCCGAAGATGTTGAGAAGATAGCTGTACTGGCGCTGCAGGATAAAAAGAACTCTGGCTTCGCCATTAACTGCACCTTGTTACGGGGCATTGGCCACGCCGTCTACAATCAACCTATCACGCTCCACGACATCGAGGAGTCATTACGCTACTACGAATTACTATGATATCATCAAAAAACCTTACCTCCTTTACGCTGACCCATCCAACGGGTATTCTGAACGGAAGTATAAAATTGCCTGCATCCAAAAGCGAGGCAAACCGTGCGCTTATCATTGCAGCATTGTCCGGGAAAGAGTCAGAATTGCACAACCTGTCGGAGGCCAACGACACACAACTGCTGCAGCGCCTCCTGAAAAGCGATGCTGAAACAATTGATGCGGAAGATGCAGGTACTGTGATGCGCTTTCTGACGGCATACTATGCTGTAACTGGCCAGCAAAAAATATTGACCGGAACAGAGCGCATGTGCCAGCGCCCTATCAAAGTGCTGGTGGAGGCGCTGAAAGAGTTAGGTGCCAGCATCGAGTACCTGGGAGAGGAGGGATATCCTCCCATGAAAATGAGTGGCTTTAACGGGAATGGCAAGCGCAACCTAAAAGTACGGAGCGATATCAGCAGCCAGTACATCTCTGCGCTGCTGATGGTGGGGCCCCTGCTGCCGGATGGCTTGGAACTGGAACTGGAGGGAAAAATAGGTTCCCGGCCATACATTGAAATGACGCTTTCGCTGATGCAGCATTTTGGTGTGTCTGCATCATTTGAGGGGAATACGATTACAGTGCCGCACCAGCAGTACAAAGCGGCTACCTTTCAAGTTGAGTCTGACTGGTCGGCGGCAAGTTACTGGTATAGTCTGGTGGCGCTGGCTAAAGAGGCGGATATTACGCTGCTCGGCCTGAAGGAAAAGTCTTTCCAGGGCGACCGCGCCATTGTGGATATCATGAGCCGCCTGGGGGTATACACTTCTTTTGTGGAAGGCGGCGTGCAGCTAATCAAGAAAGAGCATGAGCGCCAGGTATCCTATGACTTCTCCGACTGCCCGGATTTGGCGCAAACCATTGTGGCACTTTGTGCGGGTTTGGGTGTGACGGTAGAGATGACAGGCTTAGAGAGCCTCCGAATCAAAGAAACAGACCGTATTCAGGCGCTGCAGCTGGAGGTACTCAGCATTAACTCCTCCATGCAGGAAATATCGCCAAACGTTTTCCGCTTAGTGCCAGGCATCATCACCAAAGACAGGCTTTCCTTCCGCACCTACCAGGACCACCGGATGGCCATGGCCTTTGCACCGCTGGCACTCCTGGAGCCTGTGCAGATACAGGAGCCAAGCGTGGTGCGAAAGTCTTACCCGCGCTATTGGGAAGACCTGGAGAAAGTAGGATTTAAAATTGAGCATGAACAGTAAAAGGCGCTTATACGGAGATGCCAGCCTGATTGAAGAGCAGCTCAGCCAAATGCAACTGATGGAAGAAGCTGCCGGCGGTTGGGCTGCTGTATACAAGCACAAAGACTCCGGCGCTTTCTGGATGAAGTGCTATGCTACCGCCGCCGCAGAGGGTGGCGGCTATCTGCTTTTGATAAAGCTGCCTTTGCCGACAACAGCTGAGCTGATAAAAACTGCTGTGCATACGCCTTATGAAGATGAGGCTGTGGCTGCCGTGTTTCGCTTGCTCGATGAGGAGAAGATAGAGCATAAGGACTTCAGGCTGCCGTTAATAGAGGCCTTGGAACAACTGCCGTTGGAGGACCTAATCATGGAGCAAAAGAAACGCATCGAAAGAATCGTTACTCTTTCTGCTTTAGCTGAGCCTGATAACAAGCGGGAAGTGCTGCGCAAAAGTGCCGTCGAGGTGCAGCAGGATGCCGCTTATTTCAAAGAAGTTTCCGATAGAGCGAAGCAGTTGTTACAGGGGTTGAAATAGCCTTATCATGTCTGCTGTCGCAAGTTTAGCGCAGTGTAACAACATTCTTCTTTAGGCTCTTTCTATAGCTTTGTCTAAGCTGCTGTAGCCACGGCTTATCCATCGACTTACTAACAGCCTTTTCCATCTTGTTTTCTGTGCTCTCTAGGCCGAGAGGCCTCGTCTTCGGGCATCGCGCTGTGTATATTTCCT
The DNA here is from genome assembly GCF_042686245.1 of Pontibacter toksunensis. NCBI lineage: Bacteria > Pseudomonadati > Bacteroidota > Cytophagia > Cytophagales > Hymenobacteraceae > Pontibacter > Pontibacter toksunensis. The sequence goes on along the minus strand of NZ_JBHUOX010000013.1, from coordinate 85,632 downwards.
GCCTTGCGGCTGCCACTAGCGTGGCACCGGAAATTTACAAGGCGCTCAACCCAAAGACTGGATACACATTCACTCCGTGCCGGCAAATTATAATATTACGTTTTATAAGTAAAGCCACAACAATGAAAAAAGCGCTTTGCAAATTTAAAAAGCAGGCTCCCCTCCTTTGACAAGGAGGGGCAGGGGTGGTTGGACCCGGTACATCAGGAAAAGTTGGTACTACAGAGAAAGTTTGATGTAATTCGGTATGGGTTGCATTAAACTTGCCTAAACTTGCGACACTAAAGCGAGTCTAGAAACCTGCACCCACTCTGCATCATGGTATAGATTCCCGCGCCAGGGCTTAGGGGCTAGGCCTATGGAAGCTCCTGCTTTACCTCCTCAATTACCTGCTGCAGATAGGCTGGTGCATTTATTAGCCTGCTGCCGTACCAACTGAACATTTCACCGTCAACAATTTTTATTACCGCCTGCGGGCAAAGTTCCCGGAATTCTGCCACATGCTTTTCCTTGAACGGGTATGGCTCTGAGGATAGTAGTATGAATTGCGGATTTGCCTGTTGCAGCTGTTCTGGAGTGATTTCAGGGTATCGTGCCAGGTCTGAGAACACATTCTGGAAGCCGCAGCGTTGCAGCATATGGTCTATGATGTTGTGGCTGCCCACTGCCATGTAGGGCTTGCGCCAGATAAAGTAGGCAGTGCTGATGAGTGGCTGATTGGGTTGCAGGGAAGAAAAGCCTGTGCTTATACCCTGCATCAGTTCCTGTGCTCGGGCCTCGGTGCCTGTTAACTGCCCCACCTGCTGCATCATCTGCAGGGCATCATCTAAGGTATAGATATCGCTCATCCAGACCGGGTACTTTTGCTGCAGCTGCTCTATGCCTTCCTTGTAGTTTTCTTCCTTGTTACCAACAATCAGGTCTGGCTGCAGTTCAGCAATGGCATCGAACCGGAAGTTCTTGGTGCCGCCAATGATGGCCTTCTGCTTTACCTGTGGCTCCGGATGGATACAGAACTTCGTTACACCAATGATGCGATCTCCTAGACCTAAATCAAACAACAGCTCCGTTTGGGACGGCACCAGCGAAATAATACGCTGCGGTAAGTCCGGCAGCGTAACCTCGTAGCCCATCTGGTCTTGGAAAATCAACTGGTATAGTTTGAGTAATAAAGTTTAATTATGCTGTGTGCCTGCCTATACTTCCTGGAAGTACAGGCGCTTGTATTCTTTTGTACCCCAAAAAGGCACGAACGCCTTAAACGTTTCGCGTATGGTGAGGCCTACGGATATTCTACGGATGTTAATGACGATGACCAGGTGTATGATCAGCGATACAAGTATAAAAGCAGTGACGCGCGGATCTTCTTTTGGCCTGCTCAGGTAAATGGCAAGTACAACCCATGGCAGAATCATCAACGTCCAGAACATGTATCGGTGCATTGGCTATACCTCTAAACTGCTAAAAGGCAGGTTCCCTGAATATAAAAACCTCCGTGCTTTTGAAGCTCCGGAGGTTTCATTTATTTGTATCAACATTAGCTCAGGTAGCGGAAATCCTGCTTGTCCTGAATTTTGAGTACTGTTTCGTAAATCATCTTAATCACGTTGTCCACATCATCTTTATGCACGGTTTCCACGGTAGTGTGCATATACTTCAGCGGAAGTGAGATGAGTGCGGAGGCCACACCTGCATTAGAGTAGGCGAAAGCATCTGTATCTGTGCCCGTGGCACGTGAAACAGCCGAACGCTGGAACGGAATTTCCTTCTCTTTGGCTGTATTAATAATCAGGTCACGCACGTTGTTCTGCACAGCCGGTCCGTAGGCAATCACAGGGCCTTTGCCACAGTGAATGTCACCGCTGGTTTTCTTTTCGTACATCGGCGACTGTGTATCGTGGGTAACGTCTGTGATGATGGCTACATCCGGTTTGATGCGGTGCGCTATCATTTCAGCACCACGCAAACCAATTTCTTCCTGTACTGCATTCACAACGTAAAGGCCAAACGGAAGCTGGTTGTTGTTCTCCTTCAGCATACGCGCGACTTCTGCAATCATAAAGCCACCAATGCGGTTATCCAAAGCACGGCCCACATAGTAGCGGTCGTTCATCACCATGAACTCATCCTCAAATGTGGCGACGCAGCCTACATGAATGCCCATTTCTTCTACTTCCTCCCGGTTTTTTGCACCGCAATCCAGGAACACGGTTTCAATGGTTGGGGCCTTGTCATTCTCCACCTTGCGCACATGAATGGCGGGCCAACCGAATACGGCTTTCACAATGCCTTTGGAGGTATAAATGTTCACACGCTTGGACGGCGCTATCAGGGCATCAGAGCCGCCGTTGCGCTTCAGGTAAATGTATCCCTCTGCTGTAATGTAGTTCACAAACCAGGAAATCTCATCGGCATGCGCCTCTATGACAACTTTATATTCTGCCTCCGGGTTAATAACGCCGACCACAGTACCGTAAGTGTCAGTAAAGTAACTGTCGATGTAAGGCCTTACATACTCCAGCCAAAGTTTCTGCCCTTCTGCTTCAAAGCCGGTAGGAGAGGAGTTGTTCAGGTATTTCTGTAAAAAGTCGAATGATTCTGGTCGCATAGGTGTGTGTTAGCAGTTTGGGTTGTCAGGAAACAGAAAGATAGATATTTATGTACGTACATTTTACGTTTTTTTATTCACATACATAAATTTTAAAGTGGAATGTTACCGTGCTTCTTTCTAGGCAGTGAAACTGCTTTGTTTTCCAGCATTTTAAAAGCCTTGATCAGTTTGGAACGCGTGTCTGCAGGCATAATTACTTCATCTATAAAGCCCCTGTGTGCAGCACGGTAAGGTGTGGCAAATTTCTTCTTGTATTCCTCTACTTTCTCAGCCAGTTTAGCCTCCGGATCCTCGGCTGCGGCAATTTCGCGTTTAAAGATGATTTCGGCTGCTCCCTGCGCACCCATCACCGCAATCTCTGCTGTTGGCCAGGCAAAGTTCATATCGGCGCCAATGTGCTTTGAGTTCATTACATCGTAAGCGCCACCATAAGCCTTGCGCGTGATAACCGTAATGCGCGGAACGGTAGCTTCGCAGAAGGCATACAACAACTTCGCACCGTTTGTGATGATGCCGCGCCATTCCTGATCTGTGCCCGGCATGAAGCCCGGTACATCTTCCAGCACCAGCAGGGGCACATTAAAGGAATCGCAGAAGCGGACAAAACGTGCTGCCTTGGTGCTTGCGTTTATATCCAGTACGCCGGCCAGTACGGCAGGCTGATTACCCACAATACCGATGCTGCGGCCTGCTAAACGCGCAAAACCAACGACAATGTTCTCACCGAAATTCTTGTGTACTTCAAAGAAAGATTCGTCATCAATAATGCCTTCAATTACTTCGCGAATGTCGTAAGGCTGGTTCGGGTTCTCAGGGATAATCGTGTCAAGGATTTCCCTAGTCTCATTGCCGGAAGATTCGTATGGCAGGGACGGTGGGAGGTCCTCGCAATTCTGCGGGATGTAAGAAAGCAGCTTTTTAATGTACAGGATGCACTCAGCTTCGTTGGCACATGAAAAATGTGTAACACCGCTTTTTGTGCTGTGGGTGCTCGCACCGCCAAGCTCCTCCGATGTTACTTCTTCATGCGTTACCGTTTTCACCACGTTCGGACCGGTCACGAACATATAGGAAGTGTCCTGCACCATCATAATAAAATCAGTGATGGCAGGAGAGTAAACCGCACCACCCGCACATGGCCCCATGATGGCTGAAATCTGAGGAATAACGCCGGAAGCCAGTGTATTTAGATAGAAAATATCAGCATAACCGCCCAGCGACACAACGCCTTCCTGTATACGGGCACCGCCGGAGTCGTTCAGCCCTATCACAGGAGCACCGTTTTTCATGGCAAGCTCCATGATTTTTACAATTTTCTCAGCATGTGTCTCCGAGAGAGAGCCGCCGAGAACGGTAAAATCCTGGGAGAAAACATAGACCTGCCGACCGTTGATGGTACCGTATCCTGTTACCACACCGTCACCCAGGTAGTACTGTTTATCAAGGCCGAAATCCTTTGAACGATGCATTACAAACTTGCCGATCTCTTCAAAAGAGTTCTCGTCCAGGAGCAGGTGAATGCGCTCACGTGCTGTTAGTTTCCCTTTCTTGTGCTGTGCATCTATTCTGTCTTGTCCGCCGCCAAGAAGCGCCTCCGCATTTTTACGCTGCAGCGCCTCTATTTGGCTTTGCCTGATTTCTCCTGCCATGTATAAGTGTTATAACTCAGATATATTATGAAATTATTATTTGTCAAATTTAAAAACTCTACAGCGAAATCTTGTACAGTTGTATCATTTTTTCAATATAGCTGCAATTGTGTGCCCCGTGCTGTACAAACAGGCAAAAAAATAAGGGCTGCCCTTGCAGGCAGCCCTTATAACTGTACTTCAAATTGTTTACTCTTTGTCTTTAGACTTATCTGAATCAGAAGACTTGGTTGGCTCTGACAGATCCTCGTCAGAAGCGCTTTTGGCTTTTTTGCTGTTGCTCTTCTTCGAGACGAAGGTCAGCTTCTCGTCGCCTTCCTTATAGTCTACCATGATGACATCACCCTGGTTAACTTCTGCCTTTAGTATCTCCTCCGCAATCGGGTCTTCGATATATTTCTGAATGGCGCGGTTCAGCGGACGTGCACCATACTTTGGATCATATCCTTTCTCGGCCACAAAGTCTTTTGCCTCTTTCGTAAGCTCGATGGTATAGCCAAGAGACTCTACACGTGTAAACAGCTTGCTAAGCGACAGCTCGATGATCTTGTGCATATCCTCACGGTTAAGCGAGTTGAACACAATCACATCATCCAGACGGTTCAGGAACTCCGGAGAGAACGTCTTCTTCAGCGCGCTGGCAATCGTGCTTTTCATGATATCGTCTACGTTCTCCTGCTTGCTTTTAGACATGAAGCCGATACCGGCTCCAAAGTCCTGAAGGTCACGGGCTCCGATGTTCGAAGTCATGATGATGATGGTGTTACGGAAGTCAACCTTGCGGCCCAATCCGTCTGTCAGAATACCATCGTCCAGCACCTGTAACAGCAGGTTGTACACATCCGGGTGCGCTTTCTCGATCTCATCCAGCAGCACCACAGAGTATGGCTTGCGGCGGATTTTCTCGGTCAGCTGGCCACCTTCTTCGTAACCCACATATCCCGGAGGCGCTCCCACCAGGCGGGATACACTGAATTTCTCCATGTACTCACTCATGTCGATACGCACCAGCGAGTCTTCCTTATCGAACAGATAGGTAGCCAGCACTTTGGCAAGCTCTGTTTTACCAACACCTGTCGGGCCCAAGAACACAAAGGAACCTATTGGCTTTTTCGGATCTTTCAGACCCACACGGGTACGCTGGATGGCTTTCACCAACTGGCCGATCGCTTTGTCCTGGCCAATTACTTTGCCTTTCAGTTCTTCGCCCATGTTCAAAAGCTTCACGCCTTCTTTCTGCGCGATACGCTTCACAGGAATACCTGTCATCATGGCAATAACTTCTGCCACATTTTCCTCTTTTACTGTGTAGCGTCTTTTCTTTGTCTCTTCTTCCCAGCTTTTCTTGGCAGAATCCAGCTGGTCGATGAGCTTCTTCTCCTTATCACGCAGTTGGGCAGCCTCTTCATACTTCTGGCTCTTCACCACGCGGTTCTTCTCTACCTTTATGTTCTCAATCTGCTCTTCGAGCTTCAGGATATCATCCGGCACAATAATATTGTTGATGTGCACGCGTGCTCCAGCCTCGTCAAGGATATCAATTGCCTTGTCCGGAAGGAAGCGGTCGCTCATGTAGCGATCACTCAGCTTCACACAGGCTTCGATTGCCTTGTCTGTATAGTTCACGTGGTGGTGATCCTGGTACTTGTCCTTAATGTTGTTCAGGATCTCGATAGTCTCTTCTGGTGTAGTAGGGTCTACCATCACAATCTGGAAACGACGGGCCAAAGCACCATCTTTCTCGATGTACTGGCGGTACTCATCCAGGGTAGTCGCACCGATGCATTGAATCTCGCCGCGTGCAAGCGCAGGCTTGAACATGTTAGAGGCATCCAGGGAGCCAGAGGCGCCACCGGCACCCACTATAGTATGAAGCTCATCAATGAACAGGATCACGTCCGGGGACTTCTCCAACTCGTTCATCACGGCCTTCATACGCTCCTCAAACTGACCACGGTATTTTGTACCGGCTACCAGGGAGGCAAGGTCCAGCGTAACCACACGCTTGTTAAACAGCACGCGGCTTACCTTTTTCTGGATAATGCGCAGGGCAAGACCTTCGGCTATAGCTGTTTTACCAACACCAGGCTCGCCAATCAGGATCGGGTTATTTTTCTTGCGGCGGCTCAATACCTGTGCCACACGCTCAATTTCTTTTTCACGACCAACTATCGGGTCCAGTTTGTCATCCTCGGCCAGTTTTGTAAGGTCGCGGCCAAAGTTATCGAGCACAGGTGTGCGTGATTTTTCGCCTGCTTTCTTGCTTGTGCTGCCTGAGCGTGAAGACGAACTGCCGAATAACTTGTCAGAATCGTCAGAATCGTCAGTGTCTGACGACGCAAGTGGATTATTGCTGTGATAATCCAGGGAATCTCTTATTGCTTCGTAGTTCACGTTGAATTTCGCTAAAATTTGAGAAGATATATTGTCTTCATCCCGCAGGATGGATAATAAGAGGTGCTCCGTGCCTATAATATCACTCTTGAAGATCTTTGCCTCCAGGTATGTTATTTTAAGCACCTTCTCGGTCTGCTTTGTGAGCGGGATACTGCCGGTTATGTTGCTGCTCTGTGTTGCTGTATTTCGTGTAGCCTGCTCTAAAGCGTACTTTAACTCATCTATCGAAACCCCAAGCTTCTTAAGCAGGGCAATGGCAGTGCCTTCTCCTTCCCGAATCATGCCCAGTACCAAATGCTCGGTACCGATATAGTCATGACCGAGCCGAATCGCTTCCTCACGGCTGAGTGAGATAACCTCTTTTACTCGGTTTGAGAATTTTGCTTCCATGTATACTATACTCCGTGTAATCTTAAAAATCTGATTAATTGTAACTGAATGAGGCTAACAGGTAAAGCCTACTCTTTTAAACAAGCCGTGACATGCAAATGTTCAGTTTGTTGGCCCTACTACTGTAGGTAAGAAAGTGATGCGGGCCCCTGTGTAAACAACAAATCAATTATACTAAGGTCTGATGCAAATTGTTTGCCAAATACTTGCGTATAGGGTTTTACGTGCAAAATGTCAGGATAGATTTTAGGATGTAGCCTATTTCTTAAATCCAATACGTTATTGGCGTGCTCTGCATAGTAAGCCTCTGTATAAATGAGTGGCTTGTTCAGCTTTAGTAATTTAAGATAAAGCTGCAACAAATCCTCGTTGAGCTGAAATAAATATTTTGGCTGCCGTTCATACACCGCTTTCAGGTAGTCGCTGTAGAATTCAAAATAGGGCGCACGCCCGTATGCCGCCTGTATCGTGCGCCAGTGCACATTGTACCACTTCTGGCTGTAGTCTATTTCAATATCCGTAATCAGGGTTTTGTTTTTGCTGCCGCCCCGAACAACCGGAACGCTCAGCGGCTGCACGCCCTGCGCTGTGAGCACATGGCAGCGGTTGCGGTAACTTTGTTTTATATAATTTTCATGCCGCTCCACCATCAGACCTTCGGAGCGGACGGCATGCCAGAAATAGGAAACTGGCGGGTTGTACTGGAATTCGGTAAGAAGGATCAATTTGAGTTAGAAAGTATGGGAGTTAAAGGGTTTAGGAGTTAGTATTTGGTTTTGGCGCATGACCTCAAACTTTGATATTGTCTCCATGGCCTTTCTATACGTCGTGATACGTGTGTCGTGATACCTGATACGTGTTGATGCCTGATCCACGTTTGCCGCTAAAGTAGCACGAATTATGGAATTTCATAATCAGGCGGCAGGTTGTACCTTTGCGACAGCTTCTGCTTATGAATAAAGATATTAAAATACCGCCGCTGTATTACCCGCTCTGGTTTTTCCTGAAGGGCCTGTCTTTGCTGCCGCTGCCTGTACTGCATGTGCTGTCTGACTTCCTGTACTCTGTGGTGTACTATATTGTTGGCTACCGCAAGAAGGTGGTGCTGCAAAACCTGCGCAATGCCTTTCCTGAGAAAAGTGAGCAGGAGATAAAGCAGATTGCAAAAGGCTTTTACAAGCAGTTGGCTGATGTGGTGGTGGAGACGCTGAAGCTGTCTTCGATGTCTGCGGAGGAGATGAGACGGCGGATTACATTCACAAACCAGTACCTGCTGGACGATTTGGTAAAGCAGGGTACACCTGTTCTCACCATGGGGTCTCATGCGGCGAACTGGGAGTGGGTGCTTCCGGCAGGGGCGGTGCAATTCGGTTTCCCTACCAACGGCATCTATAAGTCATTACACAATCCTTTCTTTGAGGCCTACATGCTGCACACGCGCAGCCAGTTGGGTGCCCGCCTCATAGAAATGAAGGACACCAGCCGCGATTTTGTCCGGAACAGGAAGGTGCCGCGCGTGGTGGCCATGCTGTCGGACCAGACGCCTATGCGGAGCGAGATACAGTACTGGACTACTTTCCTGCACCAGGATACTCCTTTTTATGTAGGCGCTGAGAAACTATCCAACATGTTCGGTTACCCTGTGCTTTACCTGGATGTGCAGCGCACCAGCCGTGGCCATTATACCCTTACCTTCGAGACCATAACAGATGGGACACAGCCAAAACCGGCTACAGAAGACCACTACCCCATTACAGAGGAATTCGCCAGAAAGCTTGAGGCTACTATCTGCCGCAGCCCCGCCGACTACCTCTGGACCCACAAACGCTGGAAACATAAGCGCCCGGAAGGCGCGAGTCAGGAAGCCTTTTGATTTAGAAAGTTAGGAAGTTAAAGAGTTAGAGGTTTTAAGTGATGAGATGAGAGTCCACATTTTGTATTCGTGCTGTCTTTTCACTTTTGACAATATGATCTATGCTCTCCAATACGTGGAGCGCAACTGTACTCCATTATTCTACTACAATCAACCTTTGAACTGTCTAACCTTATAACTTTCTAAATCAAAAGGCTTTCTGACTTACAAAAATTGCTCAATATCGCCTGCTCCTTCTCTTAGTACTTCAAAGTTGTTGGTGACATCCACTACGGTGGAGGCTACATTATTGCCAGGGCCGCCGTCAATTACGGCATCAACAAGATTCCTGTACTTCTCGAAAATAAGATCCGGGTCAGTGCTGTACTCAAGCACCTCATCATCATCCCGAACAGAGGTGGAGAGGATGGGATTGCCCAGTTCCTTTACCAGTTGCAGCGCAATCTTGTTGTCGGGCACCCGAATACCAACCGTTTTCTTGGTGCCTGCATACTTTGGAACACGGCTGTTGGCATCTAATACAAAAGTGAATGGCCCCGGCAAGGCTTTTTTCATCACCTTATAAGTAGGCGTGTCAATTTTTGCATAATCGGAGATATGCGTAAGATCGGAGCAGATAAAGGAAAGGTTTGCCTTGTCTGGCTTGATGCCCTTGATCAGGCAGACGCGCTCCACTGCACGGGCATTGTGAATGTCGCAGCCCAGGCCATAGATGGTGTCAGTAGGATAAATGATAACCCCGCCGTTCCGGAGAATCTCAACAGCCTCTAAGATTTTGCGCTGTTGTGGCGTGTCGGGGTGTATCTGAAGTAAAATTGCATTGCTCATCGTCTGGTTGGTCTTTTAAGAATGGGTTTTCCCTGCCGGTAAGTATAGCAGGTGTAATAACATACTTATTTATTCCCGCCAGCGTTTCATAGGCTGCTGCTGTAGAACCTGTAACTGAATGAGTAGCAGGAACTAATACTGTAGCGCTGTTGGGCATGCATAGCGTACATCGCAAAAGGAATAGCAATCGCTGCTGTCTAGCCATTTGCTGAGTATGCACTGACAGCTTTCAATCGTGATTTCAGGGACGAACAGCAAAGCGGCAGGAACAGGAAAGGTGCTGAAATTGCAAACTAAGGTAGGCAAGTCTATTTAAATCAGTCGCTCGAAATTGCCAGGAAAAGGAAGATTAGTATTAATTTTGCGCTTGAATATGAACGGGTACGGAACCTATGTTCCTGTTCTTAGCATTTTACCATCACTATGGCCCAGGAAGTAAATAGACCCATACAAAGAAGAAAGAAGAAACAGAAGAGCATGCTGCTGCCAGGCCTAATTGTGCTGTTCCTGTTTTTATTCGTGAGCTTCTCTTATTACGCGTACCAGATTGTGTATACGGCAAACGTAGAAACGAAAGACCGCGATACCTACGTCCTCATCCCGACAGGCGCTACTTACGCCGAGGCAATGGACTCTTTGGAGGCCACAGGGGTGATTATCGATAAGCTGTCGCTGCGCTTCATGTCAAAACTCATGGACTATGATGAGCTGGTGAAGCCAGGCCGTTATAAACTGGAGCACGGCTGGAGCAACCGCCAGTTGATTGGTGTCTTGCGCCTCGGGCAGCAGACGCCCCTTAACCTGACCTTTGCCAATATCCGCCTGCGTAGCCAGCTGGCAGAAAAGCTGGCCGCCAACGTGGAGCCAGGCGAGGAGGAGATAGACAGTCTGCTGAATAACCAGGCGTACCTGGCCTCGCTGGGCTTTGATACCACAAACATCGTCAGTATGTTTATCCCGAACACCTACGAGGTGTACTGGACCACTACTGCGCCTGAGTTGATGGAACGCATGAAAAAAGAGTATGACAAATTCTGGACACCAGAGCGTAAGGCAAAAGCAGATAAGCTGGGGCTGTCGCAGCAGGAGGTGTCTACGCTGGCCTCTATTGTGCAGGCTGAAACAATCAAGAACGATGAGAAGTCACGTGTGGCAGGTGTTTACCTCAACCGCCTGGATAAAGATATGCTGCTGCAGGCCGACCCAACAGTGGTGTTTGCAGTAGGCGACTTCACCATACGTCGTGTTCTGAATGCACACCTTACCTACGATTCCCCATACAACACCTATAAATACAAAGGTCTGCCTCCTGGTCCTATCAATGTGCCGAATATCTCCAGCATAGACGCCGTTCTGAACCCGGAACAGCACAGTTACCTCTATTTCTGTGCAAAAGAAGATTTTTCGGGATATCATGCCTTTGCCACTACAGTAGCTGAGCACCAGGCAAATGCACGCCGTTTCCACCAGGCGCTGAACGAGCGCAATATCCTTCGTTAAATTGTTTTAGCTTAAATTGCTACATTGTTGGTTCAGTCAGTTTAATTTGATTGAATCAACAATGTTTTATTTTAGGACTTACCTGTGCTCTTGCCGCAGGACGAATGGAAAATAAACAACTAAGCCATTCAGCAATTTAAAAGGAAAACGATCCAGTAATGTTTGAATCAGAAGTGCAGATCCGCGTGCGTTACGCCGAGACTGACCAGATGGGCTATGTATACTATGGAAACTATGCCGCCTATTATGAAGTAGCGCGGACCGAAGTTTTCAGAAAATTGGGCATCGAATATAAAGAGATGGAAGCCACCGGCACCATGATGCCGGTGCTGGAACTGAAGTGCAAGTATTTTCGCCCGGCCAAGTACGATGATATGCTCACCATCAAGCTTCTGCTGAAGAAAAAGCCTTCCGGCTCACGTATACTCTTCGAATATGAAGTATACAATGAGGGAGGCACCAAGCTGAATGTAGGTGAAACTACCATGGTTTTCGTAGATATGAAGACGGGCCGGCCAACAGCAGTACCCGAACTGATACACCAGAAAATGGATGCTTATTTTAGTGAATGAGGATAAACCAGCAATATCTGAAGCGCCGCAGGGCGTACCGCAAGTTCATCGTTTTCCTGAAGCGGTGGCGTTTTAACAACGGCCGGTCTTCAGTGTATGACATTGCAGACGTGCTGTTGGGAGAACTCCGCCTGGACTCCATCACAAAGCGGGCATCATACATGGCCTTCAACTTCACGCTGGCCATCTTTCCAAGTATCATCTTCCTTTTCACGCTTATCCCTTACATCCCCAGCGTGCTGTCACTTGACCTGAGCGAGAGCATACTAAATTTTATAGCGGACTTTATGCCGGAGGAGATGTATGCCGTTGCCTATACCACCATTGAGGATATTGTAAACAAACCACGCGGTGGCTTGCTCTCGTTCGGTTTCCTGTTTGCGCTGATACTCTCCACCAATGGCATTATGTCTTTAATGGATGCCTTCGACAAGAAGTACCATACCTTTTATAAGCGCAGGTACATGAAAAAGCGGCTGATTGCCACGGCGCTGACAGTGGTGCTGGCCCTAATTCTTTTTCTGGCAGTAGCCATTATTTTCTTTGGGCAGTGGATGCTGGATGTGCTTGTTTTCTATGAGGTGGTAACGGAAAGCTACACGTATACTTTGTTGATTATACTTAAGTACATTGCCATCGTGCTGCTTTTCCTGCTGGCCACCTCGCTTATCTACTACTTTGTGCCTGCCATAGAAGATAAGTGGCCTTTCTTCTCGGCTGGTGCAGTAGTGGCAACTGGGCTAATCTTTCTGGTGTCGATGATTTTCTCTTTCTACATCAGCGCCTTCGACAGCTACAACAAATTCTATGGTTCTATCGGGGCACTTATTGGTTTGATGATCTGGCTTGATTTCGTGTCTATGATTCTTATTCTTGGGTTCGAGATAAATGTGAGTATTGATACGGTAACAAAGCGCCTGGTGCGGAAGAGGTCAACACCTGCTATTCGTACAGCAAAAGCCTGATGTGGCTATAAAGAGCAGTTTAAAAGTCAGCCGTTGTTTTAAGGCAATGGTGGTAAAACTGTTCCCGAAGACATGTAGAATTCTTGCTTCACAATCAAGTGTTTACAATTCCAGTGCTGGAACAGTCGAAAAATTTCATCGTATAGTTTTGATAATTCAGTACGAGCCCCTACTTTTGTACACGAATTAAGAAAGAGAGTTGGCGGAGTGGTCGAACGCGGCGGTCTTGAAAACCGTTGACTGTAACAGGTCCGGGGGTTCGAATCCCTCACTCTCTGCCGGTAGCGATACCAAAAAGAGCAAAAAGCCCATAAATCGTTGATTTACGGGCTTTTTTGTTTCTGCCCCTGTTAAATCATTCAGTTTTTCTCCATCCTGAGGGGTACAATTCGGGTACCAAAAGCCAGATATGTCCCAGATACCCGCATTTATTGCAACTAATTGCTTTTCGGTAATAGGAACGCTTGCTGTATAACTTGTGGAGCCAGCAAATGAATGGTAACTTAAACAGCGAAAGCAGGAAACGAAATGGCCACTCGAATCAGCAACCTGTTCTCCGGCAAAAAAGTAAAGACCACCAGCAATAATCTGCTGCCCATCTACCTGCGCGTCACTATCAGCGGAAAGCGGTTCGGAAGGAGCATAAACCGCTACATTGCCTTGGGCAAATAATCTGTGGAGGCAGGCCGTGTGGGGGGAAATGCCAAGGAGGCAATGAGAGTAAGCATATACTTTGGACCTGCTCAGGCCCAAAGTATATGCTTACCAGCAGGAACTTCTGCAGGAGGGGAAGCCGGTGACAACAGAGACTATCAAAGATAAGTGGCTGGGCGTGTAGGAGAAACCCGTTTTGCTCCTCGGGGTCTTCCAAAAGCACAACGAGCAGGTAGAGCAGTTGGTGGGGAAGTACTTTGCGCCGGGAAATCCGATACATTTTACCTGGTCCCATGTTCCACACCCTCTTCTTTACTTAAACCGATATACATGTAACTATGACTAAAATCAATAGCCTTATCAGAAAAAGCCGCACCGCTGCATTATGGTACTTGCCCTTGCTAGTGTGCTGTTTTATGGGATGTTCCGGCAAAATTTCTGGGAAGTATGACCAGGCATCTGCTTTCCCTCAGGCAAATGAAGTTACCTTAAGCATAGATGCTTCAGACAGACACCAAACGATAGATAATTTTGGGGCCTCGGATGCATGGGCTTGCCAGTTCGTTGGCAAGTGGCCACATGAAAAAAGAAACGCCATCGCCAACTTGCTATTCAGCATGGATACAGCCTCAAATGGCCAACCGGATGGCATAGGGCTGTCTCTGTGGCGCTTTAACGTTGGGGCCGGAAGCGCGCAGCAGAGGGAGCAAAGCGGGATCCGGGATGAGTGGCGACGGGCAGAGTCGTTTTTAGGAGAGGACGGGAGCTATGACTGGCAGCGGCAGGCCGGACAGGTCTGGTTTTTGAAAGCGGCGAAGGACCGCGGCGTAAATAAGTTACTGGCTTTCCCAAACAGTCCTCCTGTTCATTTAACGAAGAACGGCAAGGCCTTCGCTTCCGAGGCTACACCAAACCTGGCACCTGAGATGCACCATGCCTACGCTGATTTTCTGGCAGATGTCGTACAAGGCGTGGAGCGGACGCACGGCATCAGCTTCGGCTACCTTAGCCCGGTAAACGAGCCGCAGTGGGACTGGAGTGATGGAGGGCAGGAGGGAACGCCCTTTTTGAATGAAGACATTGCTGGTATCGTCAGAGCACTCCAAACTTCGCTTGAAAGGAAAAGCCTCAGCACAAAAATAGACATAGCAGAGGCCGGGAAAATTAACTATCTCTATGAAGCTGCCGATAAGCCGGGTAGGGGGAACCAGATAGAGGCCTTTTTCAACAGCAGTTCTCCGCATTATCTCGGCAATCTTTCTCATGTAGGCAAAGTAGTTTCGGCGCATAGCTATTTTACAACCTCTCCTTTTGGTCAGGCAGTAACTGAGCGAAAGAAACTGGCTGCAAAAGTGGCTACAGTGCCGGGGCTGGAGTTCTGGATGTCTGAATACTGCATTCTGGGTGACAATGCTGGGGAAATAGACGGTAACAAACGGGACTTAGGCATCGACCCGGCCATGTACCTGGCACGTGTCGTGCATAATGACCTGACTGTGGCGAATGCAACTGCCTGGCACTGGTGGCTGGCTGTCTCACCCTATGATTATAAGGATGGCTTGGTGTATGTTGACAAAAATAAAACAGATGGTGCCTACTATGAAAGTAAAATGCTTTGGGCCTTGGGGAATTACAGCCGTTTTATACGTCCTGGTGCCATACGTGTCAGCGCGCAGTTGGCAGGAACGAAAGCGGGGGATGATATGCTGCTGGCCTCGTCTTACCTAGACAACGAAAAAAAGCAGCTTATCACGGTAGCTGTTAATGCCGGAACAGAACCAGTAAAGATAAAATTAGATGTGAAAGGAGTGACTATAGCCAATACCCGGCCTTATGTAACCACAGCGGAAAAAAGTATGGAACCTGGTACTCTGTTAAGCAGTGACAGTGACATCATACTGGCTCCGCGCTCTGTCACCACGCTGGTAGCTCATTTGCAGTAGGCAACATACTGCTCCCATTTACTTACCAGTTCCGGATTCTTGCTCCAGAGGAAAGCAGTACAGGTATTTCTAATTCCTGAAGAAGTTGTTTGGATTTTACATGAGTCAAGGAGAAGAACAACCATCTAAAAAGCCTGTATACATTCTGTGCAACCAAAAGCACATTCACCAGCAATATCTATACATATGAGTTAACTCCATCCTGTGACAAATTACACGCAGGTATCAGCTTAAATGGTACACAGACCAGGAACACCAATCATGCATTGCTTATGGTTTAGCCTCAAAGAGCATCTTTATTGATTATCAACTGAATGCACAAACTCCCCGTAAAGGCCACATTGCTAATTTTGCCTAGCAATGTGGCCTTTACGGGGAGTTTGTTTCTGATTTACTTCTCCTGAGTATAACCGAGGATTATTAACCTCCGTTTTAGGATTCTGATTTTAACACTTCCAACATCTTTTAATTCTTACCATTTTTCCTTTTCTGATATAGTCTCACACAGGCTGCCTCGTATCATCAGGTAAAAGGCGACCGTGTCCTGCTTTATTCCCATCGGAACGGCAGGAACCAGTTGGATGGGTTCATGAGTTTTTCTCGTGTAGCATCAGCAGCAGGATTGCCTGATTTCTGCAGTTTCGCGTAGATTTTATCTGCCAGGAAGGCAGGATCATTTCGGTGCAAAGCCACCCGTACCAGATCACCCCAACGGTTGCCTTCGTACGCTAACTCCAGTGCTGCCTCTTCAATAATCTTACCCTCGATGTAGAGCAGAGAGTCCTGTGAGGATATGTCTTCCGGAATAGTCAGGAACTCCAGGTTGGCTCTGCCTCTGATGCCGTCACTCCTGTGCCAGTTGTCGCGGAAGTAAGGCGTGTTTGAAGAGCGGAAAGCAAAATCGTAGGGAAAGGGTTGGAACGTGTCGTACTCCTGCCGCACATCTGATATGCCCGGATCATTATACGCCAATCTTCCGTTGTTCAACAGTGCCCAGGCTATTTTGTGTTGGTTGTCGCGGTTAGCTGCTTCAGCGAAACGCAGGTGCAGCAGCGCGGTGCGGTATAAAAACCACTTCCCGTTCGTCTGCAATGGATTTACCGGGTCAAAGTTATAGATATGCTTCATCACCACGGGCTGCCCGGCCTGTCTGCTCCAGGACCATCTTCCCCGCTGATCCCAGGGGAATCCATTCCGTTGTACCTGCGACTCCCACATTTCAATGGCGTGTTCGGTAGGTCTTACCAGGTAATCACCGCCAACGTTAGAGAAGAGTTTTACAAAGGGCGTCTTCTGTTGAAATCTGTTGTCAAACGGAAGAGACCAGATCCACTCTGAGTTGAACAGATTATCCTGGTCGCGGATGAACATAGACTTCCAGCCCTGGGTATTGTTGTCAATTAAAGAATAAACATCCTGGTCAGCATACCGGACATACCCTACAGAAAGGTCTTCATGCCTTGTTACATCAGCGTATTTGATTTTGTAGGAATCAAATATATCAACACCAGTAGGCATTTCCATCACTGTTTTATACTGCTCGGCAGCTTTCCGGTAGTCCCCGTTCCACAGGTACAGGTCTCCCATCAGAACTCTTTTGTTGATGAAGAACTTCTGCGTATTGTACCCATCGATAACACGGTTGAGCGTATTGAGCTCAGAATACTGCTCCTTGTATGGCAGGGCCTCCATTTCCTTAATCAGCTCCTTTATTACCTGGTCAAGGGAGAGCACCGGGAATCGCGACAAGTCTGATACGTCGTTTATCTTTGCCAGGGGATCAGTGATGTAGGGTATATTACCATAGTGGATAGCTAACTGCAGGTATAACCAGCTGCGGAGGGAAGTAACGTCGGAGTTCCTTTCATTATAATCAGCCTGCAGCATCTTGCTTTCGGCCAGCATGCGGTCAAAGTTGGTTAATATGTCGTTACAGTTCACGATCAGCTCGTAAAACGGCCGGGGGTTGGCATAGCTGTTTTCAGACGTTACAGTGTGCTGGCTCAGTTGCACCATGTCTTCCCCGGCGGCGGGGGTTACTTCCAGCAAATCGGCCCTCAGCTCATTCAGTACCACATAATGCTCTGCAAGTCCAAGGAACTTGCCGTACAGACCGATCACAGCCGCGTCGGCATCAAATTTATCTTGGTAAAACTGGTCTTGTTCAAGCGCCTTGTCAGGCTCCGCTTCCAGTAGTTTTTCGCAGGAGAATAAACACATCCCCATCATTACTACTGGAACCGTACGCATCAATGATTTGAATAATTTCTTTTTCATCTGATGATAATAAATATGAATAGTCTATTTCTTCAATTAGAGGCCAAACCTCACTCCACCCATAACGGACCGGTACTGTGGCACCAGGCCCGTATCGATTCCCTGCAGGCGTATGTCATTTGACCCGCTGAACTCCGGATCGTATCCGAGGTACTTTGTAAAGGTCAGGAGGTTGGTGCCGGTCAGGTAGATATTGGTGTATTTGATAATGTTGGTTTTGATAGGGAGCTCATACGCCAAGGTCACCGTTCGCAGGCGCAGGTAAGAGCCATCCTCAATCCAGCGGTCGGAGAAGCGGTTGTTGCCCAGCGGGTCTCCCCAGTTTGCCCGCGGCATGTCTGTTTGCTGTCCCTCTGTTCTCCAGCGGTTCAGTACGCGCGGTGTTTGGTTTTCAGCACCACTCACAGACTCAAGCTGCGCGCGGGTATAATTGTAGATGTCATTTCCTACACTGAAGGTGAAGAGAACATCCAGGGACAGGCGCTTGTACTGCAGGCGGTTTGAGAATGACCCGAAGAAATCTGGGTTGGCATTTCCTATAATGACCCTGTCCTGCGCATTTATTAGTTTGTCACCGTTCGTGTCAACAAAACGCATGTCTCCTCCTCTGAATGGCACGAGTGTGCCATCCGGCAATTTGGTATGAAAGCCATCGGCTGTTGCTTCAGCCTCTGTAGCGTAAACGCCACTGGTCTGATAGCCGTAGAACAACCCGGCCGGCTGGCCGACTCTGGTCAGAATAGTGGCACCTGCGAAACTGGTCGTCATGTTATCGGTTGGCAGGGCTGTAATCTCGTTCCGGTTGGCCGCGAAGGTCAGGCCCGCCTGCCACTCCAGTTCCCCGGTCAGGATCCGGCTGTTCAGGGCCACCTCAACCCCCTTGTTCTCCATGGCGCCAGTGTTGGCCAGCATGTACTCGAAACCGGCCACGGTGGCTACCGGCTGGTAGGTGAGCATGTTATCCGTCTCAGACTGGTACACATCCACACTCAGGCCAATGCGCTCGTTTTTGGTAGCCACATCGAGCCCTGCATTCAGCTTGCGGTTAGTCTCCCACTGCAGGGCAGGGTTGGCAATGTTGGCCCGCACCAGGCCTTGCATGCCCAGCAGGTTCTGCGACACGTACAGTTGCCTGGCCGAGTAATTGCCGATGTCGTCGTTTCCGGTGAGACCATAGCTGGCGCGCAGTTTCAGTACTTCAATAGCATCTATGTTGGCCATAAAGCTTTCAGAGGATACCAACCAGGCAGCTCCCAGCGAAGGGAACACGCCGAACTTGTAGCCAAACATGGAAATGCCGTTGTCGATTTCTTTTCCGAAGCGGGAGGAGCCATCCACGCCTATGTTAAAGGACAGAAAGTACTTGTTCAGAAACTGGTAATGTACGTTTGCATAATAGTTGAGCCAGTTCCAACGGCCTGTTCCACCTCCGGTTCTGCGGAGCGCGTTCACTCCCATGCCAATGGTCTGGAGTTCGTCTGTGGCAGAGTTGTAGCCAAAACCGTAATCTTCTTCCAGTTCGTTGTTGCTATAGCGCACTCCAACAGCACTGCTGAAACCGTGGCTACTGTTGATGTCGTGGCTATAGGAAAGCTTGGTGTCGTTGTAAAGGGAAAACAGGCGCTGCAGCTGGCTTCCCATTCTGCTGTAGGCAATGGCGTTGCTGAGCGTGTCCGCTAAAACACCTTGCCGCGGAATAAAGGTGCTTTCGCGTATCTTGTCATACGTCACCCCAACCAGCGTGCTCAGGTTCAGATTAGGCCTGAAGGAGTAAGCAGTAGACACGGAGCCAAAGAAACGGTAGTTGTTGTTCCTGAAATTTGAATTGTTGATAAGCGCCAAAGGGTTGCTGACGTTAAAGACATCGACATCAGCCAGGTTAGGGGAGGCAATACCCTCCTCCGACAGCACGTTTTTGTTCAGCAGCGGCGATTTGACTTGGCCCAGGTACAAAGGGTTGGTTTTTCTTTCAGCGCCTTCCTGCTGTAATTTGTTTTCGCTGTAAGTAAAGGCAAGGCGGGAGTTAGCCGTCAGCTTCGGCGTGATCTGGTAGTCGCCATTGAAGCGGGTCGTGTACCTGTCATAATTGGTTTCATCCACAATTCCTTTCTGGTTCATATAACCTACTGACAGCGCATACTTTGCTATGTTGTCTCCACCCGTCACACGCAGGGAATAGTTGTTGTTTATCCCGTTGCGGATGACCTGGTCCTGCCAGTCCGTGTTATTATGGTAGGTGTAATAGCCCGGACTGGTTACATTGTCATTCATGTAGGGGAGTGCCTGAATCTCATCATCTGTCAGCCCTCTGGTTTTCAGCACATCCGCCAGGTAAATGCGATAGTCGTCTGCCTCCATTACTGGTATGGACTCTGGTTTGAAGTTAACGCCTCCATAAGCCGAAAAGTCAATGCGTGTGGCCAGTTCTTTCGAGTAGGCAGTGGTAATCAGGATAACACCGTTCGCAGCCTTCGAGCCGTAAGTAGAGGCAGCATCCTTTATAAAGGTCATGTTCTCGATATCTTTAATATCGATGTGGGCGAGCGGATTTGTATAGAACCCATTGATCAGTGAGTTCCCGTTTTCGTTCATGTCGTAGATCATTCCATCCACCACTACCAGCGGCTGGTTGGTTCCGTTGAGTGAAGAAAAGCCCCGCAGGAACATGTTCGCACCCACACCCGGTGTGGCTGACCGGCGAATGACATTCAGCCCTGCCACCTGCCCCTGCAGGTAACTATCGGGCGTTTCAAAAGGGCGGCCCCATTTATTGGGCATGTTCACCGACACCACCGCGTGGGTAGTCTGGTTCAGGGGCTTCTGCCCGCCTGGCAGGTTTGCCAGGTCGTATATTGAATTGACAGATGCCTCGGTCATAGAAACAGCCAGTGCGTTTCTGCCTTTTACAGGTACCTGCTTCTGCTGCAAACCGTCTCCGGATATGGTTAAGGTAGCGTTGCCGGAAGGTACCGTGATTGTGAACGCTCCGTTATCATCGGTGATGGCCGAAGAAAAGTTTGGCACCGTTACGTTCACTCCGGGAATGGGAGCCTTACTTTTAGCATCTGTTATAACCCCTGTTATGGTTGGCCCCGTCGGCTGCACCATCGCACGGGCGGTAACAGAATCCGCTTGCTGGCCGAATGCTTCCGGCGCACAAACAGCTAAACCAAGAATGACAGCCAGCCTGCTAAATTTCTTTATAGAAGTATACATCATTGTCTCACGTTAAAATTTTACAATACAGGCACCAGCTTGATATAATCCAGCACGATTGGGTTCAGATCATCACCATTCACCGGATTGCTGACGACATACATATCCAGTTTCCCATACTGGTCAACCGTATGCTCTCCCAGGTACACTTCTTCTTCCTGGTTCATGGGGATAGTAACATAAGAGAAGGTTTCGCTCCGGACACTATCCAGCGCCAGTTTCTGCGTGAGAGGAGCTGAACCAAAGTCCTTTGTTCCCCTCATGTAGAATTTATAGGTGCCTGCCGGAAGGTCGCTTATGCGGTAGCGCACCCAGATGCCGTCTCTGTATCCGTGGCTGAACACCCGCAGGTCATAATTATTAGAGGCAGCCGGGCGGTACCGGAAGTGGATGCGGTCGTTTCGCTGGTCCGTTCTGAAGTCATTGGGCCGTACGGCAGATTCTCCTTCCACTAGGATGGGCTGGATTTTATGCTTTACCTGGAAGTCTACCTTGTTCATGACATACACCATTCCATTACTCGTGCGGTAAGAGGAGACAATCGCGCTTTTATCAATCGGCACCTTTACATTGAACAGGGAAACCAGCGTGTCCGGCAGGTTCTCAGGAGTGTAAAGTCCTTTGAAAGCGAGGTCTTTTACCACGTTCCATGAAGTCAGATTCCGGGTACTGTCCTCTGAGGAAGTGGCATAGAACCCCTCTATTTTATTGTATTCATTTTCGAAAGCCTCATCCGTCAGCACTATAAAGGTGTTGAGCGAGTCCTCGTGCATGATGTTGCGCACCTGCTCCAAATAAGTGTTCCGCTTCACAATGCCAGTGCCTGGCTTATAGATCGGGGCACCTGTAGTAGGGTCGACTCCGGTTTGCTCCGCCAGGTCCGGGCTGAAGAAGTCAAAGCTCAGGTTGTTGATAAAGCTTTTTTGTCTGCCTCCAACTGAAAGCGAGTTCACGTACTCCCAGGTGTTCATCTTTGGAGTGATTACCTGGTCTATTACATGGAGCACACCGTTGCTGACCTGCAAGTCTCCTTCTACTGTGGTAGCCCCGTCTATAGTGGAAGTGGGGCCGTCCCAGTTAAGGTATTTTCCGTTTATCGCTTTGATGCGAAGAGCAGGGTTAGGGCTGTAGGTGTAATACTGCTGATAGCTGATATGATTACCGATAAGTTGCTTTAGCTTATCGGTGTCTTCAACTATGGCTGGGTCCAGGTTTGCGAGCGCCTCATTTGTAGGAGCCCACACCGTGAATAGCCTGGAAGAGGAAAGCAACTCATCATATCCTGTTTTCTCCAGAAGCTCGGCGAACCTGCTCAGATTTGGATTCGCCTTTATCGGCTGCATCAGGTTTTCTTTCAGTACAGCATCCTTCAGGGCGTTGTGCTCTTCCCACCTGTCTTCGCAGGCTGCCAGTGCAGTCAGAACAAAGGCTGTGAGAATGATTAAGTATATTCTGGTATATGTCATGGTATGTACTTTTAAATCATTTTTAAACCGGTTTACCTGGTTCCGGCGGGTATGATAACCTCGCCTGCCGGAGCTGTTCATTTGCCATTCCTGCTTTAGAGGCCGGGCAAATACTTTCAGGGTTAATAAACAGGAACTCCTTCCGGAGTAAACCGGGGTGATATCTGGTTCGCATCAATCGGAATAAAATGAATCATATCTAAACGGAAGGCATTACCGGTGCTACCACCCCTGTTGGTAAGGCCCAGGAACCTGAGGTTATGACGGTCAGTGGTTTTTACCTCGATAATGCCTATCATTCTTCCCACGTACCTGTTGTCAGTCGGCTCCGTGTACATTTTCCATCCTAAGGCTTCGGCTTCTTCCGGGGTTACCCCGCTCGGATAGCCAGGAGTTGGGTTCAGGCCGAACAAGCGCGGCAATGGTTCTCCGTTGAAGAAAGCCTGGATGTCGTTGGCGTTCACACGGCGGTAGCACACCCATACCTTGTATTTGCCTTTTACAAGCAGGGGAGTGGTAAAATCAATGTAAGGAACAACTGCCGGACGTAGGTTGAGCGAGAAGTAGTCGTTGAAGGTATGTGGGTCGCCACCGGTTACGTAGTTGATGGAGCCTGAAGGCCAACTGATGTCACTGAGGGTTCCCGGTGCAATCGATGTGCTGGTACCTGGTAGCTTTCGGAAGATGGTTACCATTCTTCGTAACTCAGGCTGATCCGTCACTTCCCAGTAGATTGGTATAGGCGTGCGCATTTTTATCTTGAAATGATCTGCGGCGGCATGCAGCACTCCGTTGGTGGCAGAGAAATCACTTTTCTCGCGTATCACCTCAGCACCTTCTTCCTGTACGCCATTTATCAGGTCAGCATTCAGCAGCAGCGCAGAGCCATCAGTTCGTGTTGTAATCACCTCAAGGGGAGCCAGCGTGGTGTGAGACGGAGATGTAATAAGGTCCACCATGTATTTGTCGCTTGGCAAAATGTGGTACGCCATGTACAGGTAAAGGCTGTCTTCCGTGTTCTTTGGATCGCCTGTATGGGACAGATCGGCTTTCAACTCCTCAAAGGAATTATAACCCGCTTCCCGCAGCACTTCATCGGACTCTGCGATTACTGTAAACCACTTGCGGTTTTCCTTTTTGCTGGCCGATGCCGCTATGTTCAATGTATCGTAAAAACCGGTTGCTTTTGCAGCCTGCGTGAAGATTGAAAAGGAAGTGTTGGCTTCCAGCAGCTGCGCCAGCGTTAGCTTGGCGGGCTCCATCACTTTATCAATCACGTGCATCACCCCGTTGCCAAGCCTGATGTTGCTCTTCAACACCCGGGCCTGCTTATTGATAGTGATGTATGAATCGCCGTTTACATTGGTAGCCCCGGTGGTCAGGTATTGGCCGTACATGGTCGGCTGGAGAATCTTCCCGTCTGTAAACGAGTTGGAAGAAACGGTATCCTGGATCAGGTGAAAACGTACAAGCGCCTTCAACTCGTCCATATCCACCTGGTCTACTGAGGCCTTGCCTTTATCATCTAAGTATTGCTTCACGGCGGTATTGGTAGGCACAAAAATAGTGTATGTGCCGTAGGCGGCCAGGAAGCTGGCATTCCCTGTCAGGTCCAGGATTTTACGGAACTCAGAGTACTCATCCGGAAACCGCTCCAGGTAACCGGTTATGTTCACATCATCAGTCGTTGTTATGACCAGGTCAGGGTCTTTGCAACCACCGATAAGGACACTCAACAACACGAACACCCCGAGGAGCCGTGCTACCATTTTTTTGTGGTTGAGGATAGCTATTTTCATGTAACTCGTATTTAAATTTATTTCGCGTAGAAAGGATTCTGCTCCAGGTTTTTGTTTGTCTGCAACTCAAACAGGAAAATTGGCAGGTAATGGCTCATCTTGTCTCTGTACTTGTTGATGATGCTTTGCTGGCGATCAGCGGGAGCACTCCGCATTACCATGTTCAGGAGAATATCCATGCGCTCGTAGTTGTTGCGCCGGCTGTTGCGAAGCACATCAAACCAGCGTTTCCCCTCAAAGGCAAACTCGCGTGCACGCTCTTCCAGAATATAATCCGTCAGTCCGTTCACATCATCAGGCTCTACCCCAACTTCGGTAGCAGGCAGTGCCCTGGCTCTGTCGCGTATCATCTTCACAATGTCAAGCGCCTCCTGTCCCTGGCCTAGCTGAGCTAGGGCTTCTGCCTTCATCAGCAGTACATCCGCGTAGCGGTACACTACCCAGTTCGGGTATGGGGCCACATCACTCCTGGCAATATTCGCACTCTCACCCAAGTATTTCCATATCCGGCCGTCAGCCCTGAGGGAAGCCCCTTCGGCTCTGATATCATACTGTTCCGGGTCTATGTAATCAATGGTATAAAGCTCTTCCAGCACATGGGGGGCGGCACTGAAGCGGCGCTGGTTCTGGATGATGGTGAAGTAAGGGTGGCGCTGTGCACCGTACTGAAGCTCAAAAATAGATTCGCTGGAGTTTCCGGTTCCAAACACGGTGCTGTACCAGGAGTCGTCTCCAGCCACCAGGCCATACTGGCCCGATGCGATGACTTTGTTTGCCGCAGCGACAGTCTCTTCGTATTTTTCACTCCACAAATACACATCTGCCAGCAGGGCATTGATGCCTGCTTTAGTAAAGCGGCCTTTGTTATGCATGTTGTTTCCGTAGCTGCTCACTGCATGAACCTCTGCTTCCTCCAGGTCTTTGATAATCTGCTGCAGCACTTCGCTTTCAGGTGATTTCGGCAGGGTGAACTCCTGGTCATCGCTTACTGTTGCGGTCAGCTTTAAGGGTACCTCACTAAAGGTACGCACCAGATAAAAGTACATGAGGCTGCGGATAGCCTTTGCTTCCGCGACATAAGTATTCAGTGTCTCTGTCTTGAATGTCGGGTCATGCTCCTGCACCAGTGGGGCATATTCAATTAGAGTGTTGCAGAAGTTGATGGTTCTGTAAAATGAACTCCAGTCGGAGATGTTATTCGTGGCCAGAATGTTGCCGTTCACAATCTCAAGCTCATCGGGCGAGGCTGTAGGGTTGGGCATGATCATGTCTGCCCGTAACTCACCCCAAACAAACATCTGGTAGCCTAAATCAGGGTCCAGTAAGGAGGCATAGCACCCGAAGAGGGCTGCTTCTGCCTGCTCTTTTGTTTTCCAGAATTGCTGGCTAACAATTGCATCCTCAGGCTCCAAGTATAACCATTTGTCGCAGGAGCTGGTGAAAAACATAATAGCTACCAGCGCAACTTTGAATATTTTGCTTTTAAACATGTCTGAACAAGTTAAAATGATGTACAATTACTTTTAGAACCTCGCGTTCAGGCCCAGCGTGAATCCCTGCACAGGTGGTGTCATCGAATCGTCGTATCCCACCCGGAAAGGGTCGTTGCCACGATAGGAAACCTCTGGATCCTGCCCTCTGTAGTCGGTGAAAGTATACAGGTTCTCCAGGGTAGTGAACAGGGAAAGCTCCTGCATCTTAAGTCTTTCAGCCAGGCTAATCGGAAGATTGTAGCGTAGTGTGATGTACCTGATGCGGATAAAAGAGCCGTCTTCTACAAAGCGGTCTGAGCCCAGGGAGTTAAAGTTTGGACCAATCACCGCTCTCGGTATGTCCGTTTCGTCGCCCTCATAGCGCCATCTTCTCAGCACAGCCGTGCTCTGGTTGTTGTAGCCAGACATGTTCTCAGTGTTGATCCTGGTCTGGTTGATTATCTGGTAACCGTAGCGGTAGTTGAAGAATACGTTCACCCGGAAGTTCTTCCAGGTAATGTTCGGCCCGAAACCGCCGGTCAGCTTTGGGTTTGCGTTGCCCAGGTACACCACGTCCATGTGGTTGATGTTGCCGTCATGGTTGATGTCTTCGTAAATGGCATCGCCCGGCTGGAAGAGGTAATCGAACATGGGGTAGTTAAAGCGCATCTGGATCGGGTTTCCGTTTGCATCTGAAATTGCCTCCCCGTTCTTGTCCCTGGCAATGGTAGACTCACCGTCTTTATAAACGCCCTTGTAGCGGAAGCCATAGAAGGAACCAAACGGGTTGCCTTCCTGCATAAAGACTTTATACTGCCCGTTCTGGGCGATATTGCCTCTTTCCCGTGGGTAGTACTCAGAGATTTCGCGGATGATGTTGATGTTTCGGGCAATGTTGAAGTCCAGCCGCACGGTCAGGTCCTGTCTCCTGATCGGCGTAATGCCAATCATCAGCTCCCAACCGTCGTTATCCATCACCCCCACATTCATGTCCACTTCGTTGAAACCGGAGATAGAGGAGATGTCCAGGCCGGGGAAGAACATATCCTTCGTCCGCTTCTTATAGACTTCAGCGTCTACTTCCAGGCGGTTGTCGAAGGCGCGGATGTTTAGCCCGTAATTTGACTGAACCACGGTCTCCCATTTCAGGTCGCGCAGCTCCAGGTTCACCGGGTATACACCGGCTATGCCCATGTAATTCCAGTCGAAGCTACGGTATTGGGCAAAGTGGGCGTAACTGTCTCTTGGCGGGTTACCGGTGGAACCATAACTGGCACGCAAGCTCAGGTCATTCACCTGGGTAATATTCTCCAGGAACTTCTCACCTGATACACGCCAGCGGCCTGAGATGGAGGGGAAGATTCCGTAACGGTTGTTCTCATTAAACTTAGAGTTTCCGTCTGCACGCAGGCCCGCATTGATAATGTATTTATCGAAAAGGGAGTATTGA
Organism: Pontibacter toksunensis; assembly: GCF_042686245.1. Classification (NCBI taxonomy): domain Bacteria; kingdom Pseudomonadati; phylum Bacteroidota; class Cytophagia; order Cytophagales; family Hymenobacteraceae; genus Pontibacter; species Pontibacter toksunensis. The sequence continues at coordinate 58,570 of NZ_JBHUOX010000013.1, read as the reverse complement.
GCGTTTACAACGGCTCCCACGCTTCTGTTCTGGGCTGTACCGGAGGCAAGGCGCAGGTCCGGGTTTTGGATGCGAGCCGGAATAGACGGGTCCTGGAAGTAAATAGAGGCTGAGTTGGCAGTAGTGACAGCGTAGGATACATTCCGATCGTCATATGTCTGCAGCGACAACAAGGCCTGAAGGTTGTGGTTGGGCCCTAAGTCAGGTGTATAGATGACATTCGTCTTTGTCTGCACGTTAAACCGGTCATTGTCAATATCATCAGCCCGGTTTACGTTGGTATTATCGGCAGGCAGACCAGTTGCATTCTGCGGCAGAAAGCGGGTAGTTTTGCTGTTATTGATGTCAAAGGCTACGTCAAACGTGGTTAGTAAGCGTGATGGGATCAGGTCGTACTGTATATTGAACGTCGGGCGGATTCGGTCTCCCACGTTTCTGCTTTTCCCTGCCATGGCCATCGCCAGCGGGTTGTAGGTCCCGAATCTGTCGCGCCTGCCATTGGGACTGAAAATACCCTGGATGTTTCGGAACGGCGAAAAGAAGTTAGGCGACATTACACCGTTTTCGTCGTATTCGTAAACTGCCATGTTCGGCATCTTGGTGTAGGCCACTGACCGAAGATCCGGCGCATAGTTCATGTTGTTATTCACATGCGTATAGGCCAAGTCAGTCCGGAAGCGAATCCGGTCAGACACCTTGTAGTCCAGGTTGATCCTGGCGTTGATACGGTCCAGGTCGGAGCCGATGGTGGTACCGATTTGGTTGTTGTAGCCAAGTGAGGCAAAATAGGTGGCCCTTTCGCCTCCACCCTGCACCGATACGTTATGGTCGTGCAAGTAGCCGGTACGGGTAATCTCGTCTATCCAGTTCGTGTTGTTGCTATAGTTGTAGAACCAGTAGGGATCGTATGGGTCATACTGAAACTCCTTCACAAAGTTCGTATTCAAAGGAACGCCATTGCGGTTCATGTACCCCTCCGGAATCAGCATGGAGTATTGATCTCCGGTAAGCATCGGGATGGCATCCGGCTGCTTGCTGATAACACCTTTGAAGGTATAGGTTACTCTTGGCTTTCCTTTTGCTCCGCGCTTGGTGTTGATGACCAACACCCCGTTAGAGGCCCGGGGACCCCACATGGCAGTGGCAGCCGCATCCTTCAGCACGGAGATATCTTTTATATCGGAGGGAGCAATGTTGAGCAACTGGGCGTAGCCCTGCTCATCGGCGGTGGCGAAGTTAAAGTCGTCGGAAATGGTGATATCGTATGGCATGCCGTCTACCACCACCAGCGGATCTGACCCCTGGTTGATAGATGAGGTACCCCGGATGCGGATAGCCATTCCGGAGCCCGGATCACCGGAGTTGGCCACGATGTCTACCCCAGCCAGACGGCCCTGCAGTGCCTGGTCAATGGAAGTGGCCTGCACCTCAGCCAGTTCACGTGCGTCGAAGCGGGAGACAGCCGTTGTCAGGTTCCGTTCCGCAACATCCAGCATACCTGTATTCGTGGTCTCCTCGGCCACAATTTCCACTTCTCCCAGTGTTCTGTTATCAGCCTGCAGCTTTATATTCATCTCGGTGTTGCTGCCGATGGGCTGTGTAAAGGTCTGGAAGCCGATATAGGAAGCTCTGATGCGGTTCTTGGGGTTGGTGATTCTGAGTGCAAAGTTTCCGCTCAAATCAGAGCTTACGCCTGATACTACCCGCTGGTCGCTGTCTATTTCCATAACTGACACACCGATGAGGGGCTCTCCGGTAGTTCTATCCGTCACAGTGCCCCTCACGAGAAGGCCCCCCGGCGTCTGGGTCCAGGCTGTGCCACTCAGCAGCATTACCATGCTTAAAAGGACACGGAAAATAATTGTACTGATATTTTTCATATGTATAACCTAATGAGTCTGTTACAATTCAATCATTCTATTCAGCATGTTGCAGGTAGTTGTCGATCTGGTGCAGCACGCTTCTGTTGGCAATTACATTGCTGTTCTCATTCACCACATGGGCTGTTCTTCCCTTCATATCAGTAACTGTCAGCTGGTTGGGCATATTCGCAACTGATAAGGTTGTCACATCACCCTGTGGGGTTTTGTACACAGATTCAAGGCGGCCTTCCTCTCTGCCGTTGGCAATAAGAGCAAAGCGGTTGAGGATATGGTACAGAAGGAAGCTCTCGATCTTTTGTTTCTCCGCCAGAACGGTAGTAGCAGGGTCGGCTGGCAACACCCCGTCGGCAACAGCCTGCTCCATTGCCTCGTTGGACGGGATAAAGTAAGTATAGAATGCCCCATTCGAAACACTGGTGATTTCACCGGTTTTCTTATCATAGATAGACGCGTTCTCCAGGTAGTTAAAGAAAGCGCTGAACTGCGGGTACTCTTTCATGTGGAGACCTATAGCCAGCTCAGGAGAAAGAAGCGGTTTGTCCAGGTAGTACACCACCCCATTCGATGCTTCCTTTCTGGCGGTTACCTTCGGGAGGTTGTTTTCAGCCAGGGCTGTCTGCGGATCCGGCTCCAGGTTACCAGCAGCGTATACCATGTTGTCTTTGAACTTGATAAGCTCTCCGCTGTAGGTATCAATGATGCCTTCGCCGCTCAGATCGTCCAGTTCCCCGTTCAGGGTAATGGCAATGTGAGAGCTCATGAGCCGGTCTAAGCGGGTTACTGCAAAGTTGGTTGAGCCGTTGTACATCCAGGAGTTTGCCTGTTCATCAAAGGAATAACCTGCCTCTGCCAGCACTTCATCAGACAGCAGAAACATGGTAAAGCTGACATTAGGGTTAGATACTGCGCTTCTAAGTTCCCGCTGCAGAAAGCGGCTCATGAGAGAGAACTTGGGGTCGAGGTATACTTTGCCAAATACACTATGGAAAGCATCTGACTCCTGCACCTTGTTAGCTCCATAAAACATCCCGTTGCTGAGCACCTTGGGGTCCACGATGTCAGTAGCAAGGTCGAACCGGGCAGGCTCACCCACATAGTTAGCGGTTGTGTTAAACTTGCTTGGCCATACAGTTGTCTGCCACATGTGGGCATTCAGAAAGTCAAAGATGATCTGCGGGTTCATATCGTCCAGCGACTCATAGTGCTCCAGCAACACATTATCGATGTAACTTTGAAGCACCTCGTTCGTCGGGACGAACATCGACCAGCTGTCGGTTTGCCCGTCGTTGTCCATCAGCTTCAGGAAATTTTCATTCCCGGGGTTAAACGCTAGGGCACTGGCAAAAGTCTTAAGGTAAACATCGCCCGTCGTTCCCTGAATTTTATTCCATTTTTCAGTAGCCTGCGCATTTACGGTATAGGTTGCCCCATACTTTTCCAGCAGTCCTCTGAACCTGGAGTACTGAGGCTGTGAACGCAGGTACTCATCTATGTTAGGCAAAGGCAGAAGAACCTTGTCAATAATGTGGATAAGGCCGTTCTCAGCTCTGACGCTGTGGTCGTTACCTACCACAGCAGCTCCTGCTACGTTAAAACCCGTGAAAGGCACGTTGGGGTAGAAGGTCGTGTAGTCAAGAGCAGAAAGCCCCTTTCCTGAGAAGTACCGGTCTATGAAGTAAGGAATGTATTTATTATTGTTGTCTTCCGGGAAATAGGTGTTCCCGTTCCGGTTGTTAGCCAGCACCCGCACCTCCCCCTCTCCAAAATTTGCCTTGTAAGGCCCGGTGTAGTAAGCTGAGCGTCGTCTAAAAGCCTCATTCTCCACCCAGCCTATTGAGGACTGGAAATCTGATAGGTATTCCTTATTGAAGGCATTGTATACCAGGGCATAGGTTACAATTCTCCGGGCCGTCTCCTCATCCACATCATTGATGCCACCCAGGTTTTGCTCCTGAAAGAAAGCCGCAAAAGCCTCATCGGTAGGAGCGAAAATCGTCCAGTAACCCGAACTGCTGAGCGTGTGCTTGTAACCAGCTTTTTCAACGCATGCCAGAAAATTCTTAAAGTTTCCCCTTGCCTCCAGTTGTTGGTAAATAGGGGCACCCAGGTTTTCCGGCCTGGCATAGAATTCATCAAATGTTTTATCCCGGCAGTTAGTCAGTAACACCAACAGCGACAAATAATACAGTAAAACTTTTGCAGGTTTTCTCATAAATATAATGGTATATTACTCTATCTCTGATTTATAATATATTTTATAAAGCCATGGTGATCTGAAGCTGACTACCTGGTGTAAATACCTGGTAATGTGCTATTTTCTAAAAAGAACACAGGCCAGTCTTTCATAGCTAACTTTTGTACTGATTATGAAAATTGCATTAATGGGATTTACCATCCGCTTTGAAACTGCATAGACAGCTGCCAGTTGTTGCTAATCGACATTAGGTGCTGTAGGTGCTCAACAGGAATAGCATTTTACCTTATAAGCTGTTATATATAATATAGATATATTAAATATTATAATGCGCAACTAGCTACGGAACAGCTGGCAGGGGAGTAACTTTATACCTCCGCCAGCTGTAGCTAAAAAAGAAAATAAACTACCCTTTCAAGCGTAATTTATGTGTGATTCCTTGCCTGCAAACCACCTGATTGATAATGCATATCTCAAGGAAAAGCCTTAAAGAATGATAACATTAAGATATGGAAACACGATAGGCTGAGACAGCAATGAAAAATGGCCGCTATACTTACTATAGTAGGGTTACTCTTGATAAGTACTCTGTCATTTATCATACTGGCATGTCTTGAGCTGGCATGTTTTAGATTGAGATGTAAATTTTCCCCATTCGCTACACATTAAAGGTTTGAGTATAACATCTATACTTGATGCTTTATATAAATATGTTTTAATAAATATAGGGAGTGATTACTTATAAGGTATCCTGTTGTAACCTGCTTCTCCTATAGCTTTGCAACTAAAGTTACCTCTTAACCGAGCGACATTCCTCTGAAATGAACTGATAGGGTTATCAAACCGGCGAACCGTTGCAGGGTTTTCCTTACTGCGTTGCATGCACTCTCCCGGTGATATGCTGATCTGTATCAACAAGACTTTTAGCACCAATTTATGGTGGCAGTACTGAGGTAAGGAGCAGGATAGTGCAGGACATTAAGTTTTAATGTGCATTCTAAATTGTAACTTAGTTATTACACTGTCACATCTTGCTTATTTGTCAGGAGTGACAAACCAGAATGGCTATTGGGGAAGAATTACCGGGAGCACCGATGGCGAACGCATTGATTAAGATGAGAAATGGCAGCGAACAGAGGTGTTGTCTTCGTTAGTAGCTACGTACAGCAAAAATCCTTTCTTGATTCACTGTTTTCTATGTTGTCAAGACAAATAGGTAGAAAGGTGTCAACAAACCGCAAGTATGAAGGCTATAGCAGCAGCCTGGCTTGTTAAACTACTTTCCCAACTATAAATGCAGCGAGCATTACTTTAAATCTTGAGTTCTATAGCCACCCCCTGATGAAAGGAAACATAGCTTTTATTGTTGTCTTTGTTCTTTGTCTGGCAAGTGCCAGGCTTCTGGCGCAGGATTCCTCAAAAAGTAGTATCAGCATCTCTGCTGATGCCACGCCTGGCGCTTTCCCTCTCGTTCAGGCAAAAAAAGCGGCACCCGTTTTTATCGATGACCAGGATGCAAAGGTAGTGCGCATTGCGACGGAGGCTTTACTTCAGGACATAGAAAGTGTTACTGGTATCGAGACAGCAGTCAGAAGCAGCGGGAACTGGAAGGAAATCTCCGGCTACCCGGTCATTATCGGCACGGTGGGACAGTCTGCCTTAATAGACCAACTGGTTAAAAGCCAGAAGCTCCCTGTCAGTGACATCGGCGGGAAATGGGAGAGCTACAGCATTACGGTGGTGGAAAACCCCTCTGATAACGTAAAAAGAGCCCTGGTAATTGCCGGGAGCGACCGTAGGGGGACTGCGTTTGGTGTGTTCGAACTCTCGCGGCGGCTGGGCGTGTCGCCCTGGTACTGGTGGGCAGACGTGAAGCCACGTCACCAGGAAAACCTCTTTGTTTCCGCAGGGGCGCTGGTACAGGGGCCTCCGTCGGTGAAGTACCGGGGCATTTTCCTCAACGACGAAGACTGGGGCCTGCAGCCGTGGGCGGCCCAGAACATGGATACCGACATCAAAGACATCGGCCCCAACACCTATGCCCGGATCTTTGAACTGCTGCTGCGCCTGAAGGGCAACCTGATCTGGCCGGCCATGCACCCGAGCACCAAAGCCTTTTTCCACTACCCCGGAAACCCAGAGGTGGCCGATGCCCATGCCATCCTGGTGGGCACATCGCATGCCGAGCCGATGCTGCGTAACAACGTAGATGAATGGGATGAGAAAACGATGGGTTCCTTCGACTACTTCAACAATAAAAAAACTGTTTCTGATTACTGGCAGAAGCGGGTGAAAGAAGCTCATGACCTGGAGGCTATATACACGGTGGGCATGCGGGGCGTGCATGACAGCGACATGAAAGGCGCAAAAAACACAGCAGAGGCAGCGGCCATGCTGAAGAAGATTATAGCAGACCAGCGGGAGATGCTGCAAAAGCATGTAAACCAAAATGTAGCGGCCATCCCGCAGGCATTCACAGCTTACAAAGAGGTGCTGGATATTTATGACCAGGGCCTGAAACTCCCGGAGGACATCACCATTGTGTGGCCCGACGATAACTACGGCTACATCCACCGGCTAAGCAACCCGCAGGAGCAGCTGCGCCCGGGTGGTTCGGGCGTGTATTACCATGCCTCCTACTGGGGGCGCCCCCACGATTACCTCTGGCTCAGCTCCACGCACCCTTCCCTGATATGGGAGGAGATGATGAAAGCCTACCACATGAAGGCAGACCAACTGTGGGTGCTGAATGTGGGGGATATAAAACCGCTAGAGTATAACATCGAGCTGTTCCTGGACATGGCCTATAATGCTGCTGCTTTTCAGGAAAGCGGCTCGGTAAAAAAGCACCTGCAGCAGTGGGTGGAAGAAATATTCGGTGAAGAAAAAGCAGCTTCTATAAGTAAACTGATGTGGGCGTATTACGATCTGGCTTTTGAGCGGAGGCCGGAGTTTATGGGCTGGAGCCGGACTGAGCCCACCACACAAACCAAGCTGACGGAGTACAATCATTTCTACTATGGAGACGAGGCACAAAGAAGGATAGACCGCTACGATGCCCTGGAAGAGCAGGTGAAGAAATTGCGCAGCCAGGTAAGTGCGGCAGATGCGGATGCCTTTTACCAGCTGGTGTATTACCCGGTGGTGGGAGCCTCGCTCATGAACAAGAAATTTCTCTACCGGGACAAAAGCTATTTGTATGCAAGGCAAAACCGGGAAAGCGCCAGCGACTATGCCCAACTCTCCCGCCAGGCCTATGACGGTATTATAACGGAAACAAATTACTATAACACCCAGCTGGCAAATGGCAAATGGAACGGCATGATGTCCATGGAACCTCGGAACCTGCCAGTGTACAAAGAACCGGTGCTGCCGGAGTTAAACAACATAGGCTCCGGTGTATGGAGCGTGGCACCAGAAGGGTTCGTGACGGCAGATTCTTCTCTAGTCGCGGGGCAGCAACCGGCACTTCCTACCTTTAGTAAATGGGGCAGCCAGGCGTATTTTATTGACCTGTTCCTGACCGGTAACCAGACAGTCTCCTGGAAGGCTGCAGCCTCTGATAAATGGATAAAGCTCTCGGAGGAAAGGGGGAAGCTGAACAGTGATATGGGGCAGAAAGAGCAGCGAATCTGGGTTAGCATCGACTGGAGCAAAGCACCCAAACGAGTAGAATTAACCGGCCACATCACTTTAAAAGGAGCAGGCAAAACGCACAGGATAGAGGTAGGCGCACGAAACCCCGCCGAACCAGCGCTTGCTGCTTATGGAGGGTTCATGGAAAGCAACGGCTACGTCTCCATCTTTGCAGAAAACTATAGTCGCAAAACAGACAAACAGACCAAAGGGTGGCGCCTGGCAGAAGATCTCGGTCATACCGGAAAGTCACTGGTGGCGCTTCCGCTGGAGGTAAAACCAGTGGAGGAAGCTGAAATCGTAGGAGAGGACTTGCCTTTTGTAGCGTATGACTTTTACACCTTTACAGCGGCGGCACCTACTGTCACTGTTTCCACACTTCCCACGCACCCGGTTACAAGCGAGCACGGCATGCGCTATGGGGTGTCTATCGATGACGGACCGATAGAAGTGGTGGACTTCCAAACCTTTGGCAGAAGCGAAGAATGGAAGAAAAACGTCCTGAAAAACAGGGCGGAGCGACAGGTGAAATATCAGCATCTCAGCAAGGGCAGGCACACACTGAAGATTTATCTGATCGACCCCGGCGTAATACTCGACAACATTATCATTGACCTGGGAGGACTGAAGCAGGCGTACTCTCCCATACCGGAATCCAGAAAGCGCGCTGGTGTTTTGCATTAAGCAGTATCAGGGCTTTGTGTGGATGATGCGGCAGTAGCCTTTTATGGCGGGTAACTAAGTTATGAAGAAAGATAACAGGCTGGTTGCTGTAAACTTCACTGCAGCACCGTCTTCTTATCCAGCAGGAAGAGAAGAGACAAAGAACATCCTATCCAGAAAAAACCATCTCAGGTAGCCGGAACATAGTCAGTCCCGGCAAGCACTATGGCAGGAATTACCAGGGAACTTTATGTAACAGGTGGCCGCAAGAGTGGCTGCCAGGCGCATGTTATGAGTCTAGGTATAACATCAGCGATAAGTTGGACAATGGAAAGGAGAACCTGCTCGAGGTAACATGGTGAGCAGGATACCGGTAGCCCTATCGGTGAACAACGCAGAGCGCCTAGCGGACTACCAGGTATACGGGGTGCCATGGGCGTGCCAGTTGCCGGGCAGGTTCCTATGTAAGGGCGAAGGCTGTGGAGCAGGTAAGGGCAGGATAGGGTAGTTGCCAACACATAGTATCTTGACTTATCCGGTTTCTCTTTTTTAAGAAACAGCAGGTGCAGTTTCCCTTTTTGTATCACCAGTAGAAAACCCAAAATCATGAAACCCCCGATGCTTTGCCTGCTGCTCCTCTTTTCTTTTATTTTCTTCTCCTTCCAAAAAGACAAGAGTAAAGTTACCCTTCACGAGATAAAGGTAGCGGCTCCTTTCAACATGCTCGGTATCAGCGTTCCGGATTTTAGCAAGTGCAGCAAATTGCCTATCACTGATTTTGGAGCCGTTCCCGGGGATAAGGAAAAAGTAACCAGGGCTATTGCCAGGGCAATCGACAAGGCGAATGAAATAGGGGGTGGCATCGTCATTATCCCTGAAGGAGAGTGGCTCACCGGAAAAATCCACCTGAAAAGCAACGTGAACCTGCACCTGAACAAAGGAGCTGTGCTTCTTTTCTCCGATAATCCTGCTGATTACCTGCCGGCTGTTCATACTACTTGGGAGGGGATGGAATGCTATAATTACTCCCCACTGATTTATGTTTACGAGTGTAAGAACATCGCCATTACAGGAGAGGGTGAGCTGAAAGCAAGAATGGATACCTGGAGGATATGGTTTGCACGTCCCAGGCCCCAGGCAAGCAGCACATACACGAGAACATGAATAACTTCCGCGATGGCAATGAATGAAGCTATGCCAGCTAACGAAACAAACAGAACCCCTACATCATAAAAGCAGGAGAAACAAAAGACATGGCACGTTTAGAGAAGAAGCTGTTTGACGAGAACTTTCTGAATTCCTGGAGCCTGAATTACCAGAAGCTGAGAGCGCTTTGCAGGCAGGGTAAACCGGTAGCGGCCAATGTCGACGAGCAGCTGGCGCAGTGGATAAGCATCCAGCGACGCATCAGGCACATGCTGCCGTGTGAGCTGAAAACGGAGCTGGCAGCGCTTCGGTTCGACTTTGATGAGAAGGATTTCTCCTGGGCCACCATGTACAGGCAGTTAGCTTGGTTTGCGGAACGCAACGGTCACACGTGCCTGCCCCCCGACCAGCAGCATGAAGACCTGAAAGACTGGCTGGTGAGGCAGATCATTGGCAGAAGCCTCCTCTCAGATGACCAATTCCGGAAGCTGGACAGCCTGCGCGTCGACTGGGATATGCCTATCAGCAGAGAGCATCGGTGGGAGCAGATGTATTGGAAGCTAAAGGACTTCTACCTCACTTTCGGGCATAGCCGTGTACCTCAAAAGTGGGCCAAGGACAAGCAACTTGCGCATTGGGTGACAGTGCAGCGAAGGACGCACTCCAGCAATAAATTAAAAGAAGACCGGAAACGAAAACTAGATGAACTGCACTTTGTCTGGAGCATACAGGACGTATATGCGTCTCAGTGGGAGCACTATTTCCAGCAACTGGTTTCCTTCCATAAAGCCCACGGCCACTGCAGTGTACCGGGCAAGTACGAAAAACTAGTTAGCTGGATCGAAAGGCAAAAACTCGCCAAAAAGGACAACGCACTGCCGCCCGACCGTGAAAAGCGGCTGGACCAAATCAACTTTATCTGGAGCTGCGAGAGCATCAAGCAAAAGCGTTGGGATGATGCATACGCCCAGCTTTATGCTTACCACCAGCAGTACGGCCACAGCTTTGTCCCAGTCCACTTCAGCAAGAACAAAAGCCTCGGGATATGGGTTGCCACGCAAAGGGCCCGTGAAGCGAAAGGCAAGCTAGGACCAGCTAAAAAGAAGAAGCTCGATACCTTGGGTTTTGTATGGACCAGGGACACGCAACGTCAGGTAAAATCTGCTTACGATACACGGTGGGAAGCCAACCTTGAGAAGCTGAAGGTCTACAAACAGAAAACTGGCTCCTGCCAGGTCTCCCTCAGGATAGATCTGGCCCTTCAGCGCTGGACCAGATGGCAGCGGAAACTTTTCTACCAGGGCAGACTATCACCGGAGCGCATAGACAGGCTGAACGCGATCCGGTTTCCCTGGAGCGTACAGGATGGGTACTGGATGCAGATGTACCGTTCCCTGCTCAATTTCAGGGAACTGTTTGGCCATACCCGTGTCCCTTTCCGGTGGGAAGCAAATCCGCAACTGGCGGCATGGGTTTACAGGGTGAAATCAGAAAAGTCAGCATTGGCCTCTCAGAAGAAAGAGCTGCTGAACAGCATTGGGTTTGACTGGACTCTGCGCAGAAGAACAGCACTGCCATGGCAGGACATGTATGCACGTCTGGTGGATTACAAAAAGGAACATGGCCACACGCGCGTTCCTGCAGGCAGCGGCAAAGACCTGAAGCTGGGCAAGTGGTGCAGCAGGATGCGAAGTGAACGGGCACATCTCGATCCGGAGCGTGTTGCGCTGCTGGAGGCTATTGATTTTGACTGGAGCAGCAAGTGTTCATGTGAAAAGGCCGCAAACAGAACCAGCAGGTAGCGTGGCAATTTCAGAATAGCAGGAATGCCAATTGTACGGGTGGCAGCGCTTTCCCGCTGATCAGGCAATCGAATATGACGGGCCGGGGCAGGTGGATTCAGTAAGCAAAAAGGGAAATTGTAATACTATCTGAAAAAGTTTATACAGGCATCTTCAGGTTGCTGACGCACGCCTGCGAAATGGCAGAGTCTCCGCTCGTGAGTCGGAGAAATGACATGAAAAGCCAATGCTGTTTGTGGCAATACCACCCAGCTTAATCGGGCGTCACTTGTTCTTATCTGCCCTTACGCCCGAGGGCAGCTTTTGCGGTGTGGTAGTAGGCCCGAAGACTTTTATTTTTCCGTCTTTCACCTCCATCCGGTCAATAAACACCACCCGTTCGTCTCCTGTTTTAGTTGTCCTTCCGTGGTAAACAATAAACATCTCCTTGCCGTCCGGTGAGTACGTGATGCTGTTGTGCCCCGTGCCTGTTACCGTACCGCCTTTACCTGTGTTTTTCTGCAGCACCGGGTTATTAGCTGCTTTTTCGAAAGGTCCTAAAGGCGAGTTGGAGGTGGCATAACCAACAGCATAATGCTGGCCACCGAAGTAATTGGACGAATACATGATGTAATACGTACTATCTTTCCTGAACGTAACGGAACCCTCTGTCCAGCGGCGGTTCACCTCGCGCGCTGTTACGGATCGGCTTTCCCATTCAGTTTGCTTGTCGTTAAGGCCCACAGGCGGCCGCAGCAACAGAACAGGTTCGCCAATAACACCGGAAAAATCAGGTTTGAGTTTAACGCCATACACCCAGCTTTCCTCAATCTCCTTGAACCAGCCCTTTTCCCGGGCCCAGTCGGCTACCTGGCTTTCCACCGGGTGTTTGTAGGCCGCACGGGAGTAATACAAATAAGCTTTTCCATCAGTGTCGAAAAACACATTGGCATCTATGATAGGATAGCCGGGATCAAATATCGGTTTGCTTTCCATGTCAATAAAGGGCCCGGTGGGTTTGTCGGCTACCGCCACCCCGATGCGAAAGTTCTCCTCTTCATTTGCAGGATTTTCCTTCCACTGTGCACTGTAAAACATATAAAACTTCCCGTTCACCTCATACACCTCAGGCGCCCAGTACGCACCACCCCAGCCGGCGTTTGGGTCGCTCCAGCCGTTTTTATTGTCGTGGAAATACACCTGCCCCTCCTTCTTCCAGTTCACCAGGTCTTTCGACGAATAGGCGGCAAATCCCTTTTCCGCTCCGCCGCCTGTGCCATACATATAATACGTATCCCCGGTATACAGCACGTAAGGGTCGCCGAACTGCACGTTCAGCGGGTTTGAATAAGTGGTTTGGGCCGTATCGACACGCCTGGCTGTTTGGGCCATTGAAAATTGCAAAGGCAGACAGGTCAGGAACAAAAACAACAGCAGGGTATTTTTCATTGTCATAATTATACTTCTCAAAATAAATCCACACTGACTATCCATTGCGTGGTTAGGATAAATCTGATGACAGTACGTACAAGCTTCTATACCGGAATCAGGAGAAAATGCAACCGGTAAAGGTGTCCTGAACTTACTCATCATTCCTGGAAAAAACCAGTTCCCCGTCAACTTCTGCAATCTCATACCCACTTTGCTTCGATGCAAGGACCACATCGAACTGTTTGAACAGTGAAAAGAACTCATCCCTGGATATCTCCTCTTCGAAGTACACTTTCAGAATGTGGTCTCTGTCCTCGGTAGATTTCTGGTTGTCTTTGCAAACTATAAAACCTGAAAACAGGTTGTTGTTTCCACCAGAGAAGCCAACCCCAACGGCTTCATACCTGCTTGTGTCTACTTTCTTTGACGCAAGAAAATTTTGAAGACCTGCCTGGCTGCTGACAGCAGCAGCGGCAGCTCCAAAGAGGTCCGTGTTCTGAACGTTCGTTTTCATTATTATCATTTCATGGTTTACTCTACCTTTTACTTCTGTGCACCCGAAATAGGTTTGCAGAAGAACAGGTTATCCTTTTATTTCCTTTGCCTCTGTCCTGCTTTCCCTGTATCCGTTCTTACAAGGCCTTTATTAATTTACTGCTTTGGCATGGCGTGTTTTCTAAAGTTTAAGAAATAATTTCCTGCAGCCTCTGAATGTCATGCCTTTCCTCCCTTGCAAGTGAGCTGAAGCTTTGCGCAAACCGGTACCTGTGCACAGGAGATCAAATTAATGCGCTTATGTTCCATACACATGCAACCCTTGATGGTGTACCAAGGGTCATGTAGTTGAAAAGAGAACTTGTGACTGCACCCATAATAAATAACAAGATGAAACTACCGAAAGCGTTACTCGGAGCCATACTGGTTGGCATTACGGTACAAACCGTGGGTTGTACAAAAGAGGAGTTATCCGGGCCTAAGACGGAGCAGGGCGGTGAGAAAGGGGTTGTAAAGGTTCCAGATAACTGCCCGGCCTGTGGCATGGGTTAGGCCGTGAACGCACAAGAACAGCACACTGTGAAAGAGGAACCGGAGATTTTAGCCTCTATTGCCTGTAATTTAGATGCCGATATACTGTCGGCGGCTTTCCCTTTGCTGGAAGAAGGAAGGGTAGAGGCGATAGAATGGTCTTTTGACACGCTTTACTGGACAGCGCAGGTGCCTTACTGGTTCACTGAGATGCTGCTCGCTTACAGCCAACAGAAAAGGCTGATTGGCCATGGCGTTTACTTTTCGCTGCTCTCAGGTAAATGGACGAAGGAACAGCAGCACTGGCTGGAACAGCTGAAACAGCTGTCTTCGCAATATTCCTTCGATCACATCACCGAGCATTTTGGCTTTTTCACTGGCCAGAATTTCCACTCCGGGGCTCCTCTCCATGTTCCGTACACCAGCACAACCCTGCGCATCGGGCAGGACAGGTTAAGCCGCATATATGACGCCTGCGAGTGCCCGGTTGGGCTTGAGAACCTTGCTTTTTCTTACGCTTTGGATGAGGTGAAGCAGCATGGCGAGTTCCTGGAAAAGCTGGTAGAACCCGTGAATGGCTTCCTCATACTGGACCTGCACAACCTCTACTGCCAGCTCCACAACTTTTCCATTTCCTACGACGGCCTGATCGCGCTGTACCCACTGCACCGTGTGCGGGAAATCCACATCTCAGGAGGTAGTTGGGAGGAGTCTGCGCTGGTACCGGCCAAAAAGATAAGAAGAGATACGCACGATGGCGCTGTGCCGGAGGAGGTTTTCCAGCTACTGGAACTTACCTTGCCGAAGTGCCCCAACCTTAAATACGTTGTGCTGGAGCAACTGGGAAGCGGCCTGAAGAACGAAAGTAGCAGGGCCCGGTTCCGCCAGGACTTTATGAAAATGGAGGCGTTGGTGCAAAAAAGCAGGGGCAGCCTCCACAGGCAGGGCGAAAATCAGTTTTTGCCGCTACAGTCGCTTCAGCCAGGCTCGGTTATCGAGGACGATTTGCTCCACGGCCAACAGCTGCAGCTCTCGCATATACTCGAAACTGCATCCTCTTACGAGGAAGCCTGCAACCTGCTTCGTTCCTCGTCGCTTGCTGAGTCGGTTTGGAAAGTAGAGAAGTGGGAGCCGCATATGCTGGAAACGGCTATGAGCATTGCTCAGAAGTGGAAAAGGCAAGGGTGATGGTGTCCTTTAGTGCAAAGCAGCCCACTCCCCCTGGGGCGTTGAGGAAATTAGCGGGACAGGTATGTTTTCTCTGCTGCTTAATTGGAAACAGCGGACTTATTTACAGGATACATGGCAGTTCCTAAAAGCAGAAACCTCTTTTTGTGCCAGAAAATGCATGATACCGGGTGGGGAGGAATTCAGATAAAAAACTACTGGTATACCTTAGAACAGATTAAAACAGCCCCTGGCTCTTACTTTCCAGCCAGCTTTCTTCTGTATTTCGCTCTTAACTTTACAAGTATTTTTTTCAGCCTTTTGATTTCGGTTATATCCCGGAAGTCTACCACGCCTGCGGCTATATTGCCTTTTTTATCTATAATGGGGCGGCCGGTAACGCTGATGTACCTTCCTTTGGGATGTTTCCTGTTCCGGATCAGCATTTCTACATCGTCCGATGCCTCGCCCTTAAGAGCTTTGGCCAGCGGAAGTTCCTCCGAAGGAAACACCGTTTTTCCGTCTGGCCTGAACACCCCATACCGCGTTGACCATGCGGCCAAAGGCATTTCAGCTGCGCCAATACCCAGGATCTCCTCCGCATTCTTATTGAACAGGAGGAAGTTTCCCTGGCTATCAGCTACCACAATGCCCTCGCCTATACTGGCAACAACTGCATTGAGGCGTTTCTCACTTTCCCGTATCAGCATTTCCTGGTTTTTCTCATTTGTAATATCCCGGCAAACAACCACACTGCCAATCACTTTTTCCTGATCATCGAATATTGGTCGCCCTGTTACTTTGATGTGCCTGCCCTCTGGAATATTGGCATTCCGGACAAACAGCTCCACATCATTTGTGCCCTCGCCCTTCAAGCCTTTAGCCAAAGGGAGCTCTTCCGGTGGGTAAAGCGATTTGCCGTCCGGCCTGAAAGAACCGTAGGTGGACGACCAGTCTGAAAGGGGCGTATCAGTCATGCCCAAACCCAGTATTTCCTCCGCAATGTCGTTGAAGTAAGTGAATCTGCCGCGGGCATCCGAAACCACCACACCCTCGCCCAGGCTGGCGAGAATAGTCTTCAGCTTTTGCTCGCTCTCACGCAGTCGTACCTCTGCCTTCTTGCGTTCTGTGATATCTGTTGCGATGCTGCACAGCGCATTGGTACGCCCTTGTGTGTCCCGCAGTGGAAACTTTACAGTGAGGTACGTTCTCTCTTCCGGGGTCAGCTGAAATACTTCCTCCATGTGCCGCGTTTCACCCTCCTCCAGCACCTGGCGGTCGTGCTCCTCAATGGCAGCGGCTACTTCACGTGGAAATATTTCTGAATCTGTTTTGCCCTTTACACTTTCTGCCCTAACCTTGAAAACCCGCTCGAACTCCGCGTTTACAAGCTCGAACCTGCCGGCGGTGTCCTTGATGTAAACCGGTGTGGCCGTGTTGTCGAGAATTGACTGCAGCTTCTGGGCGTTCTCACGGAAGATTAGGTCAGCCCGATACCTTTCCTTTCTGGCGCGGTGCCTCTCCAGGGCATTCCTTCCCAGCAGAAGCATGGAAACCATGTAAGTGAGCAGGGCAAACATGGCCGTGCCGAACTCTTCGGAGTAGTAGCCGGCGTATTCTCCCTGCAGTTTAATCCAGCCGAACAGGAGTGGGAGCAACAGGGCCATGATCCGGAAAAAAAGCTGTTCGCCTGTGTCTTCGCAGAATACCAGGAGCATGCTTCCCTTATCCGGCCGGGCAAAAAGCAACCCCAGGGCCAGCACTAGGAAAGCCAGGGCCGTATGCAGGGCCATTGGTATATAGGCTGCTATGCCAATGAGGTACTTTACCCCGTACACGTAGCCATAGAGCGAGAGCAGCGCAATCAGTGTGATTCCTATACTGAAGAACTGGGCCGGACTTTGCTTTCGTGCGGTCTCCACATCAATCATCAGGATGGACAGTGAAGCCAGCATAAAGCAAAAAGCTGTGTTTGGTGCCATTTGGTTGATGAGGCCAAGGTTCTCTTCGCGCAGCTCATCAGCAAACAGCAGTTGATCCAGGGGGTAGTTCCAGGAGGTAAAGACAGAGACGAACTTGAGGGCACAGGCAGCAAACACAGTAACTCCTATCAGCCTGGTGAGCCGGACATGGGCGGGCAAAGGGTTCTGCAACAGCCAAAGGCACGTGCCGCAGAGAATAAAGCAGATGGCGGTCAGCGGGTTCATGGCCACATATCCATCTCCAATTCTCTTGATGACTTCAATCTCCAGCCACCAACCTGCCAGCACCAGAAGCCCCCCAGCTATAACCAGCACGCTGGACACGCTTGATAGCCATATAAGCCTCCTCTTTATTAAAGGCTTTACGGCTGTTAGGTCAGCCGGCAGCTGCACGGTATTCATAGCAACGTCACATAAACAAAAGAAGGTATAGGAGTATTTTACGTAACGCTGCTAGATTGAGCCACGAAACGGCGGTGCTTCTACTGTCAGAAAGGCAATTCAGCCCCTAACGGAATAACCCGGTGAGGGCACTTTACTGACTTGCAGCGACCTGAGAAAAGTGCGTTAATAAGCGTAGCGTGGTAAGCCTGGGTGGAAATAATGATTTTGAGCTGGAAACAGGGGCTGCAGTGCCTGATAATGATGCTGCGGTTATTCTAATAAAAGCCTGTTGCAGATGAACGAGGCCTTTAAAAGGTGATGGTAATGGTTGTTCCTTTATTTAAAGTACTCCGCACCTTAATTCGCCCTCCAGCCTTATCTATCATTCTTTTTACAATGTACAGGCCCAGGCCGCTTCCCTTTACATGGTCATGGAATCGCTTGAACATGGTGAATACCTTGTCCTGCCTGTCAGAGGGAATTCCGAGCCCGTTATCTGTAACTGAAAGATGCACTTTCCCACCTGATTCATACAGCTTCACGATCACCTTCAGGGGGCGTTCAGGGGAGCGATATTTGATGGCGTTGCTCAGAAGATTGGAGAGGATGCTTTTGAGATTCTTCTTCAAGAAATTAAGCTTAGGAGCATTCTTGCAGTTAACCTCTATTTCTGCACCAGACTCTAGCAGCAGATGGTGCAAATCCTGTTTGACATCTTCCACTACTTCTGCAATGTTTATCTCTTCGGTAGTTCCTTCCTCACAGTTCTTCTCGATTTTAACTACTGCTGAAAGCTCCTTGACTGTTACGGTTAGCCGTTTGAGGGAATCCTTCATCATCCCTATTATCTGGTTAACTGCTTCTCTGTCCAGATCTTCTTCGGCGACCGTTTCAGAAAGGGCATGAAGTAAGCCCTTGATGTTGGCAATGGGTACCTTCAGATCATGGGAGGCTATGTAAACAAAGCTGTCCAGGTCAAAGTTGGTATTAGACAGGGTTTTGTTTTTGTTTTGCAGTTCAATGTTGGCAGTGTGGCTGCGCTCGAGCAAATCCAGGCTCTGCAAGTGAAAGGCCAGCAGATCTGCAAACATGGTAAACATGCCAATGATCTTTGAGTTGTTCACTTTAGCAGGCCTGGCATCGATGGCGCAAAGCGTTCCGAAGAAGGTGCCGTCTTTAAGAAAGATGGGAACAGAGATATAGCTTTTAAGCCCGTATATCTTCGGGGTATGATGATGTTTGTACAGGGGATCTATATCTACATCATCTATGACGATGGGCTTATGACTGTCTCTTATTTCATTGCAAAGGGTTGTCTCAACTTTCAGTTCACCGCCCTCTTCCAGGCCGAACTGTACTTCGTCCCGAACACTGCAGGCCAGCCACCTTGCTTGTGTAACCCGCGCTACTGCTGCAAATCTCATTTCGGTTATTTGGCATATGACCTCCAGCATAGTAGGAACAACCGGGAGTTGCCTTACCGCCATCATATCTTTATATAACTCGTCCTGCTTGTCTATCATTTAGGAGTGTAAAAGCATTGCAGATGAGCCAAAACTTCCTGACCTCTTTGTGTAAGCCTAATTTAGTTAATCGATATCAATAAATGAAACATTAGCTGCTAAGCTAGCTTAACACCGAGTTTCGAACTTTATTGTGTTATATTGTATCCTACAATTGGCTGTTTCTCTTTGAGTTACATTGCTGGTGTCGTTGCCACAATGTTTCACTATAAACCATTTTATTATGTTTTCGGTATTGCCGCGGCTTTACAGGTAGATAGTAGTGTCAGCAGTGTTGGCATTAGCATAAAGATGAATCTATGTTCTGCAAACAGCCCTTTATGCTCGTGCTAAGGAGGTGCAGCGTGAATTATCAGTAACTTAAACCTAGTTAAGAGTTGGATTGCTTTAATGGGTATAAGTGAACGACCCTCTCCGGCCAGGCAGCAGCCTTACAAGAGCATGCATGGCAGCAAACAACATCCGTCTAGTCTGGACAGATTGGTAAAGTAGCGGGGTAACTGGAGCCATAATTATTGTTCCGCCAGCAGTTATCTTCTCCGGATCCGTCCCAGAACAGGTCCACTCCGGGCACCGGTATGGGAAGTGTTGGCGGAGCGGCACCATTGTTCTTTACCACATTGTTTACTACCCGCACTCCGTCGGGGTTTGGTTCAATGGTTTCGAAGGCTTCGTCTGGCATGCCGGCAAGGCCCCCTAACAACGTTGTGCTCACCACCGCTATGCCAAGGAAATTGTTGCCCATCACCTTGTTTTGCTCTAGCCGCGTGTTATCAGTGCCTACAACCAATACTCCTGAGCCGCTCGGCACATAGTTCTCAAAGCCTCCTCCGGGCTCAGAGAAGTTTACGTGGTTGTTGTCAAACACCTTGTTCTTGGTAAACAGAATGTCTGATGAAGTAGTTACCCGTAACCCGGGGAGCAAAATTATCAGCACACCCGCAGCATTGTTATAGCTCTGGTTATAGCTTGCCACTACTTTAGAGCAGTTTTCTATTTCAAGGCCAATCACGTTTTCAAACGTTTTGTTGTGGTACATCTCTGTGTCTTCGCACTGGCCAATGTAAATGCCACTGTCGGTGTGGCCGCTTGCTATGCAATATTCTATAAGACCATGACTAGATGCAATCGGAAACAAGCCGTACTCCCCGCAGTTAACTGTTGTAACATGGCTGAGCACGTAGTCATCAGCCCGAATCATAATTACGCCGTTTTCTTCAAAGTCACGCAAGGTAACATGGTACAGTTCAAATCCATCTCCATTGGCCGTTACACGAATGCCGTCTTCCTTGCCTCCGGGGTTCTCGATTACGACGCCGCCGCTGCCTCGTAATGTAATGTTTGGCTTATCAACCAGAATGGCTTCTCTGTAAAGCCCAGGCTTGATAAGAATCATATCCCCCGGGGCTGCCGCATCAACAGCTGCCTGAATAGAGCTTCCGGCGGTGACGATGATGTCAGGCCTCAGCCAGTCCAGCTCAGAGAAGAATTCTTCCTCGCAGGCGGTAACAAGGAGTGAGAGAGAAAAAAGAGCCATGCTTGCAACTATTCCTGTTAGCCGCTGACGGGCCTGGTGCAGAATTTTAACTGACTTTTGCATATAAGTGTGCTTTCAGAACGGGATTTAGAAAAGGAGTATGAGCAAATCAAACAGAAGGGCAGTCAAACTGTAGTCCTTCCCCAGGGGCTGTTATTCAGGAGAAACCATGAAACCTGCTGAAGCCTGCTGATAAGCTGGTTTAGCTGAAGGAACTTCATGTTCCGGCTTCATTTGTGGAAAGCCGGATTTTGGCAGGAACGGTATCTGCCCATATGAGGGAAACAAATTTTACCCATTGCTCCTGGCCAACTGAGAGTATCCTGGAGGTTTAATTTTTAGATTTCCAGCGTGTGAGCAGTATATTAAAACCTATTGGATTGGATAATTCCAACTATGATACTATTGTACGATTCAAATATAATTTTGTATATCTTTTTCCTGGTTATTTTCTGATTCAGGAGATAACCCATTAAGCCACTTGACTCAGTACCAGCCTTACCCTGAGTACCCGTAACGGCCTACAGAAACAAGGCTGAAGAAGCTATTGAAAGCAACAGCACTGAAGGGAGTGAAAATCAAGCGCGATTGTTAACTTCGCGTATTCTAAGAGAGCAGGTAGCCTCCCTTGCAAAGGAGGTGCCGTGAATTATTTACTACAGGTAACAAAAGATAAATTGATGAGCAACAACTTACAGCAATATGCCATCGGAGTAGATATTGGGGGCACCAATACCAAGTATGGCATCGTGAATCACCGCGGAGACATTTCCCACAGTGGCAGAATGTCCACCAGCGAGTTCCTTACAGCAGAAGCTTTCGTAGCCGCGCTATATTCTGCTATACTTCCGGCTATTGATGCAGTAGGTGTCGAAAATATCAAAGGCATTGGTGTTGGCGCTCCTAATGCCAACTACTTTACCGGCTCTATCGAGCACGCTCCCAATCTGAACTGGAAAGGCATTGTTCCGTTTGCCCGGCTGATTAGCGAGAGATTTCATTTGCCTTGTTCTATAACCAATGATGCCAATGCCGCTGCGGTGGGCGAAATGATGTATGGTGCGGCAAAGGGGATGAAAGATTTCATTGTGATAACCCTGGGTACCGGGGTGGGCAGTGGCATTGTAACGAGTGGGCATCTGATTTACGGCCACGACGGCTTTGCCGGAGAACTGGGCCATACTGTTGTACGGCACGGTGGCAGGCAACACTGGTCTACCGAGATTTACGGTTCTTTGGAGGCCTATGCTTCCGCCACAGGCATCGCCATTACAGCAAGGGAAATGATTGCCGGCGCGGACAAGCAAAGCCTGTTGAAACAGTATCCTCTGGAGGAGATTGATTCCAAAGCTGTTTATGAATGCGCGATGAAAGGTGATGAAATAGCGAAGGAAGTCTATCGCTTTACCGGGCAGATCCTGGGGGAGGCACTGGCCAACTTTGTGATGTTCTCCTCGCCGGAGGCCATTATCCTGTTCGGCGGCGTGACCAAAGCGGGGAACCTGATCATGGATCCGGTGCGGGAACACATGGAAAAAAATCTGCTGGCTGTTTTCAGGAACAAGGTCATGCTCACTTTTAGCGAACTGAAAGAAGCGGATGCTGCTATCCTGGGTGCCAGTGCCCTGGTATGGGAAATAAAAAGATAAAAGCTCTTTTGCTGAGGCAAGCCAGGGACAACGACAGTGCAGGCCCATATTGCAAGAATGTTGATTAGCTGCCACTACGGAGGCCTCACGCTCTTTCAGATGCAAAGTCCTCCAGTTGCTGCTTATAGCAATCGGAGGACTTTAATTTTGAAGAGCTATGAGTTAAAACCTGCTCAACTTTAAGTGCAGCTTTAAAACTTTTATGGCTAGCCGAGTCCATTCGCAATCGGATAATGATGTCTTGCATGTCCAAAAGGAGTGAAAAATAGCTCTTGGAAACATAGGTTGCTTTTAGTGGTGGAGCAGCAGGAATATAGATTTTATTCTTATCATTAAGTGATGCAAGTAAAATCTAGTTCTCCTTCTAACTCAGGAAATCAATAAATAAAACGGACTTTGATGATTTGTACTTTGAAATTCAGAAAATTAGCATGGGCAGGTAGTATAGTTGCCACCATACTCTTCTCCTCCTGCCAGCAGGAAGAGAGCAATTCAGTAGCCTTTACGGTAAAGAATAACCTGGAAGCAGACCGGGTATCTGAGACAGTGAGTGTGCCTGTACATGAGGTGGAGGATTTGGTAAGCGCATTCGGAGTTGAAAATATTTTAATCCGGGACGGGGAGACAGACAGTCTGCTCGTGACGCAGG
Source organism: Pontibacter toksunensis (assembly GCF_042686245.1). NCBI lineage: Bacteria > Pseudomonadati > Bacteroidota > Cytophagia > Cytophagales > Hymenobacteraceae > Pontibacter > Pontibacter toksunensis. The sequence continues at coordinate 35,919 of NZ_JBHUOX010000013.1, read as the reverse complement.
CTTTGGATAATGATGCAGATGGTACAGTAGATGAAATCCTGTTTCAGACAAGCATAAAGGCAAACGCTGAAAAGAAATTCACAATAACGGGTGCTGAGGACGGAGCAGCACAGCAACCTAAGAGCAAACTCACAACATACTCCCGCTTTGTGCCGGAGCGCACCGACGACTATACCTGGGAGAATGACCGTGTCGCCTTCCGTACGTATGGGCCTGTGGCGCAGCAGATGGTGGAGGAAGGGAAGCCAGGTGGTACGCTCACTAGTGGTATGGATGCTTGGCTGAAGCGCGTGGACTATCCCATCATAGATAAGTGGTATGAGGGGTACAAAGGAGACCCGAACTTTTACCACCAGGACCGCGGCGAAGGCTATGACCCCTACCACGTGGGGCCCAGCAGGGGCATCGGAGGTTTAGGTGTATTGGAGAATGATACGCTGTACGTTTCTAGGAACTTCACGGGCTACAAAACCATAGCAGAAGGTCCTATCCGCACTATATTTGAACTGACATATGCACCTTGGGAGGCGAACGGCCGCACCATTACTGAAAAGAAGCGCATCAGCCTTGACCTGGGCAGTAACCTGACTCGCTTCGAGAATCACCTGGAGGCAGACCAGCCCTTGCCAAACGCCACCATCGGAATTACACTGCACGAGAAGGAAGGCGAAGTGAAAGCCAACCCGGAGCAGGGGTGGTTCCGCTATTGGGAACCGATGGATGGCTCAAATCTGGGTACAGGCATTGTGCTTGCCCCGGGTGTGGTAAAGGATTATAAGGACCACCGCGTGGAAACGAAAGACCAGAGTCACCTGTACGTCATCACGAACCCCGACAGCAGCAAATTAGTATACTATGCCGGCTTTGGCTGGGAAAAGAGCGGCCAGTTCAAGTCTAAAGAAGAGTGGGACCAGTACTTGGCTACTTTTGCAAAACGGATAGCATCGCCGCTGGAGGTAAACTTCCTGCGTTAAAGCAAAGTTGGGGAAGCTGGTGCACAGGCTGTTGGTAAAGTAATCGTTATCCGGGGATTGGCTGCTTCCGAAACAACGTTGTGCCCTCGTATGCAACTTACTATAGATAAGCAGAAAACCAATGCAGCGCCTTGCTGGTTTTATTAGTGTTGATGCGGAGCCGGTATTGTCTTCTGTATAATGTGTGAGCAATATATACTCTGCCAGGCCGCACATATGCAGATAATAGAACCGGCAGGTTTGTATTTGCTAAGGCTTAATATTGTAAAGCATGAAGCCATCACAGTAGCCTTACCTTTTAGAAATGGTATGTGCAGTGCCCTTGGGCACAGATGAACAGCATAGAGAGAATGTAATACCAGGATGATGAACAGGCAACCACAGTACACAATTAAAGATATTGCAGCAGAGATGGGAGTGTCTGTGTCTACTGTTTCCAGAGCACTGAGCAACCACCCGCATATCAGCGAAGAAACAAAGGTGCGGGTGCGGGAGCTAGTCGAGAAGCATGACTACAGGCACAATGCCCTCGCATCCAGCCTGCGTAACAGCCGGTCTAATACCATCGGTCTTATCCTTCCCCGGCTGTCGCAGTACTTTCCGTCCACTGTGGCCACTGCCATTCAGAACAAACTGCATGCATATGGCTATAACCTGATGATATGCCAGTCGAATGATTCACCGGCTATGGAGAAGGAACTGGTAAACGTGCTGTACGCATCGAGGGTAGAGGGGCTTATTGTTTCGTCAGCCTTGCACACGGCTGACTTTTCGCATTTCAATATTTTCTCGAAGAGCAGAATCCCCCTTGTCTTTTATGACAGAGTCCCTACTAACTACGATGCCCATAAAGTGGAGGGAGATGATTATTCCGGCGGATACCAGATGACCCTGCATTTATTGCAACAAGGCTGCCGCAGGATTGCCCATATTGGTGGTCCGCTAACCTGCAGCATTTATCAGAACAGGTACAAGGGCTATCTGAATGCGCTGAAAGAGTATGATGTGCTGCTGGATGATGACCTGGTATTCTTTCATGAACTGACGAAGGAAAATGCACAGAAGACTTGCGATGTCATCTTCTCCAAAGCAGCCCTGCCGGACGCCATTTTCGCCTGCAACGACACCACCGCAATTGCTGTGCTGGAATACGCTAAAAAGCGGCATATCCGGATTCCTGAGGACTTAATGCTTACGGGCTACTCCAACGATCCCCGAACAGAAATCATCACGCCGGCTATTACCTCTGTTGAGCAGTTCCCTTATGAAGTAGGTGGTCAGGCTGCCACCCTGATGATGGACCTGCTTCAGCATAAGATAGAGGAGAACAACAACTATGTTTCCATCACCACTCCTGTAGAACTGATAAAGCGTGCGTCCAGTGAGGCAATGGAAACCCAACTTTTACAGACAAGCCAGCTGACACCCAGCCAAGCAGGTAAAGCTAAACAGTCAACAAATTAGGTAGTTTGAGCAACCTTCTGTTTTACAGGTGTAGTCCTTTCTAATATACAGCCTATCAACACAGATATTGGGTCTTTCTTTATTGAAGCTTTATCAAAGCACCACTCTATTCAACCCTGCACAAGTTGCTTTGGCTTGTTACACCTCACAGCTTCGCATAGTGCAGCATCATACTTTGAAGTGGAAAAACTGTCAATGCTATTCTCTTTGTAGTTTACGCGCAACTGTTTCTCCAATCAATTATTGGCAGGCTTACCTATTCATATAATTTACATACTAACTTAGAATAGTCTGCTCTGATACTTTTTAGCTCTTACTAATTATCCTATTTTCTCCATCACGTTTCCTTCGCTACTCCGGTTTTAATAACATAGACAGTAGGCTTTTGAAAGCCAAATCCATTGTTTTTAGTGTCCTCAATCTGATTTAAAAGAGCTTCAGATTGCTTCTGATGAGTACAATTCTGTACATAAGTGAGGGGTTTTTTACAGCTGCAATGTAAGTGTGTGCTCATCTTTTTTATCTAAAAAAAGTCCGGTAAATTTTTGGTGTCATAAAAACGTTTATTACATTTAAAGAGTAAAGCATACTTATAATCAATGCTTTTAAGCAAAAGTAAGTACTCAAAACAGGAAGCGCTGCTACAAGTATTATATGACCTACAATAGAGCAACACAGAAAAATTTAGTTAATCCTAAACTGCTGGGAACTATATTTTTATATAATATGCAAACGTTTGCAGTCCTTTTGCTTCGTATTTCCTGCAAACGTTTGCAGATGCTTCACAAATAAAACCGCAATACCTCAAAATGAACATAAAACCTGACATAATGTACGCAGTAGGCCTCTGAAACTAGGTGGATAGAGAGGCAGGCTCTGCGGGAAAGTCTATTTGCCACTATTGAAAAAACACGCGATGAAGGATAAGTGCCTGCATCCTTTCTTCTTGGGGCATGAAGGAGTAAGACCTGTAAGCCTAAGCTGAAAGTAAAATATAACAGAACAAGAGCACAATACGAAGCGCCATAACAGGTATAAGGCGCATTAAGAAGGTTGATTCTATAAATGAGGTTGATATGAAAATAGCTTTACTAAAACAAGACGAGGTAAGAACGGCAACCCATATAGCAAAAGGTGATGCAGAAAAGTCTTTGTGGGAATTGTTCCAGGCGGGAGATCAGAATGCCTTTGCTACTATTTATAAAGATTATGTTCAGGTTATCTATAACTACTCAAGGAAGTTCTCAGACAATGAGGAACTAATAGAGGATTGTATACACGGACTGTTCCTGGATATGTGGAAGAACCGTGTGAATCTTTCGCAGCCTGCCTCCATCCGGTATTACCTGTATGCTTCTATTAAAAGAAGAATCTACAAAGAGGTGCTAAAAAGAAAGGACATCTTGTTTGATGACTACACTAACCTTGAAGAGGCTTTGAAGGACTCCAGTGCCTCCATCGAGGACCAACTTATCAACAGGCAAGGCAAGGCGTTACAGAAAATCAACCTGAAGCAGGGCTTATTGCAACTATCCGAGAATCAGCGTAAGGCAATCTTGCTGAAGTTTTACAAGAACCTCTCTTTCCAGGAGATAGCTGCGGTGATGAACATGAGCACCGATAACATTTATAAACTGGTAAGCAGGGGGATAACGATTCTTAAAAAGAACGTAAAGAACCTGCATATCGCCTATTAAGCTTTCTTCCTATCATTTTTTTGCTTTAACCGTTTAACTTTTCCCTTCATTCTTAAATAATTTGGTAAGTATGTCCAAATTTTACTGAGAAAGTCTCTTTAATAAAAGAAACATCAAAGAAGAAGGCTGAAAAAGATGAACTTAAATTATGAACGTTACTTAGCAGAGGAGTTTGCTGAAGATGAAAAATTCTGGCTTTGGGTTATAGAAGATGATGCTGCTCAAGATGCCTTCTGGAGGCAGTACATCGCTCAGAATACTGAGAAAGCGAAAGAAGTGGAACAAGCAAAGGAGATGGTGTTGCAGATTAATGCAGCTAACCACAGACTTGCTGACAAAAAAGTAAACTTACTTTGGGAGAAAATTCAAAGTTCAACGGAAGGTCTTGATGCAACAGTCTATACCAAGTGACAATTATCAAATCTCCTTAATATATTTAATATGAATTTAAACAACAGGTACAGTACATTATTTCTGGTTGCTTTTTCCTGGCTACAGTTTTCCTGTAGCAGCAGCAGCGGCGGCGGCGAAAATGTTCAACAACAACAATCAAAAATCTCTCCGGACAAGGAGGTAGAGGAACTTGCTGAAGAAAACCTGGAAAAGGCTGCCGCACAATACAAAGTGTTGATGGAAAGACTCCCTGAGGGGCGCTTTCCTAAGACTTATTATGCAGAGAATGATTCGCTTGAAACCAGCGATTCAGGATGGTGGGTGAGCGGTTTTTATCCTGGTACCTTACTATATCTATATGAAGAAACAGGAGATGAGGTATTGCTTACGGAAGCAAAACGGATAATGACCGTGTTGGAAAAGGAAAAATTTAATACCGAAACCCACGATCTTGGGTTTATGATGTTTGATAGTTTTGGCAATGCCTATCGCTTAAATCCATCTGATGAATACAAGGATATCATAATACAAAGTGCCAAATCTCTGGTCACTCGGTATAATCCGAAGGTTGGGGCGATTAGATCATGGAATTCAAAACCGGAAGACTTTCTGGTAATCATCGATAATATGATGAACCTGGACATGCTTTTCTGGGCTACAGAGCAAACCGGCGATTCAACCTATTATAATATTGCGGTGGAACATGCTAATACAACTATGGAAAACCATTTCCGGGAAGATAACAGCACTTACCATGTTCTGAATTATGACCCTGAGACCGGAAATGTACAGGAGAAAAAAACTGCGCAGGGCTATGCAGATGAATCGGCATGGGCCAGAGGACAAGCCTGGGGTTTGTATGGTTTTATCGATGTGTACAGGGAGACAGGCGATGAAAAGTACCTGGAGCAGGCAAAGAAGATAGCAGAATTTATTCTGAACCATCCTAATATGCCTGAGGATAAAATACCCTACTGGGATTTCAATGCTCCGAATATCCCGAATGCCCCGCGCGATGCTTCCACTGCTGCCATCATGGCATCTGCTTTATTGGAACTCAGTGAGTATGTAGAAGGCGAAAAGGCCGAACAATATTTCAACAATGCAGAACAAATAATCCGCACCTTGTCTACCCCTGAATATTTGGCAGCACCAGGTACGAATGGCGGCTTTATCCTGAAGCACAGTGTTGGCAGTCTTCCTGCAAATTCCGAAGTAGATGTTCCTCTTACCTATGGCGACTATTATTATGTTGAAGCGCTAAAGAGGTACCTGGAATATGGCAAAGAAGGATCAGCAGAAGTACCGGAATAGGCACGGCATTCCCCAAAAAAGATCTTTCTTTTTCATACCATGACCAGGAGGAAGAAAGAGTAGATATTAACATAGTTAGGTTACGAGTCAAAAAACAAGTTTTAATATGAAATATTATACAAGCCTTAGCTTGATGAAAAAATGTACAGTTTTGGTCTTCTTGTTTGCTTTTATGTTTCATGAAGGGCATGCATATGTAGATCCTCCTGTTAAAAAAGAGCCGAAGGTAAGAGAATATTATGTGTCTACACTTGTGAAGATCGCTGATCCTGTCTTACAATCATTAAGCAAGAACGAGTTAAGGAAGAGGATGCCGGTTGAGAAATCGCCAGGTGCCTGGGATGATCGTACGCATGTTACCTACCTGGAAGCCTTGGGGCGCCTTTTGTCTGGTATGGCTCCCTGGCTGGAGTTAGGTCCCGACAAAACTCCGGAGGGAAAGCTTAGAGAAAAGTATATTCAGCTGGCCCTGAAGAGCATCCACAATGCTACTGATCCCAAATCTCCGGATTTTATGAATTTCACCAAGGATGGCCAGCCACTGGTAGATGCTGCGTTTTTGGCCCAGGCCCTATTAAGAGCTCCGAATCAATTGTGGGGGAGGCTCACTCCGGAGACACAGCAAAATGTACTTACAGCTTTAAAGTCTTCCCGTGTCATCAAGCCTCATTATAGCAACTGGTTATTATTTACCGGAATGGTGGAAGCTGCCATATTAAAATTTGAAGGCGAAGCAGACATGGTAAGAATGGATTATGCCTTAAACAAGCATATGGAGTGGTACCTTGGTGATGGTATGTATGGAGACGGACGGGAGTTTCATTGGGACTATTACAACAGTTTTGTAATTCAGCCGATGATGCTCGACATTTTTAAAGTCCTCAAAGAAACCAGAAATGAAAGAGAAAAAGATTTTGAACGTGTAAAACATAGGGCAAGAAGATACGCTGCTATTCAGGAGAGGCTAATATCGCCGGAAGGGACTTATCCGCCAATCGGACGTTCTTTGGCCTACCGTTTTGGTGCTTTTCAACTACTTTCCCAGGTTGCTTTGTGGAAAGAGTTACCTGAAGATATCGATCCCGCACAGGTACGCTCGGCATTATATACTGTTATAAAGAATCAAATAGAAGCCCCCGGCACTTTCGATGAAAAAGGCTGGTTGCGCATTGGTTTTTATGGTCACCAGCCGAACATAGGCGAAGGTTATATTTCGACCGGCAGCCTTTATTTATGCTCAGAAGCATTTCTTGTACTTGGCTTGGCTCCCGAAGATCCGTTTTGGACAAATCCTGCAAAACCATGGACGCAGAAAAAAATATGGAGTGGCGAGCAAATTCCTATAGACCATGCTATTAGAGACTAATGATGCTGCTTGTGGAGGAAATTACTTTTATTGATAAGTGATTTTTTGTATCGCTTGCACCGTCTCTGGAGTGACTAAACCAATTATAACATAGAGTCTTATGAAAGTTTGCAATCTTAAATTATTTCCTGTTTAAGTAAAAAATAATGAATGGTATGAAAAAAGTAACTACACATTTTTTGGGAAGGTATAGCCTGGCTCTTGCAGCATGCTGTGTCTCTTTCCCGGGGGTAGCGCACAGTTACTCTAGTGCAAACAGGGTTGAATCTGTTAATGATTTAAGCAAAAGCGCTTTAGCAAAATTTCTAGATGAGGCTCTCGCCAATTCAGGCCATTCATGGTCTACAGGAGGGACATTTGCATTCCAGGAACTGGCTGTAACCGGAAAGGTTACAGATGAAAGTGGTGTGGGCTTGCCTGGTGTGACGGTATTGCTAAAAGGAACTGATAAAGCTGCTCCAACAGACGCAAGTGGGAATTATACTATTACTGTTCCGGATGGAAATGGCACACTGGTTTTCTCCTATATTGGCTTTGCGTCACAGGAAGTGCCTGTTAACAACAGGTCTACTATCAATGTGACGTTGGGAGCTGATGCAAAAGCTTTGGAAGAAGTAGTGGTAGTAGGTTACGGCACGCAGAAAAAAAGTGATGTTACAGGAGCCGTAGCCAGTGCTAATCTTGAAGCTTTTAGGGAAGCACCTAACACTAATGTTGTCCAAAGTTTGCAGGGTACTGTTCCAGGATTAAATATTGGTCAGGTAACCTCTGCAGGTGCTACACCCGAAATAAGTATACGTGGTAGAAGCTCTTTAAGTGGAAATCAAAATGTACTGATCATTTTAGATGGGATACAGTATAATGGGTCCTTGGCTTCGATAAACCCTAATGATATTGAGTCTATCGACATTCTTAAAGACGTAAGTTCAACAGCGGTTTATGGAGCGCAGGCAGCTAACGGTGTGATTTTAGTTACTACAAAAGGCGGTAAAAGAAATCAGAAACCTCAAATCACAATTAATTCTTCATATGCAACTTTAAGTCCTACGGTTGATCTAAGACCAATGCGTAGAGATGAATATATCGCTTATCTTGAAAGACAGCTTTATCAATATCAATATTTACCACCTGCATACACGACTCCAAATCCAGATTACCAAGGGTATTTTGGAAACAACCCAGGGGCTAATGTAAACTTTACCTTACAGGATCCGAATAATCCCGGTAATTTTAATAATACTGATTTTGACTGGTATGATGAAGGTACTCAGAACAGTTATATTCTAGAAAATAAATTTAGCTTGTCTGGTGCTTCTGAAAGAGTTAGCTACTTATTGTCTTTAGGATTAACTGAGCAGGAAGGACTTGTTAAAAACGATAATTTTTCCAGGAAAAGTGTTCGTGTAAATCTTGATGCAGATGCCACTGACTGGTGGAATATAGGAATCCAAGCTTTTGGTTCCTTCATAAATCAGGATGGTGATGAGCCAGCGCTTTTTGAATTACGTTCATTCTCTCCACTGCTGACGCCATATGATGAGAATGGTAACTTAGTACGAAACCCTTCCGGTACTATAGAGTTAAATCCTTTTTTAGCTTATGATACAGAAGATTATGAGCGTCATGATTACTTTTTTGCCAACTTATATTCAGAGATTAATATTCCTTTTATAGAAGGACTTTCTTATCGTTTAAATTTTGGTAATAATTACAGGATTGATAAGCAATATGGTGCAAGCATTTACGGTGCAGGGGGAGTAGGTGATGCAGGGAAATATATTAATTTTTACAGAGATTATACCCTGGATAATATCCTGAAATATAACCGTGTGTTTGGAAAACACGATTTAGGTGCGACATTGCTCTATGGTGCTATTGAGCGAAAAGGCGAAGATACGGATATTTATGTATCTAATTTTAACAGATTATCTTTAGGCTATAATGACCTTAACGTGGGTTCAGTTCCTGTACCAAGCTCCGGAGCTTTTACAGAGAGCCTAAACTACCAGATGTTTCGGGTAAATTATAAATTTGATAATCGCTATATCTTTACCGGTACAATTCGAAGAGACGGTTTTTCTGCTTTTGCTGAAAACCAAAAAACAGCCTATTTCCCTTCAGGAGCTCTGGGTTGGAATGTTTCTAACGAAGCCTTTATGCAAGATGTAAGTTGGGTAAACAATCTTAAATTCAGAGTAAGTTATGGGATTAGTGGTAACCAAACCGGAAGATATAGCTCGCTTGCACGATTAACTACACGTGCAGCTTATGTGTTTGGCGATGGTGCAGGTCCTGCCTTCGGTCAGGAGTTAACTTCTCTGCCTAACCCTAATTTGCGATGGGAAAAAACGACTGGTCTTAACCTGGGACTTGATTTCGGACTTTTTTCAAACCGTTTACAGGGTAGTATCGATGTTTATAACAATATAACCAACGATTTGCTGTTTGCTGTTAGAGTTCCCTACCTAACTGGTTTTAACTCAATTCAAACCAATTTAGGAGAGGTACAAAACAAAGGGGTAGAGCTTTCGCTTACTGGTGATGTTGTGCGCTCAGAAGATTTTAGCTGGAGTGCAACGACCAATTTCTCAGCAAATAGAAATAAAATCATTTCACTTACCGGTGAAGATGCAGATGGTGATGGTGTAGAAGATGATTTAATACAAAACGGGCTCTTTATAGGGCAGCCTATTAACGCAATTTATGGTTATGAAGTGAATGGTATTTATCAGATTGGAGAAGATAATATAATTCCTGGATACGGACCTGGAAATTATAGAGTTGTAGATCAAAATGGTGATGGAATTATTGCCCAGGCAGATGACCGAAGAATATTAGGTACACGTGATCCCGCCTTTAGAGCATCGTTGTTGAATACTTTTACATACAAGAATTTTTCTTTAAATATTTTCTTCAATTCTGTTCAGGGTGGTGACGAATTCTACATAGCAGAAAACGATAATGCTTTGTATAGAAATGCCAATACCTTGTGGTTAAATCATTTAAGTGGTATTGATTATTGGTCTCCACAGAATCCTGGTGGTTTAAATGCATTGGCTGCAGGAGCGCCTGGTATCGCGGGTACACGATTTGAAAACAGGAGTTTTGTACGATTACAAGACGTAAACCTGAGTTATAATTTCGATCAAGCTCTTTTAGAAAGATTTGGAATAGAAGGCTTGAGCCTATTTGTGAGTGGTAAGAATCTGGCCACCTGGACAGATTGGAGAGGTTGGGATCCTGAGACTGGTGTGGGGTTAGACCGAGGAGGAAGACCAGTATTAAAAGCGTATTCGGTAGGTCTTAATTTAACATTGTAAGAAGAATCATGAAAAAGATATTAATATTTCTGTCGTTTCTTGTATTTATGTCCTCGTGTGACGAAGATTTCCTGGATGAAAGACCAGAAGATTTCTTAAGTTCTGCGAATGCATATACAACCTATTCAGATTTTAGTGCTTCTGTAAACAATTTATATTTCCTGGTTAGAAGACAATTCTACAACAGGGATGACCAAAGACCATTTGATTTCATATACGGTACAGATCTTGTTTATGATGGCGAGCCAGGAGGCTTCGTACGACATGGTAATATGGCACAGGCTTATAATCCTGCAAGTCCCATCCCTACGGTACATTGGAATTTGCTATACAAAACCATAGCCGAGGCTAACGCTATTATAGAAAGAGCTCCAAATTCGCAGATGAGCGAGGCGGAAACTCAGGACATCGTTTCTCAGGCTCGTTTTTTTAGAGGGTTTGCTTACAATGTTTTAGTAACCTTATATGGTGGGGTACCTTTGGTTTTAGAAGAGGTGACTTCTCCTAAAGTTGATTTTGTACGTGCCAGCAAAGAGGAAGTGCTCAATCAAGTGGTAGAAGATTTAACCTTTGCTGCTGAAAATTTGCCAAGTATCGATCAAGTGGTAGATGGTAGGGTAAGCAATTTGGTTGCCTATCATTATTTAGGAGAAGCATATTTGGCTTTAGGACAACCTGCAGATGCCATTGAAGCTACTTCCAAAGTTATAGATGATCCTAATACAGCACTTATGCAATCACGCTTTGGTACCCGTTCCGATGAAAATCTCGGAGATGTGTATTGGGATTTGTTTAGACGCGGAAATCAAAACAGGAGTAGTGGAAACACAGAGGCTTTATGGGTTATTCAATTTGAATTGGATATTCAGGGAGGTGGTATAGTATCTGGAGGTATGGGAGGATCTTATTTAGCCGAAAGACATTTTGCTCCCTTATTGAGATTCCCGCCTTTCAACTCCTGGCCCGTTGGAGATTATACAGGTGGTCGCGGTATTGGCTGGGGAATACCTACGGATTACTATGAAAATGCAATCTGGGGTGAAAATGTAACCAATCCTGATTTTGTTAATGACATCAGAAACGCAAATCATAACTTTGTTAGAGTGTACAACAAAGATAATTCAAGCGCCCTGGCAATTATCGCAGAAGCGATAGGTCGTGATACTGTCTGGTCAACCGAGACAGCACCTAAGCGAAGGGAGTTTTATGCTTATCCAACCAAAGTTACAACTCCTTTTAATCATCCGGCAGGCTTATACAGAGTACCAGCTACCGTACCATATGCACTTACTGGTGCTGCAGGTGGAACCTATACAGATCAATATATGGTACGACTAGCAGAGACCTATTTGCTTAGAGCTGAGGCGTATTTAGCAAATGGCCAACCCGAACTTGCTGCTGAAGATATTAATACCGTACGCAGAAGAGCAAACGCATCAGTTATAACTGCTGCAGAGGTGGATATAGATTATATTCTGGATGAGCGTATGCGCGAACTCGGTTTGGAAGAAAAACGTAAACTTACCTTAATGCGTTTAGGCTTATTGTACGACCGCGTCTTGAAATACAACCCGTTTTATGTAGACCAAGGATTAAGTGAACATTTTAATCTTTGGCCGATACCAGCTGATGAGATAGAAGGTAACCGCGGTGCACAATTAGAACAGAATCCTGGTTATTAATTTAAACCTCTTAAAATCAAAAAACTGTGAAATGTTGTAGTTTAAGAACAAAGATTATTACCCAGTTTTTAGTTTCATATTCATGATGTGCAAATAATTCTGGCTAAACATGACTCATCCCGAACTTTTTAGACGGGAATGGGCGCCAATTCATTGAGCATATTGGCTAGTGCCAATCGGATACGGTAAAGCGGTGTAGAGGCTTCTCTATACTGCTTTCCTGTTCTATGAGATCCCTGCCGCAGGGGCTTTCCATCACCTAGCAGATATGGCGTGGCGGCGGCAATTTCCTGAGTCCCTGAAACCGGGACAGGTACGCACCGCCTTAACGGCTGTAAACCAGAAAACGCTGGAGGCACCCTCTGCTTTCACCAAAGAGGGCTGGCTTAACATTGGCCTGTACGGGTACCAGCCAGATGCGGCCGACTTTTATATTACCACTGGCAGCTTATACCTTTGCGCTGCGATTTTCCTGCCGCTTGGCCTGCCGGAAACAGATCCCTTCTGGTCATCGCCGGCAGCCCCCTGGACAGCCGTGAAAGCTTGGACAGGGCAGGATTTTCCTGGAGATCACGCCTTGGACCTACATTAAAACAACAGCTAAGATAGCTGTTCCTCAAGGGTTATAGCCAGTATAAGTTTATAAAGACAGAAAAAGTAAAAGCTGAATCTAATATCAACATGCACTTCCATTCTATTCTAAAAAGATATACCCGCGTGAGCACACGCAAACGCTTGGGCCTGTACGCGGGTATGGCCCTGAGTGTACTGGCTGCATCCTGTGGGCAGCAACTCACAAACTCCACTGCCGGAAACGGTGAAGGAAAGACTATCCAGGCAGAGGTAGCAGCAGAAAAGCCAGGTGCCTACCTGTTCACCTACTTCACGGGTAACAGCAAAGACGAAGAAGCCATTCGGTTTGCCCTGAGCAACGATGGGTATACCTACAGGGCCCTGAACGGAAACAAGCCTGTCATTAATTCAGCAGACATCAGCTCCACTGGCGGTGTGCGGGACCCGCACATTCTGCGCGGGGCCGATGGCAAAACGTTCTACATGGTGGTAACTGATATGGTGTCGGCCAACGGCTGGAGCTCCAACAGGGCCATGGTGCTGCTGAAGTCTACGGACCTGGTGAACTGGACCTCCAGTGTGGTAAATATCCAGGAGCAGTTTCCCGACCAGGAAGACCTGCTGCGGGTGTGGGCACCGCAGACCATTTATGATCCCGAAGCCAGAAAGTACATGATTTACTTTTCGATGAAGCATGGTGAGGATCCTGACAAGATCTACTATGCCTACGCCAACGATGACTTTACTGCCCTGGAAACTACGCCAAAGCAACTGTTCTACAGCCCCACCAACAGTGCTGCCATTGATGGCGACATCATTTACAAAGACGGCAAGTACCACCTGTTTTTTAAAACAGAAGGAGAGGGGGCAGGTATAAAAATCGCTACTTCCGATAAGCTGACGGAAGGGTATGAGCTGCAGGACAAGTATGTGCAGCAGACGAAGGACCCGGTGGAAGGTTCAGGTGTTTTTAAGCTCAACAACAGTGATGAGTATATCCTGATGTATGACGTGTATACAAAAGGAAAATACCAGTTTACCAAAAGCAAAGACCTGCAAAACTTCACGGTGATAGATGAGGAAGTGCGTATGAATTTCCATCCCCGCCATGGCACCGTGCTACCCATCACGTCCGAAGAAGCAGCTAGGCTGATGCGCAAGTGGGGAAGCACCGATGACATCATCATGTCGGCCAAGGCCCCTGCCCTGAAGAAGATAAACATCTCCCTGGACACGGCAGGAAAAAGGCTGACGCTGCCTGTAAAGCCGGGTACCAGCTTAACCTCTTTTGACCCGGCCTTTATCACTTTCCCTGGTGTTACCATTACACCAACATCCGCCCAGAACTTTACAACTGGACCAGTAAAGTACACGGTGCAGATACAGGGGCAGGAGCCTCAGACGTATGACGTGGTAGCAAGAGAATACCACAACCCGGCGCTGGAAGGCTTTTATGCCGATCCGGACATTATCTATTCTGAAAAAACAGGCAAGTTTTATATCTACCCCACAAGCGATGGCTTTACCGGCTGGTCAGGCACGTATTTCAAAACCTTCTCTTCCGAGGACCTGGTGAACTGGAAAGATGAGGGGGTGATACTGGACCTGAACAAAGACGTGAGTTGGGCTGACAGAAATGCCTGGGCACCCACCATCATTGAGAAGAAGATGAACGGGGAGTATAAGTATTTCTATTACTTCACAGCCGCACAGAAGATTGGTGTTGCTGTGGCTGATAACCCGACAGGCCCTTTTGTAGACTCCGGAAAACCATTGATCGATGCTTTTCCGAAGGGAGTGACAGGTGGGCAGCAAATCGACCCTGATGTTTTTACTGATCCGAAAACAAGCAAAAGTTACCTGTACTGGGGCAACGGCTATATGGCCGGTGCCGAGTTAAATGAAGACATGATTTCCCTGAAGCCAGGTACAACAAAAGTGATGACGCCGGACGCTACATTCAGGGAAGGAGCGAACGTGCTTTACAGGAACGGGACTTATTATTTTATGTGGTCTGAAGACGATACGCGCAGTGAAAACTATAGAGTACGCTACGGCACTTCTGACTCCCCGCTAGGAAAAATAAAGGTACCGGAAAGTAACCTGGTCATCGCCAAAGACCCGGCGGCAGGAATTTATGCGACAGGCCATCATTCCGTTATTCAGATTCCGGGCAAAGAAGAGTGGTACATTGTGTACCACCGCTTCAACTATCCTAACGGAATCAATATGGGAAGCGCTGCTGGGTATAACCGGGAGGTGAGCATAGACAAATTGGAGTTTAACCCGGACGGCAGCATCAAACAGGTGAAGCCGACGCATGAGGGGGTAAAGGGAGTTAACCTGAAAAAGGCTGGGATGAACTAATTGACTAATAAATCAGAAGGAAAAAGTCTAAAAAAGCAGTGTACCTGTCTCTATATAGGAAAGCACGGGCTTAAACCTTGGCCAGACACGCATACAGTTTAACTTAAGTGTCTAAAAATAGCAAAGCTGATTTCAATGGCCTTTCGCACTGCGCCACAGTGATGTACAGAAGCTCTTACATGACGTATAAATATACTTTTCAGGGGTGGTTAACGGTGGCCGTTCTCTCAGCCACTTTAATGGCCACTTCCTGCACGACCTCCCGTCTGTCTGAACCCAATACTATAACTGTGGCAGATGGCTGGGCGAATAATTCTGTGAATGCAGTGGTATTTCGTAAAAACTCGCTGGTTACACATCAGGATACGCAGTACACCGCATGGTATGATGAGAACCAGCATGTAGTGTTGGCGAAGAGGAAAAGCGGAACAGATAACTGGGAAATACAGAAGACTAATTTCAAAGGCAATGCAGCGGATGCCCATAATACCATCAGCATCATGGTGGATGGGGATGGCTACCTGCACCTTTCCTGGGACCACCATAACAACCAGTTGAACTATGCCCGCAGCGTGAGCCCTGGCTCCCTGCAAATGACAAACAAAATACCCATGACGGGCCAGAATGAGCGGGTCGTGTCTTATCCTGAGTTCTACCGGCTGCAGAACGGCAACCTCATGTTCTTTTACCGCGATGGCGGCTCCGGGCAGGGCAACATGGTCATCAACAGCTACGACACCAACACCCGGCAATGGACCCAACTGCACAGCAGCCTGATAGATGGCGAAGGCCAGCGCAATGCCTACTGGCAGGCGCACATCGACCAGCAGGGCACCATCCATGTGTCGTGGGTATGGCGCGAGAGCCCTAATGTAGCCAGCAACCACGACCTGAGCTACGCCCGCTCTACTGATGGGGGTAAAACCTGGGAGAAATCGACCGGGGAGAAATATACATTGCCTATAACAGAAGCCACAGCAGAAAAGGCATGGGAGATTCCGCAGAACAGCGAACTCATTAACCAGACGTCGATGGGAGCCGATGCCGAAGGCAACCCTTTTGTCGCCACTTATTGGCGGGAGGCCGGTTCCGAAATTCCGCAGTACCACCTGGTGTACCACAATGGCAAGACCTGGCAATCGCTTCAACTGGACTTTCGCACAACACCCTTCAGCCTGAGTGGGGTAGGTACCAAACGCATACCCATTGCCAGGCCGCAGGTGCTGGTAAAGAACGCGGGTGCCAATACATCGGTGCTGATGCTCTTCCGGGATGAGGAAAGGGGCAATAAAGCCTCAGCGGTGGTCATAAATAAACTGTCGGACCCAAAATGGTCAATTGTGGACCTGACACAGGAGTCGTTAGGCTCTTGGGAACCCACCTACGATACGGAGCTTTGGAAAGAAAAAGGAATACTGAACCTGTTTGTGCAGAAAGTAGAGCAGGTAGATGGCGAAGGACAGGCCAACATGCCGCACCAGCCGATAAAAGTAGTGGAGTGGAAGCCCGATTTTTAATGATTAATAAGATTAAGCCTGTACCAGCAGGTCAATTAAATAACAGTATCAACCCGTTTTAAATTTTGACATGAAAATTAAATCATCTATTTATCTAGCGCTGTTGCTGGGGATTTTCAGCGCATGCGCAACAACTACCGGAACATCGTCCGAAAATCCGCTTGTCCCTCAGTCGAAAGAAGAGGTTGCCCAGGTTATCAATAAGGCGAACACTTACTGGCAGGAAACAAACCCTGACCATGGATGGGCTTTTTGGGACGTTGCTGCCTACCACACCGGCAATATGGAAGCCTACAAGGTGACGAAGAACGAAGATTTCCGCCAATACTCAGAAGCATGGGCGGAGAAAAACGAGTGGATGGGCGCGAAGTCGCCCGACAAGGCGAGTTGGAAGTACAAATACGGAGAGACCGATGACCATGTGCTGTTTGGTGACTGGCAGATTGCTTTCCAGACATACATCGACTTATATAACCTTGACAAAGAAAAAGATGAGAAGAAAATAGCCCGTGCCAGGGAGGTGATGGAGTACCAGATGACCACACCGAATAACGACTATTGGCATTGGGCCGATGGCCTGTATATGGTGATGCCGGTGATGACCAAACTTTATAAGACTACGGGTAATGAGCAGTACCTGGAGAAGCTGTATGATTACTACCGCTACGCCGACTCTGTAATGTATGACCCGGAAGAGCAACTATATTACCGTGATGCAAGGTATGTGTACCCAAAGCACAAAAGTGCCAGCGGTAAGAAAGATTTCTGGGCACGTGGAGACGGTTGGGTATTTGCCGGGCTGGCCAAGGTGTTGCAGGATATGCCAAAAGACGCGCCGCACCGTGAGTTTTTTGTTGAAAGGTACAAGAGTATGGCAGAGGCTATAAACAAATCCCAGCAGCCTGAAGGTTACTGGACACGCAGCATCCTGGACCCGGAGTTTGCACCTGGGCCTGAAACGAGCGGCACCGCTTTCTTTACCTACGGCTTGCTTTGGGGCATCAACAACGGCTACCTCGATAAGGAAAAGTATTTGCCGGCTGCTGCCAAAGGGTACAACTATTTAACCACAGTGGCTTTGCAACCGAGCGGAAAGGTTGGCTATGTGCAGCCAATCGGCGAAAGAGCCATCCCGGGACAAGTGGTGGACGCGAATTCTACTTCAAATTTTGGAGTTGGGGCTTTCTTACTGGCAGCCTCCGAAATGTACCGCTATGTTGATAAGAATTAGAATGTAGCATTCGATTAGATGTAACTTTGGCTAAAACGACATTAGGCAGGTTGTAGCGGGAGTGCATGTAGTTTGCTTCAAAAACGGACAATTACATGCATTTTCTTTGTGGCGTGCTAAGTATCTGCAGGAAGGCTCAGCCTCTTCTCCTGAACAAGAGCCATTTTGCTGAGCGTAGAAGACAGCAGGTGTATCGTTCCATTAGGCTGCTAAGGTAAAGATAGCTTAGCCCTGGCTTTTGGCACTCTTTTATACTCCTTTTTGCCGCGTAGCCTCCATATGAAAAAGCCTGAAATAGCCAGAACACCTGGCATCAGCCCGAAGAAGGCATACAGTAATTTTACAGGCAGTCCGGCAAAATCACCGAAGTGAATGGGGTGCAGCACCGTCAGAAAACGGTCTAACCAGGGCTGGTCGCGCAGGAAAAATGGCTCCCCAAGTTCGCCTGTTTCGTAGTTCACAGGGACTCTGCTGTAGAACCGGCCGTAGTAGGAAGGATCTGCTTTAAGGCGGCCCAAAAGCTGCAGCTGCCCCTCATTATTAACCGGGAAGCGGAGATAGCTAATTTCGAAACCGGGATAGGTCGTGTTTATGGTTGCCATGGCAGCATCCACGGAGGCTGTTATCTCCGGGACAGCTACTTCTTTCGGGCCACCCTTTAGCGCGGCGTTTACCACCGTTATAGCCAGCGACAAACCCGTGACGCACATGAGCAGGTTAAACGCCAGCGCCCACACCCCCACAATGCGGTGCAGACTGGAATAAAAGCTGCGTGGGCTCAAAAAACAAACCCGTTGCCGGAAGGTCAGCACTTTCCGGATTGATTTGCGGTACAGGATAAAGCCGGTAATGGTGAGCAGTAGCAGCGCCACGCCCACCAGCAGTACGACGATTTTTCCAGGCGTGCCGGAGAGCAGGTTGTAGTGCAGGTTCAGCACCACGTAAGAGAAACGGTTGTGCGCCTGCCCAACAACGGAGAGTTTTTCCCCAGTTTCAGGGTGCACAAATAGCCACTGGCGCAGCTGCCCCTGGCGCAGTTCGTATAGCAGCGCCTCATCTGAAGAGGCCGGCAACGAGGGCACCCGGATATCCCAGCCCGGATTCTCCGCTCTTACCCATCCGATTGAATTATCTATATGAAGCGACTGCGCCGGTGTTTCCAAACGGGACTGCCTGGAGAACACAGCTTCATCTATCTCATCATCAAAAACAAGTATAACACCGGAAAGGCTGATAACCAGGATAAATATCCCGGCTATCAGCCCACACCAATGGTGGATAGAGAATGTGTGGTTCGTCTTCTTCAAAGTCTTACCACTTATAGGCTGCTCCTGCCTGGAACCTGGCGCCGTTGGCTCTTGTGAAGTTGTCGTCGCGGCCGTACCAATAGGCCTGCGGCAGGTAATACGCTTTGTCCAGCAGGTTCTCGATGCCCAGGTTCAGGCTTAGCTTATCAGTGGCCTGGTAAGAAGCGGCAAGGTTGAACACATTAAACGCCTTTACAGGGCCCTGGCCAGAGTTGTAGCCTCCTCTGGCATTGCGCTCAAACCTGTCGCGCTCACCGGAGTAAATCCACTGCAGGTTCAGGTTCAGGTTTTTTGCAGGCTTCAGGTTGAGGTTTGAGGTGAATTTGAACGGCGCGATGCGCAGGCTCGTCAGGTACTTGTCTTCATTGTCGGTGTACTCGCCGTTGTTATTGAAGTCAGCTTTTCCCTCGCTGTAGGAGGCGCTAGCACCTAAGGTAATCTTCTCAGACAGGAATATGTCCATCATTGCTTCGAATCCCTCTACACGTTCCGGTGCACGCTCAATCTCGTACACACCCTCTGCGTTGGCAATCAGGTTGGCTCCAAGCCTGGAGGTGCTGATGAAGTAGGCTCCACTGAAGGAGGCGATGCCGACCTGGCTGTGGAAGCCAGCTTCATAGTTGTTCACAATAACAGGCTCCAGGTTCATCTGCGAGATAAAGTTTTCCTTGGCACCGCGCACATAGCGCCCCACGTCTATCATAGAAAAGCCCTGTGAGTAGCTAACAAAAGGCTTGAAGTACTCCAGCGCAGAATAGCGGAGTCCGGCGTTAAAGGTGTTGGCGTTGAACTTCAGTTTGCCGCCCTGCACATAATCACCGCCTGCGCCACTGGCCAGCACCAGCTGCTGGAAATCATCCACGGTAACAGACACATTGTCGAAGCGATAGCCTGCCTTAAAGTTGAGGTGTTGCAGGATGTCGAGTTGTAACTGGGCGTAAGGCGCCAGGTTCTTCAGGTCCATTTCAGGTACCCAGGTGCGGCCATCCACCAGCGGCTGTGACGTCACATCGTTCAGGTAGTCGGCGCCATAGGCAATGCTGCCATTCACTCCGCCGCCTAAACTGAAGGGAGTGTTCAGGTTCAGGCGCAGTCCGTATTTGCGGGACTTGATGGTAGACTGACCGCCATTCTTAAAGTAAGGGGTATACCCGTAGACGGTGAAGAAACTCTGCATATAAGCGCTCAGCTCCATGTTTGTGTTCAGGAAGAGGTTCTTACCGATGTAGCGTACCTGTGCGTTGTGGTTATACTTAGTGCCCTCCGGTTCGCCAAGCACTTCTCCTCTTACGCCTGTGGTTGGCTCCTCGCCATACTTACCCAGTTGCATCACATAGTCTGACTTCTGGCGGCTGCCGAAGTAGTTGTACATGGCCTCCACGCGGTGGTCAGAGCTGAAGTTATACCCTGCTTTGGCAAAGCCATTGTACAGACTCGTTTCACCAAGCCCATAAACCGGGGAAATAACCTGGCCCTCGCCGTCGCGCATCACACCTGTTTTTTCGTAAGTGCCGCTGGCCACATAGTCAAAATCCTTCAGCTTACCTGAGAACTGCTGGGAAACGCGGCCTCCAAATGTGCCTTCCGGGTGGAAAAGCATCCCTGTTCCTGACAGGGAGGTATAGGCGCTGAAGGGTTTGCTGGTAGTTGGTTGCTTCGTGATGTAGTTTATCAGGCCGCCGTCGGCTCCGTTTCCATACACGGCCGTGGCTCCTTTTACTATCTCCACGCGCTCAATAGCGGCAGGGTCGATGGTGCGCACATCGCGGCTGCCGTTGCGCAGGGGCGTAGACTGCGGAATACCGTCTACCATAATAAGGACATTCCGGCCGCGCAGGGTCTGCCCCACGTTGCTGGTGGTGTTGCTGTTGAGCGCCAGCCCCGGTACTGAGTTAGCCAGTATGTTGGAAATGTCCGTGCTGATCTGCGACTGCAGTTGCAGTGTGCGGGAGTCTATTACGTGCACAGAGGCAGGTGTCTCATCCAGCGTTTCTACGCTCCGGCTTGCTGACACCACTACTTCGTTCAGAGAACTGGTGCTTGGCTGCAGCGTAACACGCAGGTCCAGCCTGTCACCACTTTGCAGTACCACAGGCTGTCGCTCAGCTTTATATCCTACTCCGCCCACACGTAATGTATAGCTGCCCGGCTTGATGTTGCTGAGGGTAAACCCACCACTTTCGCTGGTGTTGGTGCCCAGCACTGTTTCCTCCAGGGCAACTGTTACAGATTCCAGCGCTTGTCCTTCAGGCGATGTCACTTGACCGGTGATGCTGGCGTTCTGGCTTTGCGCCTGCCCAACGGACAAGGCAAAAAGCCACAGAACAAGGAGTAGAGACTTCTTCATAGAGATTAAAACCTTATTTAGACTGATTATATATAAGACAAAAGTATATACTGCAGCTTTAGCAGACAATCTTTATTTATAATAATTCTAAATAAAGAGGAACTTTTTCTTTAAAAACGCCTACGCACTGCAGGAGCCGGCACCATACCTATGAGCCTGGCAGGTATTACCCGGCGAAGTAGGAAGGCCATGCGGGCCGCTATCTTCTATACCCGCAAAAACTCCATAGGGAAGTATGAAAGTAAGCTGCACCATTTGTGTTGGCAGGTTAGGAAATTAACTGTAATTTACCTTATCAATAAATAAGAGCCTTGCCTCACATCGCTAACCAGCTTATGCGTAGAGTTTTACTTTCAGACAAAAGGAGCGCTTGCTTTACTGGCTGCTGCCTCATGCTCCTCTTCCTGTTTCCGCTGCTTAGCCTGGCGCAGGGAGGCAGAAAAGCGGCCGTAAGCGGCAAAGTGGTGGATGCCCAAACCGGCACGCCCCTGCCTTACGCCAGTGTGGGTTTGTTCAAGAGTGCTGATAATAGCCTGATCTCCGGAAACATTACAGATGAGGCCGGGGAGTTTAAGCTGGATGCTCCTTTAGGTGAATATTATGCGCTGGTAGAGTTTATGGGCTATAAGGCCTTGAAATCACCGGCCTTCAAACTTAGCTCTGATAAGCCCGACCACCACCTTGGCCTGTTGAAGCTGCATGAGTCGGCAGCCACTGCCCTAAAGGAGGTGGTGGTGCAGGCCGAAAAGAGCTCCATGGAGTTGTCGTTGGATAAGAAGATTTTCAACGTAGGGCAGGACCTGGCAAACGCTGGCGGTTCTGCGACAGAAATTCTGAGTAATATTCCGTCTGTGTCGGTGGATGCAGAAGGGAACGTGAAACTACGGGGCAGTGAGAATGTACGCATCCTGATTGATGGAAAACCATCCGGGCTGGTAAGTTTTAAAGGGGGCAGCGGGCTGCAGCAGTTGCAGGGCTCTCTGATTGAGAAGGTAGAAATCATCACCAACCCGTCGGCGCGCTACGAAGCGGAGGGTATGTCCGGCATCATCAACATTGTGCTTAAAAAAGAGCGCAAGAGTGGGTTCAATGGCTCCTTTGAGGTGATAGCCGGTGAACCTACCAATTATGGCGGTGCCGCCAACCTCAACTATCGCCACAAAAGGCTGAATTTCTTCGTGAACTATGGCCTTGCCTACCGTATTACGCCCAGCCTTGGCTCGCTTTACCAGGAACTGACTACTGATAACGTCACTACCATTTTAAGACAGGAACATAGCACCCGGCTGAAGGGATTTAACAACAACATTCGGGGCGGGCTCGATTATTTCTTCACCGAAACCAGTATCCTCACAGCTTCCTACCTGTTCAGGCGGAGCGATGCAAACCGTGTCCGGAACATTCGCTACGAAGACTACCTTGGCAGCAATGACCTCCAGAGTTATACTACCCGCAAACAGGTGGAAGACGAAGAGGAGGTGAATGCGGAGTATGCCATCAGCTATAAGAAAACCTTTGCCCGCGAAGGGCAGGAGCTGAACGCTGATTTCCGGCTCCTGGATTACTGGGAAAGCTCTGACCAGGTATATACCCAGAACACCTTCTCACCCGATGGCACGCCTGATGCTGCAAGGAGACTGCTGCAGCGCTCCCTGAACGATGAGTATGAGAAGCAGTACCTGGCCCAGGTGGATTATGTGCAGCCAATAGGTGAAGGCGGCAAGCTGGAAGCCGGTCTCCGAAGCAGTTTCCGGGATATGGTAAACGATTACCTGGTGGGGGATGAGAATGCCGCCGGGGAAATCACCCCGCTGCCCGGCCTGGATAATTACTTTATCTATAATGAGAACATTAATGCCGTTTATGGCATCCTCGGAAATAAAACCAAGAAGCTGTCGTACCAGGTTGGGTTGCGGGCTGAGCACACTGACGTAAAAACCACGCTCCGGGAGACAAACGAAGTAAACCCGCGCCGCTACACCAACCTGTTTCCGAGTGCGCACCTGACGTATAATCTGCCCAAGGAGCATGCCCTGCAAATCAGTTACAGCCGCCGTGTGCGCAGGCCTGTTTATTTTGACTTAAGCCCTTATTTTACTCTGTCAGACAGCCGTAACGTGATGGGCGGTAACCCTAACCTCAACCCGGAGTTTACGAATGCCTTTGATTTTGGGCACATTAAGTACTTCGATACGGGCTCACTTTCCTCTTCTATCTTCTACCGGCACAGTACAGGTAGAATAACCACCATCCGGCGGGTAAATGAAGAAGGCGTTGCCACGCTGCGTCCTGAAAACCTGGCCGCGGAAGATGCATTTGGCCTTGAATTCACAGGCTCATTTACGCCAGCCATTTGGTGGAAGCTGGACCAGAGCTTCAACTTCTTCCGCTCCATTATCGACGGCAGTAACTTCGAGGAAAACTTCAGCACTGATACCTACAGCTGGTTTACCCGCCATACTTCCCGGTTCACCCTTCCCAAGGCTATAGAGTTTCAGGTGCGGGCCAATTACGAAGCACCTCAGAAAACACCGCAGGGACGCCAGAGAGCGTTGTATTACGTAGACCTGGGTATCAGTAAAGATATTTTTAACAGAAACGGCACTATTACCCTCAATGCACTGGACTTGTTTAACACCCGCATCAGCCGCTCTGTTTTCGAAGGCGAAAGTGTGGAGGGGGTAAGGTTTTATACCAGCAGTGAAAACCAGGGGAGAAGACGGCAGGTTAACCTCACGCTCAGTTACCGTCTGCACCAGGCTGCCCCTGCCGGTCAGCCTAAAATCCTTGGCAATGAGTAAAATGCCTCATGCAGAAAAGTTATCTGAACAAGCGGTATGTAGAGGCAGAAAAAGAAAGAATCAGCCCTTGATAAAAAAGTATCGTTCCAGCTCATGCGCTTCGGCTACCTCGAATTTGAGAATCAAATGAACCTAACTCATTCAAAAATGAAATTTACAACCTTACTCGCTACCTGCCTGCTCCTGGTGGGCTTGTCCTGCACCGTACAAAAGAAAGAAGAAGCTACTGATGAGTGGGTGCAGCTTTTCAACGGAAAAGACCTGGAGGACTGGGATGTGAAAATCAACGGCTATCCCCTAAACGAGAACTATGGAAATACCTTCCAGGTAGTTGACGGCAAGTTGACAGTTAACTATGATCAATATGATGACTTTGGTACGAAGTACGGGCATCTCTTCTATAAAGAACCCTTTTCGGCTTACCTGCTGGTAATGGAGTACCGCTTCACAGGAGATCAGGCAAAGGGAGGACCCGGCTGGGCTTTCCGGAACAGCGGCGCCATGCTGCATTCCCAGCCGGCTGCCACCATGGGCCTGAATCAGGACTTCCCGATCTCCCTGGAGGCGCAGTTGCTGGGAGGGAACGGGCAGGACCCCAGGACTACGGCCAACCTTTGTACGCCCGGCACCAACGTTGTGATGGGGGACACCCTCTTCACTCCCCATTGTATTAACTCCAGCTCTAAAACATACCACGGCGACCAGTGGGTGCGCGTGGAAGCGCTGGTCCTAGGCGATTCCTTAGTGAAGCACATTGTGGAAGGCGACACAGTGCTGACATTCCAGAAGCCGCAGATAGGCGGCGGAAGCGTAAGCAACTTTGACCCGGCCGTGAAAAAAGACGGGCAGCTTTTGAAAGAAGGTTATATCTCTCTGCAAAGCGAAAGCCACCCCATTGAATTCAGAAAAGTAGAGCTATTTAACCTTGAGAAATACATGGATGATCCGAAAAAGCTAAAAAGCGTTCTGCGCGATCTCCAGACACGGCAAGGGCATTAACAAATCTTAAAAGAGGTCCCTAATCAAATTGCCTTTTCTCTTATGCTTATCTACAGCATATTGATCTTCCTCAATGCGTTCAATAGAAAAGCTGATTAGGCTTTTCTATTGAACGCATTGAGGAAACATTTTGCTTCTTCCCAACTTCAGAAGCAGCCAATCGGAATCATAAAATTCAAGAAATCATCCTCTTGAAAAACTATTCTCAGCAATTGTTGGTTTAGGATTCTTTACCTACATTTATAAATGTAAACTTTACACTTGTAAGTAAGGCCGGCGCAGTAATTTTCTCTGAACTAAATACTGCAGTATTCTGTCCTTTTCAGGAGTCATATCAATGCGATAATCAGAAATGAAAGTTACCATCTTAAGCTCAGCTTTATTACTTCTCCTGCCTTTATTGGGCTTTAGCCAGTCCCGCCCTTTAGAGACCTTTCCGCTTTCTTCTGTGGCTTTACTGGAGAGTCCTTTCCGGCAGGCCCAGCAGACCGACATGGACTATATTCTGGCGTTAGAGCCGGACAGGTTGCTGGTGCCCTTCCTCAGAGAAGCAGGTATTGAAGCAAAAGCAAAGAGCTACGGAAACTGGGAGAATACCGGCCTCGACGGGCACATTGGTGGCCATTACCTTACCGCGCTTTCCCTGATGTATGCTTCAACAGGTAACCAGGAACTGCTGCAAAGGCTGAATTATATGGTTGACCAGCTGGAGGCTTGCCAAAAGAAGAACGGGAATGGCTACATTGGAGGCGTACCGGGTGGCGAAGCGATGTGGCAGGAAATAGCGAAGGGTAACATCGACGCGGAGAACTTCTCTCTCAACGATAAGTGGGTGCCGTGGTACAACATCCACAAGACCTATGCCGGCCTGCGGGATGCGTACTTGTTCACGGGCAACGAGAAAGCAAAGGACATGCTGGTGAAGCTTACTGACTGGTGCCTGCAACTAACGGCTGACCTGTCTGATGCCCAGGTTCAGGACATGCTCCGAAGTGAGCACGGGGGCATGAACGAAGTGTTTGCTGATGTAGCCGAAATCACCGGCGACAGCAAATACCTGGAGCTGGCACGTAAGTTTTCCCATTATTCTGTTTTGAACCCTTTGCTGGCCGGGAAAGATGAACTGACGGGTATGCATGCTAATACCCAGATACCAAAAGTGATCGGCTACAAGCGCGTAGCAGAAGTGGGCGGTGACAAAGCGTGGGCAGATGCGGCGGCATTCTTCTGGAACACTGTGGTTAATGAGCGAACTGTATCAATTGGGGGTAACAGTGTGCGCGAGCATTTCCACCCTGTCAATGACTTTTCTCCGATGATAGAATCGAAGGAAGGGCCGGAAACCTGTAACACCTACAACATGCTGAAACTCTCGAAGCAACTGTACCTGACGGATGCTTCAGCGGAATACATTGATTACTATGAGCGGGGCCTGTACAACCACATCCTCTCCTCGCAGCACCCTACTAGGGGAGGTTTCGTATACTTCACACCCATGCGGCCCCGGCACTACAGGGTATACTCCAAGCCGGACGAGGCTTTCTGGTGCTGTGTTGGCTCCGGCCTGGAAAACCACGGCAAGTATGGCGAGTTGATATACGCACATAATGACAAAGACCTTTTTGTCAACCTGTTCATCCCTTCCACCCTCGACTGGAAAGAGCGTGGTGTTACGCTGACTCAGAACACTAGTTTTCCTTTCGAAGAAGCATCTTCCCTTAAACTAAAGCTGAAGAAGCCACAGAAGTTTGCGCTTCACATCAGGCGGCCAGGCTGGGTGACAGAAGGGGGGCTGAAAGTGCTTGTTAACAACAAAGAAGTGAAGGCAACAGCTGATCCTTCTGCTGCCTATGTGTCGGTAGAGCGCAAATGGAAATCAGGCGATGTGGTTTCTGTGTCGCTGCCCATGCAAACCAAGGCAGAGTACCTGCCTGATTCCTCCGGCTGGGTGTCTTTTGTACACGGCCCCATTGTGCTGGCTGCTGCAACAGATAAAACAAACCTGGAAGGGCTGATAGCGGATGGCAGTCGTATGGGGCATATTGCCAATGGGCCTTCGTATCCGATTGAAGAAGCTCCTGTGCTGGTTTCGTCAGATAAAAATATTGCCTCCGCTTTGCAGCCCGTTAAAGGCAAGCCGTTAACGTTTACAGCCTCCGGCCTCATCTCTTCAGATAAATATAAAGATGTGGAGCTGGTGCCATTCTTCCAGGTGCATGATGCACGCTACATGCTGTACTGGCCGGTATCAACCCCGGAAGAACTGGAAGCCAGGAAAGCAGCAATTCGGGAAGAAGAGAAAGTGAAAATGGTGCTGGAGGCAAGTACTGTTGACAGGGTTGCCCCGGGAGAGCAGCAACCGGAGTCAGACCACAACTACAAAGGGGAGAAAACAGAGTCAGGCGTTTTCCGTGACCGCCACTGGCGCCATGCCAGCAGGTGGTTCAGCTATGACCTTAAAAACAAAAATAAGGAAGGCCATACGTTGCGCGTCGCATACTATGGCTTAGACAAAGACCGCAGCTTCGACATCTATGTAAATGACATACTCCTAAAAATGGTGCAGCTGGATGGCTCGAAGGGAGATACTTTTTTTAATGTGGATTATGCGCTTCCGGAGAAAGCCATCAACAGTGCACCTGGCAACGTGCTTACAGTAAAATTTGTAGCACACGAAGGCTCCGTGGCAGGCGGCATATATGATGTGCGCTTGCTAAAGTAAGTATACAAAGTTTCGTTCAAGGCTGATAGTAGTTTCTTTTAGTCTTGAATGAGACGGTTGCTGGGCACCCCGGTTAACCTAATCAGCAGTAATTTTATTTCACTGTTTTTACTGACTCTCTGACCTTGTAAAGCAGTGTTACTAGTGTACTGGCTTCTTCCTCTGTCAGGTCCTTCATCATAGCATCCAACTGAGGCAAATCTTTATCAATAGCCTCAACCATGTGCTGACCTTGTTCTGAAATCAGAATATTCACCAAGCGCTTATCATCTGAATTCTTTGTGACGTTAACTAGGCCCTTGGCTTCAAGGCGGGTTACCAAGCGCGAAACATCCGACATTTTATCCAGCATTTTTTCGCGCAGGAAGGCAGTAGAGACAGGTTTCGGAAATTTGTCACGCAAAATGCGCAGGGCGTAGTATTGCTGGTTGGTTAAGTCTTGTTTCTTAAAGAAACTCTCATAGCTGTTTATCAGGAACCCGTAGGTGTACAAAACACTGAAACTTGCTTTCTGCCATTCGTTCCGAAAGTAAGTCAGGCCAACATCATTTTCTTGTATCATACTTGTTATTAGGTGAGAGGATGAAGTATAGCGAAAAAATCGCCAAACTCCAATTTTCTAGTTATCGCTCTAGTTGGCGAGAAGGAGCAAAGGGGCAGTAATCCAGGTGTAGCTTGCCTGTATGTGCTTTCGTTTTGAATGCAAGGCCCTTCTTCTAAGGCGTTTTCGTGGTAGGCAAAGACTGAACACAGCAAAGTGGAGCAAGCGCCGGAGAAGTTTACCGTGACAATAAGGCTACTCGTATGCTTTTAAGTCGGATTAGTATAAATGATGGCGGCAAACAACAAGGCTCTTTTCTAAGTGCTGAAGATAGTTCGTAATTTCCTGACGAATAGGGAGTTTGAGTAGCTTGAAGCTGAGCCCGCAACCGTGTTGGTAAAATAGGCGGGAACAACTTTTTCAGGCAATAGAACAGAAGACTACTACCAATCCCAATCAACCGCCTTGCCTTTACTATGAAAAAGATTGTTTTAATAGCCATAGCAGTTTATATGCTATGCTTGCCTGCAGAGGCTCAGAACCTGAAACGCAGGCCCTTTCTGGGAGTACAGATAGCCCCTGTTCCCGATTCCCTGGCGGCAGCCTATAACATGAAATCCACAGCAGGAGGGAGAGTGGCAGCTGTTATTCCTAACAGTACAGCCGCTGCGCTTAAACTCCAGCCAAACGATGTCATCCTCAAAATTAACGACACCGACATCAACACCTTTCAGGACGTGGTTACCAAGGCCCGTACCTTCACTACCGGTTAGCCTGTGAGGGTGAACATCATGCGTAACGGAAAATACCTGGTGCTGAAGGAAAAGGTGAAAGCAATGCCGCAGGAGACAGACCCGAATGCTGAAGTCATATACGACGAGGTGAAAACGGAGCTCGGCTATACCCGCCTGATAGTGAAAAAGCCAAAAGGGAAAGGCAAGTACCCTACAGTCTTTTTTCTTCAGGGCTATGGCTGCAACTCCATTGATAACCTTCCCCTGCACGACCCACAGCGCAAACTGATGGATGGCTTGGTGGAAAAAGGGTATGCGGTCTTTAAAATGGATAAGCCCGGCTCCGGCGATAGCCAGGGCAGCGCCCCCTGCATGGAGATTGCCTACCCCGAAGAACTGGCCGCGTTTTCAGCCGCTTTAAAAAAGGTGAAGAGCTATGAGTTTATAGATGCTGAAAAAGTCTTTCTCTTCGGTCATTCCTTGGGAGCCAATACAGCACCGGTTATCGCAATGAATACAAAGGTGAAGGGCATTATTGCATACGGTGTGGCAGGTAAGCCGTGGTATGAGTATATGCTGGACGTATTCCGGGAACAACGAGCCGTGGAAGGTACGGACCCGGTGCAGATAGACGAGGACATGAAAGTTCTGGGGCCGCTTACCTATGAGTTCATGATACAGAAGAAGTCGCCGGACGAGTTGCTGAAGAACCTGGCTTATAAGCCTTATTTAGAGCAGAATTTTGAATACGACGGCAATGGCCACATTTTTACGCGCCACTATACATTTATGCAGAGTATACAGGATGCTCCTTTCAACAAGGCTTGGCGCGACGCAGATACCCATGTGCTGGTTATTTATGGTGAGGCTGACATTGCCGCTATCAGTCCGAATAATTCTGAGTTGCTGGTAGATGCCATCAATACCATGCATCCCGGTTCGGCAACGTACAAATTCTTACCTGGCACTGATCATGGCTTCATCAAGGTAGGCACGAAACAAGACCTGATGCGCCTCCGGGAGAGCGAGCAATTCGGAGAGTATGTGCGAAATAACTTTAACCCGGCGCTGGTAGAGATGGTAGATAGCTGGATACGGCAAACGCTTCAGAGCCCGCAAACAGGCAGCAACTAAGTTTTTCTGACATATTTTTATCGAAGGCATCAATACTGCCTCTGTGGCCGCTTTACTTTTTTGGTAGACTAATTAAATAAATTCTTTTTATTAGTAAAAACAGTGCAGTTCCCCTGTCTAACAAGGGTTGAGATACACTGCGGTATATCTCCTGCGCTTATCTTTGCTAAAAATACCTACTAGTGAGTATTGGAAAAGTATAGTGTACAAGCTATATTTGTATAAATATATTAATTAATAGTAATTTATCTAGTTTAAAGGTTGTGCTGTTTTTCTCCTGCCTTATCCAGGCTTTGGAACAAACTTATTAGAACTTAAAAATTTCTGCGTTTCCTGCTAAGGCTTTTACTGACGAACACAGCCAAGGTGAAAGGTCCGCAGGGCAATGGGAGCATCCGACATACCAATGGAAACAGCTACTTTTAATTACTTACACGTCACCTTAGGGAAGCGGGAAGCTTTGAACTTATACTACCGGCTGACTGGTTTTATCAGGGAGCATGACACCATTGGCTTTAGCAGGTTTATGGCCTTCAGAGACAGCTCCCTGAAAGACGATGCGCTGATGGAATTTGTGCTGGACATTATGGTGACCCGGCACCAGGATATGTTAGTACAATTCATGCCTGCGACAGGAAATACAGTAAACGCCTGAAAGGCCTGTTTCAACTTTTGTGCGCCAAAAGAGGAAAAGCTGTGGCTGATAGTTCAATTCGCTGTTCAAATCGAGAAAGCAGAACCTGGTTTGCTATAGCAACAGACTGATCAAACCTTTCCTGCCATTTTCCCTTAATTTTATTATAGTCTATACCGTAAGAGCGCAGCATTTCCCTTATCAATGCAGCACACCAGCACCGTCAGGAAATCATACCTTTCCAGAGCAAATTCTATCATTGCATGGTGCCCTTTATGAAAGGGCAGAAACTTGCCGGATACGAACGCTTTAGACATGCCTTCTGTTTTCTCTTTCGCTTTTCAATTGCATGGCCCTTATCCCGCATCATGCAGAAGCTTCCTTTTACTAAAGCAAAATATATTTATTCCGGCAAGTAGGCTGACGTAGTGCCTTTTTATTAGTTAGATGAGGCTGCCGGAGTCGTTCTGAGTCGTCACAATTCCTTTGTTAACATAGTATCAGAATTTGCTAATTCAGAAGAGGCAAACGATAAGTGTATTTGTTACGTTTGCATAGGGCGCTTTATTTTTTATTGTTTATATTTAAGATAAAGTTGCCGTAGAGGAAGCTGGAGCATTCAGATTAAGCTTTACAGCGTGCTAAAGAAGGCAACATAATAGGTGAAGCTAGCTTCTGGCCCCCTCTAATAACCAAGGCTGAAATAATGCTGAAGCAAGATGGTTCAAGTATAAATTATAGCGTGTAATGCTTTTGAAGTAATTAATCACGTTGGGCAAACAAAGGCTTCATAATCACGAACAGTAAGTTATGACAGTATGAAATTGCTTTGCGGTTCTTGAGTCGCTGGCAACTCCAAATTTATAGATGTACCTGTGCGGTATTGTGTGAAAGCAAATAAATGTAAGATCAAGTAAATAAAAGGAACGCTTATATGAAGAAGTTACTGTGCATTATTTTTCTTTTTAGTTTGGCCATCGGTGGCTGTACCGAAAAGGCTCAGACAGGGCAGAGCGCCCGATCTGAGTCTCCTGCCAAACGGATTGATATCCTTTTCCTGGGGCACAACAGCAAACATCACGACTCAGAGAAGTATTTCCCGTCGCTGGCGCTTCCGCTCTTCCAGGAAGGCATCAGCCTGCACTACACCGCAGACCCGGCAGACCTGACAGAGGAGAACCTGAAGAACTATGACGGCCTGATGATCTACGCCAACCACGAGAACATCACCCCTGGGCAGGAGCAGGCCATCAAGAATTTTGTGGAAAATGGCAAAGCGCTGATTCCGATTCACAGCGCCTCCTATATGTTCCGAAACTCCGACTGGTACGTGAACGCTGTGGGTGGGCAGTTCAAGTCGCATAAAGTGGGCACCTTCACAGCCCCTATCGTAAAGCCGGAGCACCCTGTAATGCAGGGGCTTTCTGAGTTTGAAACCTGGGACGAGACCTATGTGCATCACAAAGTAAATCCTGATATGACCGTGCTGATGGAGCGGGTAGAGGGAGATCACCGTGAGCCTTGGACCTGGGTTCGGAACCAGGGTAAGGGAAAAGTGTTCTATACCGCCTATGGGCATGATGAGCGCACATGGAGCAATCCTGGCTTTCAAAAACTGGTGGCAAACGGCGTAAAGTGGGCAGTAAATGAGGAGGCGTTAGACAGATTGGCACGACTGAATATCCCTCAACCGGAATTTGAGGACGCTAATATTCCGAACTACGAGCAACGCGACCCGGCTCCAAGGTTTCAGCATGCACTCACACCAGAAGAGTCTCAGAAACTGATAAAAGTCCCTGTTGACTTTGAGCTACAACTCTTCGCTTCAGAACCGGACATCATCAACCCTATTGCCATGGCCTGGGACGAGCGTGGGCGCCTTTGGGTAATTGAGACAACGGATTACCCGAACGAGATTCGCACCGAGGATGGCAAAGGCGATGACAAAATCAAAATACTGGAAGACACGAACGGAGACGGAAAAGCAGATAAAGTGACTGTTTTCGCCGATGACCTGAACATCCCGACTAGCCTGACTTTTGCTAACGGCGGTGTTATCATCTCCATGGCTCCGAACTTTGTTTTCCTGAAGGATACAGACGGTGATGACAAGGCTGATATAAAGGAGAACATTATCACAGGCTGGGGCAAGAGCGATACACACGCAGGCCCTTCTAACCTGAAATACGGACTGGACAACAAAATATGGGGTGTAGTAGGCTACTCCGGGTTCAATGGAAATGTGAGCGGCAAAGACTTAAATTTCAGCCAGGCCCTCTACCGCTTCGACCCGGATGGAAAGAACCTGGAGCCTCTCGGAAGAACAACCAACAACACGTGGGGCCTTGGCTTCTCAGAAGAATTTGATGTATTTGTGTCCACTGCGAATGGCCTGCACAGTGCCTACTTCGCCATGCCAAACCAGTATGCGAAACGCGCGGTAGTAGGTGGTTCCGGCAACACCGTGTACAGGATAGACACACACTACGACATGCCGCACATCACCCCGTACCTGCGCCAGGTGGACTTTCATGGAGGCTATACAGCGGCGGCAGGACACAATATTTATACTGCCAGAGACTATCCAAAGTCTTTCTGGAACAGCGTGGGCCTCGTGACCGAGCCAACAGGGCGTGTGCTGCACAAGGCGGTCCTGAAGCGCAAAGGTGCCGGTTATGTTGAAAGAAATGGCTTTAACTTACTATCAAGCTCAGATGAGTGGTTTGCACCCGTGCATGCAGAGGTAGGTCCGGACGGAGCTATCTGGGTGGCAGACTGGTATAATTTTATCATCCAGCACAACCCAACGCCGCGCGGCTTCGAGAACGGGGAGGGCAATGCCTACGTGAACCCATGGCGCGACAAGCAGCACGGCCGCATCTACCGGCTCGTGTACAAGGGCGCTAAGCCAAATGAGCCGATGCAGCTCACTGCAAGCAATGCAGAAGGACTACTGGCCGCATTGAGCAACGACAACATGTTCTGGCGCACCACAGCACAGCGCCTGATTGTAGAGAACCAGGTAAAAGAAGTTATCCCCGGGTTATATGCACTGATCAACGACCAGAGTGTGGACGAGATTGGCCTGAACAGCCCTGCTGTGCACGCACTGTGGACGCTGCATGGCTTAGGCGCCCTGGATGGCTCTAATGCACAGGCACTGGAAGTAGTGACCAAAGCCCTTTCGCATCCGGCCGCTGGCGTAAGAAAGAATGCCGTGCAGGTACTTCCAAGAAATGAGAAAACACTGGCCGCTATTCAGAGCGCGGATTTGATAAACGACAAAGACCTGAAAACGCGCCTTGCCGCTGTGCTGGCCATTGCTGACATGCCTGCCTCTCCGGAACTCGGAAAACTGGTGTATGAGGCAAGCCAGAAGTCGGAGAACGCAGAAGACGAATACCTTCCGCAGGCATTCTTTGCGGCAGCATTAGCTCACCAGCAGGGATTCATGGCAGCAGCCCCTAATAACCTTTCACTGGAAAGACCAGATTCTGTTCTGACGCTGAATGAGCGCCTGGTGAAGAGCATGGGCCAGGAGCAGTACAGGCTGGACAGATGGACGCCTATTCTGTTCCCGCCGGATGTTACCGGCAAGGAAATAACCGTGCGTGCTTCCATAGGCCCGTCTGATGATGGTTTTGAGGGCGTCGTGATGTCCCATGGTGGCAAAGACGCTGGGTACAGCCTCTACGTGCAGGATAATAAGCTCAACTGGATAGTGAAGCAGAACGGAAAGATTTATAAAGCGACTTCTACGACAGCCCTGCCAACTGAGAGATTCAATGCGGTGGCCAAACTGGCCTCTGGGGGCGTAATGACCATCCAGGTGAATGACAAAACCGTGGCAGAGGCCAAAGCGCCTTCTCTTTTCACCAAGCCGCTGGCAGTGGAAGAAGTCCGCACAGGCCGGGATGCCAGGGAAGAAGAAAACAAAGTGGGGGATTACCCTGACAGATTTTTCTT
This sequence comes from Pontibacter toksunensis, assembly GCF_042686245.1. NCBI lineage: Bacteria > Pseudomonadati > Bacteroidota > Cytophagia > Cytophagales > Hymenobacteraceae > Pontibacter > Pontibacter toksunensis. The sequence continues at coordinate 836 of NZ_JBHUOX010000013.1, read as the reverse complement.
CAAAGGCGAATTAAGGAGAGATGCCAGCCTGGAACTGAAGAAACCTGTTGAATCTACAAGGCCAAAAGGTAACACTTCTGTGGCTGCAGTTACCAGAGATAAAAATGTGCGGGCAGTTGCTCCAAATACCAAGCCGGCTGCGAAAGCCTCCGCTGCCAAGCCAGCCGCCAAACCTACGGAGAAGGGTGCAACCATCGACATCAAGGTAGTGGAGCACGAAATGAAGTTTGACCAGGAATCCTTCACTGTGAAGGCCGGTCAGAAGGTGACCGTCAATTTCATCAACCCGGATTTTATGCAGCACAACTTCGTCGTTATTATGCCAGGTACACTTGAGAAAGTTGGAAAGGCCGCTGATGTGCTGGCTCGTGACCCGAAAGGCGCTGAGAAGAACTACATCCCGAACATGACGGAGGTGATTGTCGCCACTCCGCTGGTGGATCCGCAGGGCCGGGAGACGCTTGTGTTCACCGCTCCCGACAAACCGGGCTTATACCCGTTTGTCTGCACGGTTCCGGGACACTGGCGCCTGATGAACGGCATCATGAAGGTAGAAGCAAGTAGCTTATAAGAGGGCACAATTTGCAACAGATACCATAGTAGTAGGCAAGGCAGGTGCCGGGGCAGTATACTAAGCTGTTTTGGGCCTGCCTTTAACCCTGTAGCGGTGGTGCCGGTAAAAAGCAGCAGCAAGCCTGCCGCTGCTCATAAAGGTAAAACACAGCAAAAGAAATGAGTTTGAAAGACATCAAGTTTGGCGTGAGCACCTGGCTCTGGACCTCGCCCTTCAGCACCGACACCGTCTCCCTCTTCCCCAGGATAAAGGAGATGGGCTA
>NZ_JBHUOX010000012.1:0-200431 GCF_042686245.1 Pontibacter toksunensis | reverse complement strand
CGTTTTTGACTACCTTCATACTGTGGCAGTAGGGGCAGTTTACCTGGATAGTTATCTCGCACATAACTTTCAACTAACATCCTTGCTGCCATACTTATTCCAACATCATACATTCTAGACCACAGCCCAGAAATTATTTGAAAAACGTGTGCAGGAGCACAGGATTCAGGATTGCCACGGCGATCTTCACCTCGAGCACATTCATATCCGGAAAGGCAAGGTCTGTATCTACGACTGCATAGAGTTTAATGACAGTTTCAGGTACATTGATGTTGCCTCCGATATTGCTTTTCTGGCCATGGACTTTGACTATCATGAACGCCCTGACCTGGCTTTTTACCTCACCAACAGAATAGCCGGTTTACTGCACGACCCGGACATGCTCTTGCTTTCTGATTTCTATAAATGTTACCGGCCTGTGTCCGGGCAAAAGTGGAATGTATCAAATCCGGTGAGCCAGAGGTGGCAGTTGCTGAGCGGAAGGAAGCAAAGGAGGCGGTGGGAAGATACGTTGGCCTTGCGCTCCGTTATGCCCTTTTTGGCTCAGAGCCTGCGGTGCTGCTGGTATGCGGCAGAAGCGGCTGTGGCAAAACAACACTCGCTGAAAGTATAGCAGAGAAATTAAACTGGGATCATATAAACAGTGATGTCATCCGGAAAGCAGCAGCAGCACTGCCTCTCTACCAGCGCTCTAGCACAATGATAAGGCAAGGCTTATATTCCCTGCCTGTGACAGAGAAAGTATATCAAACCCTTTTAGAAGTAACCCTTGCACATGTTGAAAAGCGCAAAGGTATAGTAGTAGACGCTACTTTTGGTCTGGCGAAACACCGGACGCATTTTTCTCAGGCCCTGGAAAAACAACATGTCCCGTTTTATTTTATAGAGATGCAGACTTCCGAAGGAGTCATTGGAAGAAGGCTAGCCGAAAGAGACAAAATGAAACATATAGTTTCTGATGCCCGGTTAGAAGATCTGGATTTGCTCCGGCACATTTACCAAAAACCCGAGGAGGTACTGCCGGAGCACCTGCTGAAAGTAAACGCGGATTCAGGGGTAGAAACAACCCTTGCCCAAGTCATCAGGATGCTTTCTGGCTTGTACTTAGAGCGCAGGAGGACAAGGTATGTGCCCCCTTGCTAAACTGATTTGAAAAAGTTGAATGTAGACGAGGGTTTTAGATTGTGGCTACGATTGGAAAGGTATGGCTGCTTTAGTAGCAGCAATCCGGAGCAGGGGTAGCAGGAAAAAGCAGAAACAATGTTTCCCTGTATCTCCGGGTGGCAGGTTGTAGCCGGGTAAAAGAACCTGCCATTGGATTTCATGGGTGCCAGCGGGCCATGTGTTCCGTATGTGTCCTGAGATAGGCACCGGGCCGGTAGAACGTATCGTAGAACTCCAGGTCCAAATGGTGCGCCTGAAGGTACATCAGCAGGAAAATGGAGGGCACTGTGCCCGGGAACTTGCCAAAGGTATCATACACATACTGCGCCTGGAGGGCCACGCATTCCCGGAAACGCTCATCGTGTACCTGGGCTGCTCCCCGCACTTTGCCGGATTCCTTCCAGTTGCCGGGCGTGCCCTCGTTAAATGGCCCTCCTTTGCCGAACTTGCGCTTACAGACAGCATCTACTGCCGCACGCATGTCAGGGAAGTGAGGAGGACAGAAACCCTCCATTACTCCAGCCAGTCCCGTTGGGTTAGGATAAGGCCAGCGCGGGTCAGTGTCGTAGCGGAAACCAAGGCCCGGCACTTCCGGCACACCACTTGTGCCTAACATGCTGAAAAGGTCTATTCCATCGAACATCCATCCTCCCAAGCCTATGGCCTGCAGCATCAGGGCACCGGCATAACAACTGGTGGAGAGCTCTGCCGTTACTTCAGCCATAGAAATCTGCTCCAGGAAAGTAATGGTCCAGTTATTTTTCACATCCACTATATCACGGAACCGCTCTATGCCGGGTATTGGTCTTTTGTTGATGTCATCTGTCAGCACCATACCGTTCTGCAGCATATAACAGAGCCCGAGAAGAACATGCTGCGCCAAATCCGCAACAGGAAAGACCAGTAAGGTGCCCGGCTTATTCGCCACCCAAGTATTGTGGGCTTCCACGTAAGGTACCTCCGGGGGCAGGCGCAGCCGGCCATGCTGTAGTTTTCTGACATTGCCTTTCAGGGTATTCACTACTTCGTTCAGGTCCAGTGTACCGTCTTCCGCCCTGTTGGCAGCTGAGGGTGCATCCCGGTTGTCCAGCACGTACACGCCTTCATCGTCTGTGAAAAAGGTCATGCTGGTGTGGAACCCGGCTGCTGACGGGAATGTGCGGCCACCAGCTGACCCGGCATAATTGGAAAGGTGCGGGGCGTAGCGCTGTGCACGGTAAATCATGTTATGCCACCCCGTGTTTCCGCCGCAGGCCGTCACTACCAGCAGCTTTTCCAGTTCGCTCAGCGGCACAGGTTCGTGCCTGGATTTATAAGCAAAAACACCGTCTGGTATCTCGGCTCCTAAAAAAAAGCGGCGGGAGCGACGGCCTAAAAGGGCCTCTACGAGACTGAATTCCATCATGTCCTGGAAGCCGGGAGGTAACTGTTGGTTTGCCATCTGGTTTGTGTATTTTATGTTGGAGCCGTTATAATATCGCAGCTAAGCAGTACCATTGAGACAGGTTATTGACTTTTCAGCTGGTCTGAGAGCAAACCTGCACGGGGTGTTGAACGAAAACAGCAAAGCGTTATGCAGCGCCTTTTTCTGAAGGGAATAACTAAAAGTCAGACCCTAATGATATTGCCTTTTAGCGAATAGGCTATTGCCAACACGTCTTTTCTTGTTTCAGCATCTATCCTGTTATTAGCCAATACCTGAAGGATGTCATCCAGCATGGCCACAAATTTTTTTTCGCTGATGTTCATTCCTTTTTGAGCCGTCAGCATGTCCCTGCCGGTATAATGCTCAAGGCACCAGAGCCGGAACATAAGAAGTCAACGGTGTATGCCTTGCTTACACTTTAGGTTTTCTGTCTGGTCTCTGTCCGGCTGGAAGCGGTACCTCACAACAGGGTTATTCATGCGTGCCACTACAATGTCATCTACCAGTGCCGATATACCGGATTTCTCTCCCAGTCTTGTGTAAAAGCTTGGGTTATGAGTGATTTTTTGTTTCATAACTGTAGGTGTTTATATAAAAGTTAGTGCCAGAAGCATCTGATTTTCTGTCAAACCAACGTCAGTAGGAGAGGAGAGGGGGGTGAGAAAAGTGTATTGTTTGGAATGCTGTCATCATACTCCTATTCAACAATACCCGCAAGCAAACTAACGTTTCGGAAAAGCCTGGCTAACCTTTTTCTACAGGCTGCCATTTATTATAGTACTATTTAAAATTGTTTTGGTTCAAGTTTTTAACATAAAGTGTTGATAGTATATCATCGTTCATACTGATAACTTGTATGGCAGCAAAAGCCACTACTTATAGCAAAGGAAGGTATCAAAACTACAGTTACCGGCCTAGGTGTTTTGCAAAGGAAGTTCCAGTTCAAACGTCGAGCCTTCCCCTTCCTTTGTTTTCACTTTAATGACACCCCCATGTGCTTTTATGATGTCATAGCTTATAGATAAACCCAAGCCGGTTCCTTGTCCGGTTGGCTTTGTGGTGAAGAATGGCTGAAAGATCCGGTCTATGATTTTTTTAGGAATGCCCGAACCATTGTCTGTTACTTTGATAATAACATGTTCATTTTCCATTCTGGTAACTACTTTAACTACCGGCTCAAAAGCGCTTTTTAGTTTTTGTTTCTTTTCATTTACAGCATAGAACGCATTGTTGAACAGGTTTAACAAAACTCTTCCGATTTCCTGCGGAACGACCTTAATTTTACCTATGCGTTCATCAAAGTCAGTTTTTATTTCTGCTTTAAATGTTTTGTCTTTTGCCCGAAGGCCATGATAGCTCAGGCGTAAATATTCGTCGCACAAATCATTGATATCAGTGGGTTCTTTCTGGCCTGTACGCGTACGTGTATGCTGCAGCATGCCTTTTACGATGGCATCGGCCCGTTTGCCATGATGGGTTATTTTTTCTTCGTTCTCTTTCAGATTCTCTGCAATCGCTTTTACTTCTTCCATATTGCCCCTGTTGATCTCCTCTTTGAGCTCCGCAATCAACTCAGCATTGATAAGAGAAAAGTTATTGATAAAGTTGAGGGGATTCTGAATTTCGTGGGCTACGCCTGCTGTGAGCTGTCCGAGCGAAGCCATCTTTTCAGCATGAATTAACTGTTGCTGCGCCTGCTTTAGCTCCATCAGCGTATTATCAACCTGTGATTTGGCTGACTCCAGTTTATTGAAATCTTCGTACCGGGCATAGGCAGTAGAAAATGCATCTGCTAAGGATTGAATCAACTTTATTTCTTCGTCACCTAATTGTGTGATGTTTCCCACATAAAGCATGCCTTGAAGAAAAGGGGCAAAATGCAGATAAAAGCCACCAGCAGGAAGCGCATTTAGATATTGCTCAGTAGAAGTTATTACACCGTGCTGTACTAAATGACCGGCAAATGCAGTGTACGCTTCTTCATCCCAGTATTCTGTATAAAACTTTCTGTTCTGCCATTGATGCACTATTTGCGAAATGTTACCAGGAGCATTATAGGGCAAATCAAAGGCAGCAACTGCTTTACCCTCGGGTGTAGAAAGATAGGTGTGACTGACCTGTTGTGATTCATCCATGATGAATACACCGCATCGTATAAAAGGGACCCCGAGTATGGTGAGCTCATTCCAGATCAAGGGGGTTATCTTTTCGAGGTCACCTGTAGTGCGCATGGAGGCAATCTCTGCACGAACCCGGTCGAGCGAGGCCTGTTTTACTGCTTCCCTTGCCTGTGCTTCTGCAATTTTTAAATCCAGGTAACGACGGTAGGTGAGGCTAAAGACCGCTGCAAACCGTTTCATCACGGAACTTGTTTCTTCATCCAGCGGCTCTTTAGTGAATGTGAAAAGGGCCCCTTCATTGAAATAGAAAGATGTGCTGGTTTGTTTTTCCGTGGTAACGCTCTTGGTGAATTGTGAAGCATTATTTGAAAGAGCTTTGTAATAATTCTGTAAATCATCACCTGATAAGTCATACCTTAGAACTGACTCTTTCCGAACCCAAGCATTGTAACCTGCCTCAAGCATGGGGTGAATAGACATGGATACTTTGCCGCTTACCTGTCCTATTGTTCCTTCCGGCGTAGTAGTAGCTCTCCATACCTGCATTGTTTTTTCTTTTCCATCAATGATGATTAACCCGCAACGTAACAGCGGAATGCCAAGTCTATCCAGTTCGCTGAACAAGAGACCAGTTGAATTAGCTACATCATCGCTGCTGTGCATAGCCATAGTCTGTGCCCTTAGCCGTTCAAGGGAAGCTTCAACTTGAGCTTCTTTTATTTGGGCTTCAGCCCTTTGCAAATCAATGAAACGCTGATATAATCTTTCGAATTCAACGGCTATCTTTCTTACAACTTCTTTCTCTTCTTCTGTTGCCGGCCTAATATGGCCAAACCCGACATAGCCGAATTTGCAGTACCCCTGGGTGATGAATAATCCATTAGGGAAATCTTCCGGGTAATATCTTGCTTCTGGAGGTATGGTTGAAAGAATCTCTTCGAACAGTTGAAATACCTGTGGAAGAATTTCTTTAGGGTACACATGGGCATTAACTTGAGTTGGACCTCCTTTCTTCCAATTTTCAACACTGTCTTTCCAGGCATCGATTGCATCAATGTCTATTCTTTGCTCTGCCTGTACACGTTGCCCATCCCTACCCGTTGTTCGGAAAGAGAATTTATTGTTTTCTACATCAAATAGCGTGAGATGAGAGAAAACCGGACAAATGCCTAAAATATCATATTGCTCAAAAAGAACAGACAACACATCACTTAATTCAAATGAATGATGCATGTCCATTGCCCTTGCACGAATCCGTTCCAAAGCTGCTTCAATATGTGCCTCCCGTTTATTATCTGCCAGCTCTTTTTCAAGCTCAGCAATTTTCGCTTGAAGTTCTTGTGTCTGCATCTGAACTGCTTCTGTCTGCTCCATCATATACACTTGCTTTTATACATTCTCTTTACATGGGAAGAACAATTCTTATATGCTGCCACTCTTCTTTTGATGTCGTAGCCAATGTTGCAAATTCTTCTGTAGCGCTGCAAGCAAGGGCGCAGGGCAGGCACCGAAGGAAAATGCAAATAGTTGAGTGTAAGCGATTCTGTCTGCAGTTTCAGAGCTTGCAGGCTGGTTTATGCATCCCTCTATCGGGTATTAAACTATACTAAATATAGATATTTTTGAAATCATAACAGCTTTCGCAGAGTTAATTTTGTAACAGTAAACTTAGCTGGTACTGTACAGGTGGCTGTCCGGGGAAGCTTATTCATAGCCCGTATAATTGGAAGAAACGCCGCTGCCGTTTTATCTGATTTATGGCTTTGGCAAAAGGAGAAGTGCTGCTTTAACCATACTATACGCAGATTTTTCACCCACTCCGGTTGAACCCGGTAAAAAGAAAGGCCCTCAGGGAATCCCTGAAGGCCTTAAAATAAAGTACAAAGTAACTATCTAATCATTTTTTAGTTTTTGACTTGAACAGGCAGGTCCTCTAACTGTGCATAACTTAGTTTCCAGTTTCCGTCTGTGCCTTTCTTCCAGAGTAACATAAAGTTACCCTCTCCAAATGCCTGCGGCTGGTCAGGGCCCGATGGCAGCACATCCACAGAAAAAGTACCCGCTTCATAGGCAATAGTGGCCTCCTCTCCTGAGCTCACCACATTGGTCTTCAGGTCGCGGATAGTGCCTAACGTTTCTCCCACCCACTTTTCAGCTACTTCTTCTTTTCCATTGTAGTGTACCTCACCCTGCACAAACTGCACATCATCAGCCAGCAGGGATTCTACCTCTTCGGCAGAGTTATTGTTCCAGGCAGAAATAAAACGCTTGTTCAGGTCCTGTACATGAACAGCCTCCTCTGGACTTGAACAGGCGCTGAGTATTACTGCAGCTGCCAGTATCAGGATATATGGTTTCATAAGCATATACTTTAAGTTAATAATTCCCGGACCGCGATACATACAAAACAGCCCGGTGAAATGGCTCACCGGATTAACAAGGTGAGTCGCGGCAATTTACCAGCTCTTCCTTCTATACTCGGAGGTATAATAGGGCTTGGTAGGATCTCCATAAGACTCATTGGGGAGAAGGGCCATGCTCATGACCGGGTCCTGAACTGCCCTATAGGAATGGAGCAATGCCACTGCCGGTACAGCCGGGGCAACCTCTGTCTTACGGGCTGGGGTTCTTCTGGCCACCGCTGGCTTCTCTTCTATAGTCCTGCGCGCTACAGCCCTTTCGTTTGCAGCTGCTTCAGCCGCAGCTCTGTTGGCTGCCGCAATCCTGTTTTCCTCGGCTATTCTTGCAGCTTCCTTTTCTTTGTTTTTATTGTCAATATGTTTGCCTACGGCATAGCCGGCTCCACCGCCCACAACGCCACCCACTACGCCGCCAATCACGCGGTTGCGCTTGTGAATCACGGCACCTGCGGCAGCGCCGGTGGCAGCTCCAATCACTGTGCCTTTCGCCTGAGGACTCCACTTTCTATTTTGGGCCAGGGCCGGAACCTGAAATACAACCACTGCAAGCAGCACCAGGCATAAAATATAGCTTACCTTTTTCATAACAATTCATTTTAGTTAAAAACACTGATGTTACTGAAGCAGCATTTACAATTTGTGTGCCACAACAAAAAAAGCATCTTTCAGAAGAGTAGCCGATAAGGCTTTGGTTACAGGTGAGAACACACTGGGATGACGCAAAAATAAGTATTTAGAGGTGTTGCTGTTAAAGCATTTCTCGCTTTAACAGCATGAGATTCCAATTATCTGGTTGCTGAGAGAGGGAAAGGTAGCAGGGCGTTATACTATGGCACCAGCACTTTTACCAAACCTCTCAGAATCAGTATCCCCCTTTTTCCCGGTTAAGCCGACTATATCTGCCTTCGCAGCAGTTGGGCATTGATGGCGACAATGATGGTGCTCAGACTCATGAGTGCGGCACCAACGGCAGGAGAAACCATAATTCCCTGCTGGTACAGCACACCAGCGGCAAGTGGCAGCGCCACTACATTATAAGCGGTTGCCCATAACAGGTTTTGGATCATCTTACGGTAGGTAGCTTTGCCAAAAAGGATGAGGGAGGCGATGTCCTGCGGGTTGCTGTTCACCAGGATGATGTCGGCTGTCTCGGCGGCCACATCGGTGCCGGAGCCTACGGCTATGCCTACGTCTGCCTGCGCAAGGGCAGGAGCGTCGTTCACGCCGTCGCCTGTCATAGCCACAAACTCTCCCTGCTGCTGCAGCTCCTTTACCTTCTCCTGCTTCTGGTGTGGTAGTACATTGGCCAGGTAGCCGTCCATACCTAGGCTGTCGCTCACACTCCTGGCGACGCGCTCATTGTCGCCGGTCAGCAGCAAGTTCCGGATTCCGCTCGCTTTCAATAGTCGAATGGCTTCCGCCGATTCCTCCCGTATCTGATCGCGCATCGTGATATAGCCGGCTACGTGCCCGTCCACCAACACATACACCACCGTCTCCACACCTTCTTCTGCCTTGCTGGCTGGTGGGGCTATTTTGAACTCCTCCATGTAGGTGGGCCCTACTACCTTCACGTCTCTGCCCTCTACTATGCCTTCCAGGCCTTTGCCCGGCAGGGAATGGAATGCATCTGAAGAAGGAACGGCAATTTCTGCTGCTTTTACTTTTCGCAGTATGCCCTGCGCTATAAAATGCTTTGAGTTCTGTTCTACGCCTGCAGCTAGCCGCAGCATTTCATGCTCTTCTACAGCCTTATCAAACGTCACTACCTGAGCTACCTCATGGGAGCCCTGGGTAAGCGTGCCGGTCTTGTCGAAAAGAATGGTGGTGATTTTGCGGGAGTTTTAAAAGCGGTGCGGTTTCTGATGAGCAGGCCATGGTTGGCGGACACTGCCGTAGAGATAGCAACCACCAGCGGAATGGCCAGGCCGAGGGCATGCGGACAGGAGATAACCATCACTGTTACCATGCGCTCCATTGCAAAATCCAGTTCGGCGCCAGCAAGAAGCCAGGCAGCCAAAGTACCGAAGCCTGCTGTCAGGGCCAGGTAAGTCAGCCCTTTGGCGGCTTTGTCAGCTAGGCGTTGCGTTTCTGACTTTGTTTTTTGTGCCTCCTGCACCAGGTTAATCACCTTGTTCAGGTAGCTGTCCTTGCCGGTGCTCTCCACGCGCACCTGCAGCGATCCGTTGCCGTTGATGGATCCCCCGATTACCTTGTTCTCTTTTATTTTCTGCACCGGCTTGCTCTCGCCGGTAAGCATGCTCTCATTCAGGTAGCTTTCTCCCTGTATCACAATGCCGTCTGCAGGTACCTTTTCACCTGGCTTTATCAGTATGATGTCTCCCTTGTTTAGCTCCTCTACTTTTACTGTGACTGTTTGCCCGTCCCGCACCACCTGCGCCTCGGCGGGCATCATGCGCACCAGCAGTTCCAGTGCCCTGGAAGCACCCAGCACCGAGCGCATTTCTATCCAGTGGCCCAGCAGCATCACCACTATCAATGTGGCCAGTTCCCAGAAGAAGTCCATACCTTCCAGCCCAAACGTAACAGCCGTGCTATAGAGGTAGGCGACGGTAATGGCTACTCCTATAAGCGTCATCATGTCCGGAGCCGCTTTCTTCACTTCCTCCGCCAGCCCCACCAGAAAGGGCCATCCGCCATAGAAGAAGATGACGCTGGCAAGAACAAAGGCGATATACATGCTATAGGGTACAACAACGGAGTATCCGAGGATGTGCTGCACCATCGGGCTGAGCACAATAACAGGCACCGACAGCACAAGCGAGACCCAGAAGCGTTTCTGGAAGTCTTCTATCATCATGCTGTGGTGGTCGTGCGCGCCGCCTTGGCCTTCGTGAGGCGCATCGTGGCGCGTGTCCCGGTGCAAGGCCTCGGAGTGTCCGTGAAGTGTTTTCTCCTCCAGCCGCTCCGCTAGCTTTCCTGCCTTGTCCTCTGCCTGCTTCTTTGCGCTATGGTTGTGGTGGTCGTGGTTCATATGTTTATCTGATGTTCGTTTTGCAGGGCGCGTATAAAGGGAGCAGCAGACAGGATGGACTCGCGGTAACATCTGCTGCTCCTGGTGGTGTGGATGCACTAGCAGTTGAAGCTTAATAGAGACGATTATTCTATAGCCGTCAAACTGTAGGTGGTTAAACGATGCCTACTGGTCTACAGACGTCCGCATGTTTATGGCAGGTGTTCTTTTGCCAGGTTGTTCTGATTTCTTATTCCTCCTTATCGCAAAGAAGTAAGTCCATGCTATAAAGAACAGCTGTAGTGGAACACGGAACCAAAGGTAATTAATACCTGGGCCCGTACTTGGCCCGGTCTGATAGTCAACGTTTCTGATTGCTGCATGAATGTTGGCGGGCAAAACCATAATAAAAAACAGGATCAGCAGCCAAGCAGTTATAACCTGCAAGCGGCGGACCAGCAGGCCAACAGCCCCTGCAATCTCGATGATCCCGGTAAGGAAAACCACTTCTCTTTTATAGGGAATAATATCGGGAATCATCAACGCCATACCTTCGGGATATGCAAAATGGCCTGAAGCAGTAAACAACAGCATGACCGACATAGCAATCCTGCCAGCCAATTGAGAATCATTTTCCTTGGTGAAGTACTTTATGCCAATGGAGATGATGGCGAAGGCTCCGAGTAAAACAATCAGGGGAATCATCTTAACCAGGTTTAGAAGGCTTCAATAACAAAAGTCAGGTCATTCAGGAACACAGGATCTCGCGATTATATCTCGCATGATGAAGAGACTCTTATGAGAGGCTTTCCGGTGACAGCCTATGAACAACAGCGGGTGTAGCTTTTTTGCAGTGTGTATCCAAGAACTTCATCAGCAACATTAAATTACTATTGCCTACTCATTTAGGCTACTTTTCTTTCAAATACAGGATTAATATACTAAAAAATATTATATTTCCAGCTGGATTGTTCTAAAAGAATTGCGTGGTAAAGAGGTGCAGGCGGTACTAAAGAAATTTTCGGGGAGCAAACCCAAGCTCAATTTTATTGTATGAAGGGAAATTGACATTAACCATGAATCAGATGAAAGTACTAATGTGGTAAGGTAAGGCAGGTATAGATTTTATGTTATTTCATAATCATGACATGAATCTGACGCCCTTTACAACAGCAAGAACGACAATAAAACTTAGGCTTAATTCCGTATGTGAAAGATGGAAGGTTTCCTAAATGAATTTTCTAGCAAAAAGGCTGTTCCTACACCTGTAATAATCAAACCGAATTTATTGAGCTGTATCCCATAGCATTAAACAGTGTTTCATCGGCAGGAAATGTGGCAAAGGGAGTTGCTCCTGCAGGGGGTACAAAACAGTCCTGTTGCCAGAGAAGAATAAAGATCCCTGGCAACAGGACTGGCTTAAAAAATAAATTGGCAGCGTCAGTTTCTTTGAGGTTACTGCGCCTCTTAGCGGCTATCTTAAATTGTAGCCGTTTCAGGCTTTACATCACTGGCAGTCTTTTTCGCGTCGTCCCGCTTCGACCCCTCTATATCACTTTTTATTTCATTTGTGGCGTCCTTAAACTCCCGTATACCACGGCCAAGGCCTTTTGCAAGTTCCGGAATGCGCTTGGCTCCGAAAAGCAGCAGGATGACAGCCAGGATCAGGATAACCTCTGTGCCTCCCAAACCTCCTATGAATATTAATATGCTGGTGAATTCCATAATTTCTCTGTTTTTAAAGTAAGTTCAGTATAAACGTTTTAAGGTGGTGATTGGATTGCCTGCTCCTGGAAAATGAATGTTGACAGTCCCGGCAGTATAACAATAATGGCTTGGCCAGAACGGCCGGTTGTAGCATTTTGCTTATGTATAACCCGTTGTGGAGAATACCTGCAAAAGCGAAAGTAGCTTTATAAAAGAAGAGGGTACCCATTTAAAGCACCCTCTTCTTTACTATCAAATGAATTTCATTAAAAACACAAAGCTGCTGATTTATACTGCTACCCAGCCTCGCTTGTGGTTCGATTCCAGTATACGCTCGCAAATTAACAGCTCGCGATACCCGTCTGCAAATGTCGGGTAAGTCGGGTTTTCGGGCTGTTTGCCTTCTTCGATAGCGGCATACACTTCTTTGAACATTTGCTTGGAGGTATCCGGGAAACCTTCGTTGTGGCCCCCAGGGAAGGTTATGAGAGAACGCACTTCCGGGTGCACCAGCGACGGATCGCGCATGAGCAGTTGGTTTGCGCCGTCGCGGTTGCCTACCCACATTTCGTTAGGTGCCTCTGAGTTCCAGGCAAACGTTTGCTTTGAACCTGAGATCTCAAGCTTCATCTGGTTTTTACGGCCAGCCGATACCTGCGATACGGTAATGACCCCGCTGTTACCATTATCGAAGCGGAGTAAAACGTTAGCGTGGTCTTCGGTGGTAATTGCCACATCAGCATAATCCTCGGGCGTCAGCATTTTGCCGGAATATGTCTCAACAGGCTTCAGTGGCTTCTTACGCGTTTTGTGGATGGTGTTGAAGTCAGCCATTACCGAAGTCGTTTTCAGACCTGTGATATATTCGAGCACGTCCATCAGGTGCGAGCCGATATCGGCTATGGCACGGGAGTCGCCGGACTTATCTGGTTCCAGGCGCCAGTTATAGTCTGTGTTGTAGAATAGCCAATCCTGCAGATAAGAGCCGATAAAAGAATATACTTCACCCAGTTCACCTTTCTCACGCATAGCCTTCATCTGGCGCACCAGCGGGTAGTAACGGAGGTTAAAGTGCACGGCATTTACCAAACCCGTTTCGGCGGCAATACGCACCAGTTCCTCAGCCTCTTCTAAATTTTTAGCTAAAGGCTTTTCGCACACCACATGCTTACCCGCTTTCAGGGCCTCCTTCGATTGAGAGTAATGCAGGAAGTTTGGGGTGCAGATATGGAGGCTTGTAATATCATCCTGTTTCAACAGGTCCTCGAAAGTATAGGAACGCTCTATGCCAAGTGCCGCAGCCTTTTCTTTGGCCATATCCTCGGTTAATTCGCAGAGCGCGGCTACTTCTACGTTTGGAAGCCGCCTAAGCGCTTCTATATGAGCAGGCCCGATAAAGCCCGTGCCTACAACACCTACTTTGATTTTTTTCATTATATGCGTTTTTATTTGCTTTAAATGACTTAAGGTAGGTAAATATAGAAAATTATCTGTGTTTTAGTCTTTTTTTTGCAAAAATGAGAAGAATGGGATGCAGTTAACCATTTTTTGAAATGTAGTTTGACAATTTCATCGTTTTACAGGAAGAGGCTTTGCCAGCTGCTCTTCAGACGGATCCTCACCAATTGAAGCACGCTCAAAGCAGTTACTCTATATAAAAGAAAAGAGGCTGCCATTTTTTAGATGGCAGCCTCTTTTCTGTCTTTTCAACTTTCTGGTTGTGCGTACTTTTTGATGAAGAGCACCTATACATATCTCACCAGGCCGGAGCGGAACAGCCACAAAGGCTGCAGGTATGTTAAGCCCCGTTACTGTGGGGTAAGTTGCCTGCTACCGCCGCATCCGCTGTCAACTCCCGTTCAAAATAAGCCAACTCTTTATGAGCGGGTTGTGCGGGCACGATGCAGTAGTAGATACGGTCTAAGTAACGGCGAACTTTCAATCTAAGGCCAGGATTTACTTTCGCATACACGATGGAGCCTTCGGAGTATAAAATTTCTGTCATACTACATATTACGTAACATAGTCGCCATTAAGCGCTTTATTATCAGGTATTTAATCCTTGCATCAATTCTGTCATGAAAAGCGCGACTATCATTATCTTTTTGTCATCAATGCTTTACCTTTCTTACAAGGATTAACTTTACCTTTGTTGCAGGCATTCTATTCCCTGATTAGAAGGTGTTTTATGAAGCGTGTGCATTAGCCTGCTGCAAAGGAACCTGGCAGTAAACAACAGCAACGGCTGCGCTGTTATATGAGACATCATGATAGCATAATTGATACTGTGCAGTAGTATTTTACATGCAAACGGTAGTTAATAACAGCAACGATTCTGGAGGTGCTACAGTAAAATAAAATGCATACCCAAGCTTACCAACCATGAGCGAAGACATTGATTACGGAATATTTGTAAAGCTATTTTCCAGGACAAGTAAGGTGCTGTTCGCTTATGACGTGGACGCTGCTTCCATTACTTACCTCAATGCTGCTTTCAGTCACCTCTGGAACCGCAGAAGGGAAAGCGTCATGGACAATCCGGGTATCCTTCTGGAAACCATTCATCCCGAAGACATGGATTATCTGGTAAAGGAGTACGATGAGCTGCTGAGTGGCACTTCCAAACATGAAATAGAGTTTCGCATCCTTCTTCCTGACAGTTCTGAAATGTGGCTGCTTTTAACCCCGCAGCTGATTACGGATAGTAAGGGGAAGAGGATAATAGCAGGCATTGTAGAAGACATTACAGTAGCAAAAGATAATATAGCCAACCTTCAGAAGTTTGCCTCTAAGAAGAACTCCGTGCTTGAGATCCTCTCCCATGAATTGTCCGGGCCAATCGCCAACGTTCATGCCTTAGCGGAACTTCTAATGGACTACACATCAGAATACAAGAACAGTGAGTTGGACAATGTTATAAGAATTATCAAGGAGAGTAGCGACAAAAGCATTCGCCTGATAAGAGAATTTGTTCAGCAGGAATTTTTAGAGTCTGCCTATTCCGGTATGGTGAAGCGTAGGGTAAACCTGGTTGAGAAAGTAAGGGAAATGATGGACCAGTACAAGGATGGGGAGGTGCTCATTAACAAAGACTTCCGGTTCAACTCTTCCAGCGACACCATCTATATAAACATAGACCAGAATAAATTCCTGCAGGTATTAAACAACCTTATCTCCAATTCCATCAAGTTCACACACGATAAAGGTATAATAGCCCTTGATATTTTTGAGCGGGAGACCACTGTGCTCATTACAATAAAAGATGATGGGATTGGAATCCCGCAGCGCTTTCACAAGGAGTTGTTCGAGAAATTTAGTCCGGCAAGGCGGGAGGGGCTGAAGGGAGAGCCTTCCACGGGCTTGGGCATGAGTATCATTAAAACCATTGTGGAGTGGCACAAAGGAAACATCTGGTTTGAAAGCGAGGAAAACGCAGGCAGTACTTTTTACATTGAAATACCCAAAGAATAGGAGGGGCAGCGCGTGTTATGCGATGTTGCCGTTACTAGCTGTAAAGCTCAGAAAATAGCCTGGGCGAAAGTATAACCTGAAGGAGAAAAAGAAGAAGTTATGGAGGAACTCCTGAGCTGGTGAAATCCCTGTTTTATAGCTTAATATTACAGGTGAGGCACGTGCAGGTTAGCGGGGTGTAGCTAAGAGGCCAGCCAGTCCATGGCAGCGGCTTTGCTGGTAAAGGTTTCTAACTGGTAAGGGAGCATCCCTTCCTGCCTGATTCGGTTAATATTCTCCTGCGCCCTCGTCTCGCGTACATAATTTAAAGGCTGAATACGTGCCACTTTTTGCAGCCTCGTATGCATCAAATCGGCAGCAAGCTGCAGTGTAAGCTGCCTGTTCTCCTCTTCGCTTACATCAATAATGGTCCTGCTGGCATCAAGCAATAGCTTTTTTACATCATAGTTCCGGATTGCCTCTACCATAATAGCCAGGCTCTGCCGAATGTGTGGAAGCAGAAAATCATGTACATCCGGGTACTCCACTACTAAAATATCTGTGGCTGGATTATAGTCAAGTGTGATGAGGCTGCTCTGGTGAAGAATCATCTTTAGGATTTAAGTATTAAAGGTAATAAATCTTCAGGCAATCTATATTTAAATTTAATGTGGTTGAGTCAGCTAAAATTTATCACCTCAACCACTGAAGATCCACGGCTTTTGCTTTAACAATCCTCCCTTATATGATACGTTTCTGGCATTTTGCGGCGTGCATCGGCAGGCGGTATAGCTTGGGCAAACTCTAAAAAATTCCAATTACCTGAGGAGTTCATATCATCAAAAAACAGTGCTCCGGTAAAGCTGACACCATGTTATATACGGCAACCAAATTAAATAAAACTAACGCACAAACACGTAAATTCATCACAAAAAACAACTAAATAAGAGAGGTGCCGGTAAGTCAGAGGCCGCAGGAGCACAATGGACTTCCCCCTTGATAAAACCATCGACATCATGCTTTGAAAAGTATAACAGGTGTGAAACACCTGCTCATCCTGTGTTCGATATACGCTTATTCTTACCAGCAATTATACCCTAATCCGGATAATATACTGTCCACTGATCAGGAAATTGTTCTTACAGTGACTGTTGAGACGCTGGCAGATGGGTACTGGTTTTGAGGGGCCAGGTATAGCAGCCATAAGCAGTGCTTGTCTGTCAAAGTCCGCTACTTCTAAACCTTTATTCTTCATCGAACATATATGTATTGTCAGAAGAATCCCGGACATGTATCGCCTATGAGGAACCTGTTAAGCATTGTATTATGAAATATGCTATCTATTATAAAAAACGCCCCAGCCAAACCCCAGGGGTGCCCGCTAACGTGCAGGAGGTTTATGCATTCGAGGTGGTAAGTTACCATACTTTGGAGGAACTGGAAGAAAGAGGTTACAGAAAGCCAGACGATGATGGCTATGAAACAGCAGCTTCAGCGACTGCAGCCGCCGAAGCAATGATAGGCCATGCCTTGTGAGTATAAGGAGGCAACCTTAATACGACAGAAAGGGAGCAAACCCATGGCTGTTCTTATTTATGTATGAGTATGCAACTACCATTTATCACAGATCCCCTTTTGCTGGAAGAGCTGGAAAAGAAAGGCAAAATACAGGAGTTTGAGCCGGGGCAGGCCATCATAGAGCCGGGGCAGTATATTCAGATAGTCCCTATTATCCTGGAGGGTTCCGTTAAAGTGATGCGGACCGATGAATTAGGTCATGAGCTGTTGCTATATTACATTGAAGGCGGTGATACCTGTGCTGTTTCCCTGACCTGTTGCAGCACCTCAAGCACCAGCGACATCAAAGCGGTGGCGGAGGAAAAAACAAAGATACTCGCTATCCCGGTGCAGAAGCATGAAGAGTGGATGAACGCGTACAGGCAGTGGAAGGAGTTTGTAGCAATGACTTACCAGAAGCGATTCCAGGAGTTGCTGCAGACCATTGATGCTGTAGCATTCAAAAAAATGGACGAGCGTCTGCTCCGCTACCTGGTGGTCAAGTCAAAGCAGTTAAAGACACTGGAGCTATTGGTTACCCACCAGGAAATCGCCAGCGAACTGGGCACCTCCCGGGAGGTTATTTCCAGGCTGCTCAAACAACTGGAGAAACGGAAGCTGGTTGAGCTGGAAAGAAACAGGATTTACGTGCGCGATGATTTAAATCAATTCCTCGAGGACTTCGACCGGTAAGCAGGTATCGTTAAAAGCGAATGATAGGCAGCAGGACATTGCTCTTTTCTGAGCTTTCCTGAATAGCTATACCTCATGTAGTTTTCATCATCGGTTAAATTTTTTATCAACTAAAGCTTTATCTAAAGGAAGGCTTTTCTTAGCGACTGCTGCTGATCTGTAGCGCTAAACCCAATGTGACAAGAGTCACAGACATTTCTCATTATCATACCTACCTTTGTATCATTAGTACAAGCAACAAACGATACAAACATGAAAATAAAGCAATTTGAAGATAAGGGGCTGGCGCATTTCGCTTATGCCGTGCTAAGCGAAAGCAATTGTGAAATTGTCCTGATAGACCCTGCCCGTGATCCACAGCTTTACTTTGATTATGCAGCCGCGAACGATGCCAGAATTGTGGGAGTAATAGAGACGCACCCGCACGCAGATTTTGTGAGCTCCCACCTGGAAATACACCATAAAACTGGCGCCACCATCTATACCCACAGCCTGGTGGGAGCAGACTACCCGCACCTGGCATTCGATGAAGGTGCCGTGCTCAGACTGGGCAACATAAAACTCAGATCGCTGCACACACCCGGCCACTCCCCCGACGGTATCAGCATTGTGCTGGAGCACGAGGGAAGAGACAAGGCGGTATTTACCGGTGACACCCTTTTTATTGGTGACGTGGGACGTCCGGACCTGCGCGAGCGAGCGGGCAATATCACAGCGAAAAGGGATGAGCTGGCCCGGCAGATGTACCACAGCACCCGAGAAAAACTAATGAAGCTGGACGACCAGGTGGAGGTGCTTCCGGCCCATGGTGCTGGTACCCTCTGCGGAAAGGGCTTGAGTGAAGCCAACAGCAGTACCATTGGGGCAGAGAAGCTCAGAAACCCGGCCCTCCAGGAGATGAGTGAGGAGGCTTTCGTAAAGCTGATTGTAGAGGACCAGCCTTTCATTCCAAAATACTTTGGCTATGATGTGGACCTGAATAAAAAAGGAGCACCAGCCTGCCGGAAGTCCCTGCAGGAGGTGAGGAAGCTGGAAAAAAATACGACTCCTGAGGCTGGCATTTTAGTAGTGGACGGGCGACCCCAGAAGGATTTTAAAAAAGGACATATAGCAGGCGCCATCAACATACAGAATGGAGATAAATTCGAGACCTGGCTGGGCAGCGTTGTGGCGCCTGACGAAAAGTACTACCTGGTTGCAGAGTCAGGTGAAGCTCTGGAGCAGCTTCTGGAAAAAGCAGCGAAGATAGGCTATGAACTCTTAGTGGAAGGGGCCTTAGTGTATGACAAGGCAGGCGGTAAAGCAAGCGCAGCTTTCGACAAAGAAAGTTTCAGGACCGCAGAAACTGCTTTCACAGTAGTAGATATCCGAAACAGCAGCGAGACGAAGGCCGGAAAGTTCTTCGAACATGCCATCACCATTCCGCTGCCGGAACTAAGGGAAAGAGCCAAAGAAATACCGACAGACAAACCGGTAGTGGTGCATTGTGCCGGAGGCTACCGATCTGCCGCCGGAAGCAGCATACTGGAAGGCCTGCTCCCGGTGGAAGTGCTGGATATGAGTGAGGCGGTGACGGAGTTAAAGCACAGATAAAGGATAGGTATACGGCAGGTGTTAGCTGGCATGCATGAAGCAATGCCAGCATCGTGACCGGATGCCGATCATAGATAAAAAAGGAAATAGTAAGTTAAAATAGCTTTACTATTCCGGGCAATGTAGCCCTTTAAGGCTTCTTTTGCATGGATTCCTCTTTTGCGCAAATACGACAGCCTATTACCTGCACTCGCCTTTGCCGTAGGAGAACAATCGGAAGCTTAAGTATAAACCAATGAAACGGCAGCTCCTGCAACGGATGAAGAAGATAAAAACCATGGCCATACTCAATACAGTCTTCTTCCTGGTGCACCTGGTGCCATCGCAGTTAACCCAGCTGGAGCTGCTCAATGACCAGACCATAGGCGAAGTTTCAAATAAATACCCAAACCTGTTTACACCGGCAGGCATAACGTTTGCCATATGGGGAGTTATTTACCTGGCGCTTACCGTTTTCTGTGTTTACCACCTGATAAAAGCCTTTAAGGCTGGTGCAGGCCACGAAGCCAACAAGGACCTGGCGCGTATAGGCTATTTGTTTATCTTAAACAACCTGGCTACTGGTGCCTGGACAATAGCCTGGGTGTATGAGTGGCTGATTACCTCGGTTGTGCTGATGCTGATTCAGTTGATCACTTTAACAGCCATTCAGCTCAGGCTGCACATCTATGACCCCACCCGTTCATCTGCCTCCCGCTGGCTGACGCAGTTCCCGCTCAGTATTTATTTTGGCTGGATTTGCATTGCCACAGTGGCAAACATCAGCGCCGCCCTGGTTGGCTTAGGCTGGAATGGCTTCGGACTGGCACCTGCATTCTGGGCCATTTCTGTGATAGTGTTTGCCGCTTTCCTGACCATTTTTTTAGTGCTCTCCCGGTACAATCCCTTTGTAGGCCTTGTCACTTTGTGGGCTTTCTATGGCATTGTCCTGAAGCATCGACAGTTGGGTATGGCAGCCAGTCCCGGCATCATCACCGTGGCATGGGTAGGACTGGTGCTGGTGGCAGTGGCTGTTATTTTCCGGTTTTACCGGAATGCTCAGATGAGATAACAGAACTGCCTTAAAAGCTTCTCCTCCTGTAATAAGTGAAAGCTATATTTCT
The DNA here is from genome assembly GCF_042686245.1 of Pontibacter toksunensis. Lineage (NCBI taxonomy): Bacteria > Pseudomonadati > Bacteroidota > Cytophagia > Cytophagales > Hymenobacteraceae > Pontibacter > Pontibacter toksunensis. Next base: position 180,224 of record NZ_JBHUOX010000012.1, on the reverse strand, counting down.
TAGCTTTCCCGTTAATCCTTTTTTGGTTTAGAAAGTAAACTTTCTCCCTTTTTTTATTTTACCAGTAAGCCCTCAGCACCTTATACATTACAAGTGAATCCTCTTTTATACCAGCTGTAAATTTGATTTGATCAAATTGATTTGCATCATGTTGGTGAACGTGCGGGTAAAGAAAAGGAAATTTGACTAATTTTAAATACAATTTTGCTTTTACCATTCTTTTTGTAAAATATAGAAGTTGTACTGCTTTACTTTGTACTAGCAGCTAAACATGAAAGAGGGGCATCATCTATCCTGATATGGAGCCTGCCTTCCTTTCTCATCAACTTAACACCACGTGCATTTTATGAAGTATGACAATTTGATTAAAGTTAAAAAATCTAAAATCATCCATATCCTTGTCCTGTTTCTTTTCCAGTTCAGCACCTTCGGAGCGCTGGCCCAGGTAAGGCTACCGGAGCTTATCAGTGATGGCATGGTGCTGCAACGAAACGCCAAAACCAAAGTGTGGGGCTGGGCAAGCCCGGGGGAGAAGGTGACGGTCAGGTTCGATGGCAGGACATACAGGGCCACGACCGGTGCGGACGGAAAGTGGCTGATCACGCTTGCGCCCATAAAAGCAGCCGGCCCTTATACCATGGACATCAAGGCCAGCAACCAGATCAAAATCAATGATATACTGGCAGGAGATGTTTACTTCGTTTCGGGGCAGTCGAATATGGTGCACCAGATGTCGTTGCACAATATCACCTACGCGGAGGATATTGCCACTGCCAACTACCCGCAGATACGACATTTCTGGATTCCGACCACCACCAACCTCGAAGGACCTGCACAGGAACTACCTGCCGGATCGTGGAAATCGGCTAACCCAGAGGATGTGAATAATTTCTCAGCCGTTGCTTATTTCTTCGCCCGCAAACTGTACAACCAGTACAAAATTCCGATTGGCCTGATCAATGCCAGTGTGGGCGGTACCCCGATCGAGGCCTGGATGAGCGAAGAAGGGCTGAAGGATTTCGCTACGGCACTCGCTACTGTAGACCGGAACAAAGACACCAGTTATGTGAACCCGATAAAGCGTCGCGCGCTGGCAACTGCCAGGGCAAATAGTCAAAAACCGGAGCAGGACAAGGGGCTGACGGCGTCGGTGAAATGGTACGAAACAGCGTACGAGCCCAAAGGGTGGCGCGACATTAACATTCCCGGCTATTGGGAAGACCAGGGAATTAAGGACCTGAATGGTGCAGTCTGGTACCGCCGCGAAATAGACGTGCCGGCCGCCATGACCGGGGTGCCGGCAAAAGTGTTTTTGGGCAGGATCGTTGACGCGGATGCTTTGTACATCAATGGAGAAAAGGTGGGTAATACGACATACCAGTATCCGCAGCGCAGGTATAGCCTGCCGGCAGGTATTTTGAAACCCGGGAAAAATGTTTTCGTGGTGAGGGTGCAGAACTTCAACGGAAAAGGCGGGTTTGTGCCGGACAAACCTTATTACGTAGAAGCAAACAACCAGACCCTGGACCTGAAAGGAACCTGGCAGTATAAAGTAGGGGATGTGTACCAGCCGGTGAGTGGCAGCGGAAACGATGGGGGTATTAACGTGCAAAACCAACCCACCGCCTTATATAATGCCATGGTGGCACCGGTTATTCCCTATACCATTAAAGGAATATTGTGGTACCAGGGAGAAAGCAATGCCGGTAACCCGGCGGAGTATAAAAAGCTGCTGCCGGCCCTGATAGCCGATTGGCGCAACAAGTGGCAGCAAGGCAACCTGCCGTTCCTGTATGTGCAGCTGCCGAACTTTATGGAGGTGAACTACCTTCCCTCAGAAAGCAACTGGGCGCTGATGCGGGAAGCTGCCCTTGAAACCTTGTCTGTGCCCAACACCGCCATGGCCGTGACCATTGAATTAGGGGAATGGAATGACATCCATCCGGACAATAAAAAGGACGTAGGGGAACGCCTGGCCCTGGCAGCCCAGAAACTAATATACGACGATAAGAAAGTAGTCTCATCCGGCCCCCTTTTCCAGTCAGCTGAAGTCGATGGAAATAAAATCATCCTCAGCTTTACAAATGTGGGGAGCGGCTTGGTTTCTAACGATGAGGAAGAACTGAGTTGGTTCGCTATTGCCGGAGCCGATAAGGAATTTGTCTGGGCCAAAGCCAGGATTGAGGGAGATAAGGTAGTGGTCTGGAGCGAGGAAGTACCGGAGCCTAAATATGTACGCTACGCCTGGGCCGATAATCCTGCTGGTGCCAATCTATATAACAAAGAAGGTTTGCCGGCTTCTCCGTTCCGGACTGACGAGTAAACCTCAACCGCAACAAAAAACACCTTATGAAAAAGGTCCTTTATTTTTTCTTTGCCATGGCGGTATCCTCCGCTTCGGCACAGCAGGCGCCTGCCGGCGCCAGTGCCCGGTACCCGGCAGTCGTTAATTTTACCGCTGAACAGGATCACCAGCACATGATGAAGCAGTTGGGTATAAAGGCGCTGAGGCCCGGGCCCAGCGGCGATGAGTCGGCACCCAACCATGCCAACTACGACGAAGCGCTGGCAAATCCTTACCCAAACCTGCCGGAAGTGCTGACGCTGAAAAATGGCAGAAAAGTTACAACGCCGGCCATGTGGTGGAACAAGCGGCGGCCAGAGATCGTGGAGGAATTTGAGCGGGAAGTATTTGGCCGGGTGCCGAAGAATGTACCTAAAGTCACCTGGAAAACCCTGATCTCGGAAAGGGAATATGTGGGTTGGATACCAGTCAATGCAAAGCAGCTGGTGGGGCAGGTGGATAACACAGAATACCCCTTGCTGGACGTAAAAATTAACTTGACGGTGGTAACGCCAGCCAACGCCAAAGGACCGGTGCCGGTGCTGATGATGTTCGGACGCAGCGCCTTGCCTGCCCCGGCGCAACCGCCGAAGGAGGACCTTGAAAAGATTAATGCGGCATTCAAAGAGCTGCTGATTAAAACAGACCCCTCGCTGAAGGAGGTGTTTGAGCAGTACCCGGCCTATAACCCGATAACTGCCGCTATTCCAAACTTCGGACCGCCACCAGCCGGTGACCCGCCCACACCGCAGCAACTGCTGGCGGCAGGCTGGGGCTATGCCCTGATAGAGCCAGGCAGCATACAGGCAGATAATGGCGCAGGCCTCACCAAAGGCATTATTGGTTTGGTAAACAAGGGGCAGCCCCGCAAGCCTGACGACTGGGGTGCTTTACGGGCCTGGGCCTGGGGCGCTTCCCGCGGACTGGACTACCTGGAAACAGACCCGGCGGTAGATGCAAGGCACGTAGGCATAGAAGGTGTGTCCCGGTTTGGTAAAGCGGCACTGGTAACTATGGCTTTCGACCAGCGGTTCTTTACGGGCCTGATTGGCTCTTCCGGGGAGGGAGGTGCCAAATTGCACCGGCGCAATTTCGGGGAAGCCGTGGAAAGCCTGACCAGTAGCGGCGAGTACCACTGGATGGCGGGTAACTTCCTGAAGTACGGAGCCTCGGAGGCTTCATTTGGCAGCAAAAATGCGAATGACATTCCGGTAGATGCGCACCAACTGATTGCTTTGAGCGCTCCCCGCCCGCTCTTCATCAGCTATGGTATACCCGAAAAAGGCGATGCCAAATGGCTGGACCAGCAGGGGAGTTACATGGCCACTGTAGCAGCCGGACCGGTTTATCAGCTGCTAGGAGCCAAAGACCTCGGCGTAGGGCATGATTACAAAACAGCTAAAATGCCCGGCGTGAATGTAAGTTTACTCGACGGTGAACTGGCATGGCGGCAACATGATGGCGGACATACCGACGCCCCCAACATCAAGTACTTTATTCCCTGGGCGACTAATTTTATAAAGGAAAATGCAGCTTCTGGTACTAAACGCTAAGCCGGTTTTTTGTAGACCTAGACATGACTAAAAGGGCAGCTTCACATTTTGTGAAGCTGCCCTTTTAGTTTTAGGGCAAAAGAATAAAAAAATCAATCTGTTGAATGGCACACCAGGTACTAAACCAATTGTAAATATTGTATCGTTTTAGTTCAAGTTGTTTAGTAATTCATTATATTGTTATAGGTGTATTATCTGCTCAACCTAGAGCTATAAATGAATTATAAGGGAAGGACGAAACGACTATACCTCCTGGTCAAGGTCCTGGAACTATTGACGCAGTTCAGAAATTGGCAATTTTTTTGAGAAGCTTTGATGAGAATCACTTTCCTGCTTTTAATATTCCTTTTTACGACACTTCCGGTTGTAGCTCAACAAGCAACTGTTGTTGACAGCCTTAAAAGAGAACTTGCAACTGCAAAACCTGATACTAATCAGGTTAAAGTTCTGATAGAGTTAGATAACCATGGTAATACCATCAATAGTGATACTTTACTTTTATATGCTAATCGAGCTTTGGAACTTTCTAAGAAACTGGATTATGCAAGAGGCGAAGCCAGAAGTTTGTTTTCCTTAGTAAAAATATATTACCTAAAAGGGGATATAACAAGGGCTTTTGAATCGCTTCAACAGTTGTTAGAAGTGAGTCAAACAAATAATTATATAGATGGAATAGTGTTAGCTACTAATTTCTATGGTATTTACTACTTAGAAAATGGAGATTACCAAAATGCGCTAATCCGTTATAAACAAGCCTTAGCACAAATCAGAGAAAGAGAAAATTCTCCCTTTCTTGTAGCCATGCTCATTAACGTGGGGAAAAGTTTTGTAAAGATGAATCAACTGGATTCTGCGTCCATTTATCTTGGGGAAGCCGTCAAGCTTGTTCATGAGGCTCAATTAAAACATAAATTTGCTGGTGAAACTTTGTTGTCTTGGGGAGAGCTTCAGGAAAAGAAGGGGCAGTTCGATCTTGCTATGGCTTATTATCACAAAGCTCTCCCAGTTTTAAGCAAGCAAAATAAAGCGGCTACCTTATCGTGGAGCCATCATGCCATAGCAAAGTTACACAAAGAAAGAGGGCAATTAGATTCTGCTTTTCTTTATGCCAAAAAATCCTACGCCTTTGCAGAGGTGCCCCCTATTCAAGCCGATGTACTGACTGAGCCCAGCTTGCTTTTAAGCGAGTTGTATGAAGGCCAGCATGATCACCAGGAGGCTTTGCAGTATTATAAAATTGCCTCGGCCGCGAAAGACAGCCTGTATAATAAAGAGAGGATGGCAAAAATTTCTAATTTACTCTTCAATGAACAGATTAAAAAGAGAGAGCTGGAGATGTCTCAGAAAGAATACCGCAGCAGGATGAGAATATACGGGCTGCTCTCGGTAATAGGGGTTGTTTTGCTGGTGGCCTTGGTGCTGTTCCTCAACAACCGTCAAAAGCAAAAAGCAAACGCTCTCCTGAAGCAGCAGAAAGAGAAGACAGAGGAAGCTTTACAAGAGCTTAAAACACTCCAGGCGCAGTTGATTCAATCTGAAAAGATGGCCTCTTTAGGAGAACTTACCGCGGGTATTGCCCATGAGATTCAGAATCCGCTGAACTTTGTCAATAATTTTTCGGAGGTGAGTACTGAACTGGTGGAAGAACTGCGGGAAGGCCCTTTCCGTCAACTACCGCAGGAGGTAACAGAAGAAGCCGGAAGCATTCTGGTGAATCTGGAGCAGAACCTGCATAAAATCCACCACCACGGGCGGCGTGCAGACGCCATCGTAAAAAATATGCTTGACCACTCCCCGGCAAGCTCCGGTGAGCGGCAACTTACCAATCTTAACAGGCTGACGGATGAATACTTGGGCCTGGCGTACCATGGCTTTAGGGCCAGAGAGAAGGACTTTGCCTGCACCATTCATACCGATTTTGACCCAAAACTGGAAAATGTGGAGGTGGTGCCCCAGGAACTAGGCCGGGTGCTCCTCAACCTGTTCAATAACGCCTTTTATGCTGTACGGCTGAAGCAGAAGTATAACCCGGATGGATATATACCTAAAGTGGAAGTGCAGACGCTCTGTAAGGAGGGGCAGGTTGAAATCCGGGTAAAAGACAATGGGGTTGGAATGTCTGACACTGTGAAAAACAAGATCTTCCAGCCCTTCTTTACCACCAAGGCTACTGGTCAGGGTATAGGTCTGGGTCTGTCGCTCAGTTATGACATCATCACCAAAGGCCATCGTGGAGAACTGCAGGTGCAAACAGCAGAAGGAGAGTACACAGAAATGATTGTCAAGCTTCCACATAAATCCACTGCTATTGTTCAACCAGCATTAATGTAAATAAGCTATAGTTTTTCAGTTGCTATGTAGCAGACACTACCATCAAATAGCAAATCTGAAGAAAACAGAGCATTAGGGGAGAACGCAAACAAAAGCCGCTACAGCAAAAGAGCTTTCTTTCGCTGTAGCGGCTTTTACTTATATTACCTGAATCAGAATGTCACTCTTATTATTTTTCCTTCCGCCAGGTTCGACACATAGGCCACTCTTGGGCCAACCAGTTCCATATCAGCGGCAGTTGTTAGCCCGCTATGCTGCATTGTTGTTTGTGTTTCGGTGGCTTGTATGATTTGTCCTGTGCCTGGTATCCAGCCAGTAGGGCCAAACTCTGCGAATTGCAAAACAAGCGGCCTTTTATTTGCAGGTATCTCAATGTCCACCAGTGTTGTGAGTCCATCCTGGTAAACAGATTGATTTCCGTCTAAGTCAACTTCATATATCGTTGCCAGTCCCTCCAGAAAAGGAAAGCCGGTCAGTGTAGTTACCAGGAAACGGTCTTTGTCGAAAACAATTCCGGTAGGAACAGGGTCAATTTGCGGAGGACCAACATTGGTGGGGTTCGTAATTGGAGCAAACTCTGTGAAAATACTCAGTTCACTTGTCTGCGAATCACGGCGAATGATGGCGTTTGCGCCAGCATCTACAATGTATAATTCACCCCCAGGCCCCATTGCCATTTTGTAGGCGTTTGATTCATGATAACCCAGGTTCAGTATAAACGGCCTGATCTCCTGGTACTCCAGTTCGCTTGCCTGCATCGGTGCGTCGCCAGGCATAAAGTTTGACACGTCTGCTTTATATAGCCTTCCTGATACTCCATTCAAAATCCAGAGGGTTCCATTGTCATACAACAGGTGATTCAGGCCTGAAGGGAGCCCCTGCGGATCAGAGACGGATACAAACCCTTCTAACACGGTATGAACCTGTCCGTTTGGTAAAACAACAGACACCTGTCCATCATTCATGCCTGTTCCGGCTTCGGCCACCCATAGTCTTTGGTATTTGTCTAAGTCTATCCCAAGGGGAGTAGCCAGCCCTGTTGCAAATTCTTTTGTTCCTGGTTCGTGCGGTTTTGGCTCTTCCAGGTAATCCCTGAGATGATCACAGGAGCTCAAAGCAAAAAAGACTAAAATCAGGAGAAGTGGGGAAGTTAATTTTCTCATAGCCAGAAAGTTTGATGGTTTATAATTTGCTAGCTTTACGGAAGCGAAAATAGGATGTTTTCTCAATTCATGTAACTTAATTATCTGAATAAGTACATTCTGTGTTAACTTCTCCTGGCCCATAAATTGTTTATGAAGAAGTAAAAAATTATGCCCATGCCGGATGATTGGATATAATTTTTCTCCGTAAAAATGGTGCATGCGTGGAGGCTGTTCATCTATTTATACACTCCTTACCTATTGCTTCACCAACTGCCTGTGCTCCATGACTGGGGTAGGGGTCTTACCAGTATAGTGGTAGTGGTAGTTCCTTCTATGGAAAAGATCTTTTCTTGGGGAGATAGGTAAAAAGATAAAACTGCAGATTTACGGCAGCGGAGGCATGATGTGGTGGGTTAATTGTTTTGAGAAGGTGGGGGTGGTAATTGTGACTCGCTCACCGGGGCATCCCATACTGCTCTCCAGTGACCATCCTTCCTTTCCCAGACCACAACATAGTTCCCCTCATCCTGTATAGGGGGTATGGGTGAATTTTCGTTCGGGGTAAAGCTGAGTTTGAAAGTGCCACGCTCTACTGCTAAATCGCCGCTGTGCTTTACTTCCTGCGTCTTCACATCAAATTTAAGATGACCGTTTTGCACCATCTGCTCCCAGAAACCCTTGAATTCTTCTTTGCCCTCTATAAGAGGCTGATGTGGTACCAGCTGAACGAGGTCATCAGCAAAAACGGTGGCTACTGAATCTACCAGGCCTGCCCTGTACCAGTCTTCTACCTGTGCATTCTTCTCCTCAATAATCTGCCTGACATTATCTGAATCACCTGCCGAGAGTGGCGCTTTAGATGCTGATGGCTCCTGGCAACCGGAGGAGCCGGCAAACACCACCAGCGCAGTAATGTAAAAGAAGATCTGATTTTTCATGAGGGTGGCTTTAGATGAAGCAGTACGTTACTTCAGTCGTATTGGGTTGTATACGTTCAACTGTGCGAAAAGTCCAATACAGTGTAGGTAACAGCCTGTTTGTGTCTGGGGTAAGGACTATACTGCTAACCTCAGTAAATGCGATAGCCGGATTGCCATTTCGAACATGCCTGAGACATGAGTCGAAAGGGAACTGCGAAGCAGGGTCATACCTGGCAGATTGCGGGAGCATTTTAGTTAACCTCATTTCTCACTGCATTACCAATATTAGCTCTAACTGAGGCCACTAGTGGCAGGGCTTCTTAAGCGGCCGCACTTTTTCCTGATAACTTACTTAATGCACCTAATGCACCAGATTTGCCCTTTCTGTAGAAAAACCTGAGCTTATTATTGTATCTATCGCAGGAATTTTGTAATTATACTTCTTCGCACTTCTCCACTCCGGGACAATTCATAAGCGCAACGCGCAGACTAATGGATTGTGTGACTTGAGCATATGGCTTATCATCTTAGCTAAATTTCAAAACCAACCAATTCATCAGAAGCAATCTTCCCTTAAGAGCTTCATTCAGCACGCGGGCAAACGCTTTGTGCTGCATGGCACAGGCTATCGCATCAACACAAACCCAAACTGGCAGGTCGGTATAAGACTTTCAGAGCTTCCTGCTTTGTAGAATAGGGGTATCGTGCAGGTGCTTAGAGCTCTTAATCTGCTCCTGTGCCAGCTGTACTGTCTGTCAGAAATGGTTGCTCTATTTATTTCTATCTTCTATGAAAAGACTTTTCCTTTCCCCCACATTCAGCGCATCGCGCGCGAGGCGTATTTTGCTACACCTGTTCGTTTTCTCCTGGAACGGGAGAAACATGCACTGGCTCTGGCTGCTGGTTATCACAGCAACTACCGGTTTTGGTCAGTCCCGCATCAGCGGTCAGGTGCAGGGGGAGGAGGGGAGTCCGCTGCCTTTCGCAACCGTACTGCTGCTATCATCCAAGGATTCCTCCGTGGTAAGTGGCGCTATCACGACAGAAGCCGGGGACTATGTGGTCGAAAAAGTGGGAAATGGTTCCTACTGCATAGCTGCCTCCATGGTAGGCTACCATAAAGTATATTCTGCCCACTTTGTGGTGTCAGAGACCAACCAGAGCCTTCGCTTACCCCTGCTTGTCGCCCGGATAGATGCGCGGCAACTGAATGAGGTAATCGTTACAGCTCAGAAGCCACTCTTTGAGCAGCAGCTGGACCGGCTGGTCGTTAACGTGCAGAGCAGTATTACGGCAGCCGGTGCCACTGCCCTGGAGGTGCTGGAACGCTCGCCGGGCATATTGGTTAACCGCCAGGACAACACGCTCTCTCTGCTGGGAAAAGCAGGTGTCGTGGTGATGGTGAACGGGAAAATTACGCGCCTGCCGGCCGAGGCTGTGCTGCAAATGCTGGCGGGAATGAACGCCGGAAACATCGAGAAGATAGAACTGTACACCACACCCCCTGCCAGCTTTGATGCGGAGGGTACCGGAGGTGTTGTGAACATCGTTCTCAAACAGAACCAGGAATACGGCACCAATGGCGCTTACTCCCTTACCATGGGCTACGGCTGGTACGCAAGACCAGGCGCAACGTTTAACATCAACCACCGCAAAGAGAAACTGAACCTTTTTGCGGACGGCTCTTTCCTCTGGGACCATTACTGGTTTTCTGCCTACACTAACCGAAGCTTCCTTCACCATGGTGAGCGTGTGCGAAGCAGTACGCACTCTGACCGGGACACACACCACATGACGTATAATGCGCGCCTCGGGTTTGAGTACAGTTTGGGTGCTAACACCAGCCTCAACGGACTTGTAGCGGGCTTTAATAACCGTGCGGAGCAGTTTGCCCGTAACAAGGCCGAAATTTACCATGCAGAGGCCTTGAGCACGTCCATCCACATCAAAGACCATGAAATCAACAACTGGCGCCACCTGATGGGCAACCTGAACCTGCAGCATGCCTTTGCTGACAAGAGCCGCCTGACACTGGACCTGGATTACCTGCTCTATCACCACCGCAACCCGCACTGGTACGAGAACCAGTACCAATACTGGCCTGAGGGAACGGAGCAACTGGAGTTAATGAATGCTACAAAGCGAACTCCGATTCACATCTGGGTGGGCAAAGCCGACTATAACTGGGAGGTCAATGAGAAGTTAGCGATGGAAACTGGTGTTAAAGGCACCTGGTCTACATTCCGGAATGATGTGCTGCTGGAAAAGCTTGTTGACACGGAGTGGCAGCCGCAAGATGAATTCAGCCAGGATGTAAACATGCGCGAAGATATTGGTGCTGCTTATTTGAATAGCCGCTATCAGTTAGACGCTCGTACCAAGCTTCAGGCCGGCTTGCGCTGGGAGTACACGCAAACTGATCTGACTTCTGAAGCAGGGGAAAACATTTTGAACCGCCGCTATCACAATTTTTTCCCGAGCCTGTTTTTGTCCCGGGATTTAAATGAAAACAACAGCTTACAACTATCTTATAGCCGTCGCATCACCAGGCCTACATATGGTAACCTCGCGCCTTTTGTTACCTTTTTAGATCCGAATAGCTCCATGTTCGGCAATTCCTCTTTGCGGCCCGCCATTTCCGACGCAGTGCAGGCTGTATACCAATGGAAGAACTCCTACACAGTCACCCTCCAATACAGTCACGACAAAGATGCACTCAGCTGGACAATGGTAGTGGATCCCCAGCAGAACAAGCAGTATGTATACACAGAAAATATAAAGGGTATTACGACCTACTCACTGAGCATGAACCTTCCGGTTACCCTCACCGAGTGGTGGCAAACGCAGAACAGCCTGATGGGCAACTGGCAACAGAATGAAACAAACTATCAGGGCGAAAACCTTCAGGTTGAAGGGTATACAGGTCAGGTAAATTCCACGCACACCTTTACGCTTCCACGGGATTTTTCGGTTGAGGCGTCTGGACTTTACAAATCACCCTCTTTCATGAGCGTGCTGCGGTTCAGGTCCTTCGGTTCCGTTAATTTGGGCTTGCAGAAGAAGCTGAAGAACGAAGGAGGCACTTTCCGTTTAACGGTAACAGACCTATTCTGGACTATGCGTATGGAAGCAGTGAATGATGTGCCTGCCATGAACCTGTATCAGAATATTGGTTTTCTTCAAGAACCGCGGGTACTCCGACTTACCTACTCCCGCAACTTTGGCAACAAGCAGGTGAAAGCGCAAAAAGAACGCGCCACAGGCTCAGAAGAAGAAAGGAAGCGGGCAAATTAAAGCCCCTTTCCGTGTCTGGTACCTTTCACATCTCTTTCACCGGCGCAGTTTTTTGAACTTGTGTCGTTAATTGATAACGGGTTTGAACGTGACTAGGCCAGCGGTCCCAAAACAGTAGACACGAGCTAAAACGCTCTCGCCATTTTCAGGGTTAAAACAGAATGAACCGGCCCTTACCCGGGAGTGCTGAAGTGCTTTGCAGCCAAGGTGAAAAACACATCTACTAATAGTATTTACCTAAGCCTCTGTTGTGTTGTGGCTAAGGGTAGAGAATGTCATATTGTAGTGGTTTTAGCAGCCCATTTATGTGTCTTCAGTGGAAAGAAGCCCTGAAACTGACGGGAGATTTTTCATTAGGCTTCTCTACACGCGGACAAAGATGTTTGCAGCTTGTTTGGTTCCGCACAAGGATGTCAGGAACGGCGTTCAGCTTTTAGCCAGACGGCTGGGGTGTGATGACCAGCTGGCAAGTTCTTGTAGAAAACAAACAACAACTGCAGCAGTTTCCTAAACCTGACGGCATCAGGGGTAAGGAAGGGCAAACTTCCCACACCTAAAGGAAACTGCAACAGCCTGTTTATTTTATAATATGGCTTTCTGTATTAATCCATCAAAGGTCTGGGCGACATAGTATGTTTTGGCGCCGCTTCGCTCAATAGAGTTGGGGAAGTTCAAACCAGTCACTAAACGCGTATTTTTCTCCTGGGTGGAGCGTACGATGGTGCCTGAGTTCTCTAAAAATGTTTCGCCGGTCCAGGTGCCATACTCCAGCACAACAGGCTTTTTATCCATGCCCAGTTCTATATCTGTAATGTTCTTAAGGCCAGTAGAGTAAACAGATGTGTTACCCTGGAGGTCTACTTCGTAAATGGTGGCTTGTTGCTGGGGGAAAGGGAACCCGGTAAAGGTGCTGACCAGGAACCGCTGCCCGTCAAAAACGATACCGGTGGGTACAGACTCTACCTGCGCCGGATCTCCGCCTGGATTAGGAATAGGAGGGACGACAGCGAATATGCTCAACTCTCCGGTGCCATTCTTCCGGCGGATAATGGCGTTGGCCCCTGCATCCACTATATAAAGGTCTCCCTCCGGCCCAGTGGTCAGGTTGAAGAGGTCAGATTCATTGGTGTCGTCCTCAAATTCATAGGCTTTTACAAAAGTACCCAGGTCTTCATATTCCAGTTCGCTTGCCTGCAGGGGAGCGTCGCCTGGCTGAAAGGAAGAAACGTCGAATTTATACAGCTTTCCTTCTACACCGTGCAGCATCCAGAGGGTGTTGCCCCGCAGGATGAGGTGGTTAAGCCCATAAACAGCGCCTTCCGGACTGAGGCCAGAGGGGAAGCCCGTTACCACCGGGTACACCGTTCCCTGTGGCGTTACCAGCGAAAGCTGCCCGTCATCTGCAAGGCCTGTCCCTGCCTCTGTCACCCACAACCGCCCCTGGGCATCAGTTTCTATTCCTATCGGTGCCGTTAGCCCGGACGCAAAAGGAGTTACCAGCGGCTTGTTGGGGTGCGGCTTGTCAAGGTCTATTAAATCCGGAAGGTGCTCACAGCCTGTAGTGCAGGCAAGTAATATAAATGATAGGAAAATGTGGAGATGCTTCTTCATAGTTTTAGAATTAGGCAGATACTGCTCGTGGTACATGTTAACAGGCAAAGTATCCTTATCCGGAGCGGCTTGCAATACTGATTTTTCAGTATTTGAACAGGCCAGCCTTCAAACATTTTCGGAAGCGCCTGTACTGAGCCGGTTTTGCCTGCTATCAGCGGCAAGTTTAAACCTGTACCAGGACAAGACCGGCCAGGGCATCCGGACCAGCAGCTACACGCTACATATCTGTCCGCACAAATTCCGGTGATGATGGAGGCACCGTATGGGGAACAGTTAAATAAATGTATTGACAGCTCATCTGCACAACGCTATAGGCCTGCTGGAAGAATGCGTGCATCTAAGTGAAGCCGCCTACCGTTATAGTGTCCGGATAAGGATATGAACGCTGGGCCTGGCAAGGCGGGAAAGAAGCAAACCTTACCACCCATCACTTCTTTAAAAAACATATCTATGAAATGGCAAGGCAGAAGAAAAAGCAGCAATATAGAAGACCGTAGAGGAAGATCAGCAGGCGGTTTCGGGGGTGGTGGCAGAGGCATCAGTCCGATGCTGCTTGTACCTTTGTTCCGGCTCCTCTTCTCGAAAGTGGGGCTGATTATTGTGGCGGTGCTGGTGGCGGTGATGTTCCTGACAGGGACCAACCCCCTGACCTTCCTGCAGCAGTTTGTGGGCGGGGAGCCGCAGTATGCACAGTCAGCCAGTTACCAGCCAAGCCCGGAAGAGCAGGCGCTGGCCGATCAGACGGCCGTTGTGCTGGCAGATACCGAAGATGTCTGGAACAGGATGTTAGAAGGGTACAGGGAACCTACCCTGGTGCTGTTTTCGGGGCAGGTAAACTCGGCCTGTGGGCTTGCTTCTTCAGCCACTGGACCTTTTTACTGCCCCGGCGATGAAAAACTGTACATCGATCTAAGCTTTTTTGAAGAAATGGAACGCAAGCTGGGTGCCGGAGGAGACTTTGCGCAGGCCTATGTGGTGGGCCATGAGGTGGGGCACCATGTGCAGAACCTCACGGGTACAATGGAGCAGGTAAACGCCATGCGGGGCCAGCTTTCCGAAGTGGAATTTAACAAGCTTATGGTAAGAGTAGAGCTACAGGCTGATTTCTATGCCGGTGTGTGGGCGCATCATACCCAAAAAACGAAAGGATTTCTGGAGCCCGGCGACCTGGAAGAAGCCCTGAATGCAGCCAGTGCCATCGGCGATGACCGCCTTCAAAAGCAAGCCACAGGAAGAGTGGTGCCGGACTCCTTCACACACGGCACCTCGGCCCAAAGAGTCCGCTGGTTTAGAAAAGGCTTCGAGACCGGCGATTTGTCACAGGGCGACACCTTTAACGCCACCGATTTATAGATCAACAGCTTAACCGCTGTATACCAGTAGTAAAATAAAAAGCCTCTCCGGAAAACGGGGAGGCTTTTTACATCCTGAAAGGTATCTGCTAGTGCGAGCTTGCAGCTCGTACTGCTAATTATTTAAACGGTTTAGCTGCAAGGGTGAAAAGGAGCACGAGCTGCAAGCTTACGCCAGAGGGATACTGCTGGCGCTATGCTTCAGCCAGTTCATCTCAACCAGGTTGTAATCTTTCCTGAAATTAATAGGGTGTCATGTTATTATCGAACAGATGAATATTGGCGACAACCTGCCCATGGTCCGAAACATAAAAAGGTTTTTTATTCATCGAAATAGTTTTGTCAATAATATGATCATTGTACAGGCGCACGTCCATAATGCGGCCTATCTTGTTGTTGTTTAACTCAGCAAAATGGTTGCTTACAAAGATATTATCGAGACTTTCGTAATGGCCGTTGTGAATGTAGGTATAATGAAAGTTTTCGATGCTTTTTCTTGCTTGTATATGTTTACAATTCTGAAATACATACTTCCATTTATCAAACCTGACATCATCCGGTAACTTACGGTAAGGAGGCTCACCGATAATAACCTGGTTGGTAACGGAAGTATCGCTATCATTTAAATCACCCAGAACAATAATGGGCCTGTCCTCATTCAGGCGAATGTCTTCAGAGAGTAACTGCCTGACGCCGCACGCTTCAATTCCTCTGCGTAGCAGGGAGCGAACGCTCCCTTTGGCTATATCGGTATAGGTTGCCTCGTCGCGGTCCAGGTCTTCCGGGAGAATGGGTCGTTTTGACTTTAAGTGGAGGACATAAACCAGCACCGAAAGCGTATTGCTCAGTTGCAGTTCCGCTCTTATTACGCCTCTTGAAAATCGTTTGATAGGAATAGGAATGCGTATGCCCTCCAGAACCTGCTCTATTTTTTCTTCGTCGAAAAACAGAAACTCGAAGGGTATTTCTTCCACTACCTGTGCACTCATTATCGGGAACGTACTCAGAATAGCATTTACCGGACCAATGCCATTAGGCTTCGCTACAAACAGATGCGCGTTTTCATATGGGGTGCCGGCAATACAATCTAATAAAGCCTGCTCTTCAAATATTTCCTGAAAGCCAACAACTTCAGCATCCATTTTTAATAACTGTTCCCTGACCCAGGCAACTTTTAAGGTATACTGTTCCTGCGTATAACGAGGCCTGGTATCATTATAAATCGGTTTCTCTGCGGTAATGAGGTTTTCGACATTAAAGGTGGCGATAGAGAATTTCATAAATCCGTTTTTTGGACTGTTCTTAACAGGGCTTACGGAAAAGGAGAAGCTTAAGAGATAAATTTGTCGTTGTGAGGTAGTAGCACCAACAGCAAGTTGTTAGGAAAAAGCAACCTATCAATGCCAACCAAAATCTACTTTATTATTGTTAAGCTTAATGCCTTTGCTTTCCGCGATATCTTTGATGGCCTCTGAAAATTTAAGCGGTTTATATTTAAACCTGCTTTCGGTTGATAGGCCAAATAGCCGCCTAAATCGGGCTTCTGTCTCTCCGGAATCCTCTGGGTTATAAACGATAATGTTCCGAATTCTATTCTTGCTGATTGTCCCCAAGGCAAATAAATACCTGAAGAAAGAGTCGCTCTCAGGCAGGGAATAGCCAAATATATAAATGTTTTGTGCATTACTTAATTTATCAGCAGCAGCTTCCCACACTTTCGTTAACTGACCATGATATTCTGTCTTGTTCCAGGTAGGGGGAATAATAACAGTCTCAAGATTCTTGTGCTCATTTGCGCCTGCCATATTCAAGTATCTATCAATATCGAAGGGATACTTCTCGTTCTCTTTGTATCTTTTATTATCAAAATCGTTTTGGATGTATCTTGTGGCATCTTCAAGAGAATGAAAATTTATTTCCTTTGTCTGACTGTTCGCGTTTGTGTACCAGTTAATAGAGCCGTGTAATTTTAGAAGGTTAAAATTTTCAGTATCATCATCCAATCTGTAATTTACCTTTGTGTTATAAAAAGCTAAAGCTAATTCTAACCCTAAATCATAATTAAACGTCAGCACTGAGGCACCGTAAGCCTTTTTATTGATCAGTAATTCTGCAAACTGGCTATAGCTTTCAGACGATTTAAACGTCGGTATATTTTGATAGCCCGTTTTTATTACAAAAGGAAATAACATTGACTGTATCAATGTTCTGGATATCAGTGTTGTCAAGGCTTCTTTGTATTTCGCAACATCTTGTGATTTAGAGGTTAAGCGACCGAGGATGATGCCCATCTCAATAGCACCGAAGAGGGATTCTATATTGTTGAGGTCCAGCTGGGCTTTTGAGTGAACGATCTGAAGTTCACTTATTAGGTCAAATACAAGTTCAATCTTTTCTTGATCCTCTTTAAATACTCCCTGACGGAGCAGATCTTCGGCCACATCTAAAAAGTTATTCATTAGAGGAGCGCCCGATTCAAAAGATGCGCCTGCACCTAATATATAAACATCACCATTCATGGCATTTGGATTTATAACTATTTAAAACAATATATCAATTGCCACAAAAAAAGAAAACCTTAATTGCTGGACTTGGCCTTTCAGCGCCTCCAGCATCGTCGTGAGCAAGCGCTACACTTAGCACGGTGTAAAGAACTGCCCCGCATCGGAGCCTTCGGCCATGGCAAACTTGCCGATGTAATATTCATACACGCGGCCGTAGATGTCGGATTCAGGGTTATTTATCTCGGAGAACTTCTCTTTGGAGAACAGGTAGATAAGCCCCGCCACCTGCGTAGGGGAGAGCTGACTTTTCACGAAAATTGGCTCCAGCACCCATTTGTAGTCGGGGTTGCGTTTGGCCAGCAGCTCATCGAGCAGCACAAACGCCTGGTCCACCTTTACTTTAATGTCGTCCTGCTCGGCGTTCTCGCGCAGGTACTCCCAGGTGGATTCCTTTGGCAAGCGGTACACGTTCTTTACCTGGTACTCCAGCTCGTCTTCCAGCACCTGCGCCTGCTCGTGCTTTTCTATGTTATAGTAGTCGCTTTCGGGGTCGGAGAAGGAGAGCTGCAGCTCCTGTTTGCGCACTTCGTAGCGCTCGGAGAGGTGCTTCACAAACAGCAGCGAGAGCACGTAATCCTTGTACTGGTTTTCAGCTACAGCGCCACGCAACTCGTTGGCAGCATACCAAAGTTCATTTTCAAAATTTATATCCGCCTTGGGTTTGGCGGTAGGGGTAGTATTCTTAGCCATGTAATTTACTCGGTGTTTTAACAAAGGCTTAAGGTAGGAAATTTGCCGCGAAATGCTAGAGTGATATAGACATATTTTAATGTTCTATAAAATTAAAATTAAGCAAGATTTAAAACATGTTGGATTAAAAGCTGATAGTCTGTAATTACCGCTGAAACGTCTGTTTTTATCCCTCCGGAAAAAGGAGCAGATACTTTGACTTGCCACTAACGAGTATGCCAGGCGAGCATTGGAAAGCAGGTGAGCACGGTAAGAGGAGAAACCCCGGCAGGAAAAGCCATGGGTAGTGCCGGGCATAGAAAGCAACAGCCGCCCGGGCTATGGTAGTCCGGGCGGCTGTTACTGTTACTGTTACTGTTACTGTTACTGTTACTGTTACTGTTACTGTTACTGTTACTGTTACTGTTACTGTTACTTATGCTACGCTTAGCGCTGCACCACGATCTTAACAATTTGTATTTTTTCACCTGTTGTTAGGTGCGCCAGGTACATGCCTTTTACCAGTCCCTCTGCGCGTAGTTCCAGTTCATAGCGCTTGCCGCTTACGGTGGTGCCGGCGGCGATATGCTGAACAAGCGCCCCTTTCAGGTCATAGAGTTCCAGCAGGTAGCCTGTGTCGCTCTCGGTGGCGAAGGCCAGGGTGGTGCGGTCACTGAAGGCGGTAGGGTACGCCTGAAGGCCTAGGGAAAGCGGCTCCACCACAGAACTTTGCAACAGAGCACTGTTGAGGCTCCTGATGGGTTTATGGATAATGATGGAGCCCCTGTCAATGGCGTCGCAGGCCGGCGCATTGTTATCCAAACTGGCGGAAGTACAGCCAAGCTGGTTGTCGTAAACGACCTCACCTTCGGTTCCGTCCTCGTTCAGCACCCAGATTTTGAGGCGGAGCTGATCTGGACCAGTCTTCGCCCTAAACAGCCCGTCGGTGGCGGCGACAAGGTAGCCAAACCTGCGATCATCCGTGTCAGTATCAAAGCCCCGCTGGTGGTGGAGAACACCTTTGCCCCTAAAGAAGGCCCTGTTGCCGGAGATAACCAAAGAGCCGTCTTCCACGCTGGTGCTTCGGAAAATGGAGGGGCCGGACTCTAGAATCACGATGGCTGAGCCGATAACCTGCTCTTCGCTTCTATACTTTGCCACAAAGCCCCAATATATGTTTCCACCCCGGTGCATAAGCTCGTATTCTGAATTGAAGGGGGAGTCGCTCCTGCCCCCGCCGGATACGAAGCCAGCGTCGGGATGATAAACATGAACATAATGTACAGAGGTCTGGTCAGGGCAGCCCTCTTTGCCGACATAAGTGACGCTCACCTTGTAGGCGTTTGGTTCGTCAGGCCAGTTGACAGCGATGGAACCGGTGCCCTGGCCGGTGAAGTCGGTATAGGCCGAGCCGTCGATGTCGGTGATGGTCCAGGTATAGGAGGCGGCTCCGGAGTGAGGAAGGGAATAGACGGAGTTGCTGGTGCCCAAAGCAGCATTCGTGCTGCCCGCGATGGCTGCCTCAACTATGCCCGGTTCAAAATCATAAATTGTATTGTGGCCGTCTATACCAATGGTAAAGGCATCGACGTACCCGGTAAAGGCAGTACCCCAATATTCGGTAAAGGGTTCAAACCGGGGGGAGCCTATATTGAGCCGGATACCGCCAAACCCGCCACCTGAAAACTGATTCACAATTCGGGCATCAGGATACTGGCTGATATAGGAGGCTAAGGTGAGATAAATTCCACCCTTCTCCGGGTTAAGGATATGCGGCGTACCTAACCACCAGATAGCATTAAGCATATCCCATGTCTGCCAGGTTTTTTCAAGTGTAGGCCCCTGGTCCGTCAAACCGGTTCCTGCTACCCAGGAACCGGTTTGCCAGCGTGGTTCAAAAATCAAGTGGTCATCTTTCAGGCCATCTCCCGTTCTGTCTATCTGCAAAACCACAAAAATATTATCAGTATTGTTGGTGCGGCTTTGAATATAAGTAGAGTAACTAAAGTTGGTGAGGGAAGATAAAAGTGTATTATGATAAGACTCATTTCTGAAATTACCCAGGTCACCGGTCAGGGTCGTGTATTCTAAACTGCCATTGCCCAATAGAGGTTCTGCTTCTCCGGTGGTAAAGGTAGCGATGATGTCGGGGTTGCCCTGATCTACCCAGCCATCCAGATTACAATCCGTAACGGTGATAACAGTTTGGGAATAAACGCTTGTTGAAAAAACCATTGCGGCAAGCAGCAACAGTTTTTTCGGGTAGAAAGTAATTTTAGTTTCCATGTTTCTTAGATTAAAAGGTTTCAGGTTATTACCGCATCAAGTAAGAGGCACTTGTTTTATCTTTTAAGAAGCTAAACTCACTGGGGTTAGAAACAGGTGCCTGTTTATCTATCCGTTTATAGAGGTTAGCGAGGTTTGATTTAGGCGCTAAAAGGGCTTTAGTCCTACTCTGTTAAATTGATGTCTGCTACCTTGTCGCCTAAATTTTTACTTAAGTTCAAGCCTGCATCTACTGCAATTTCATAGCGTATTCCAGCGTAAACGCGAGAGATAGCAACCTTATCCACGACCAGAAAAGGGGCATTCTCAGCCGGAGAGCTAATGGCGACTAACGGGGCAGCAGCATCGGGCGCATCATCTTCACATGCCGCAATACTGAAGACCATGAGAATAAGGAGTAGCCAAGTTGTCTTTTTTTATTCCTGTGAAATAACAAGGAACACATTCAAAGCCAGCATGTGGCACAAGGGGACTTCTCTCGGAAAGCTTTACTGTTTCCTCTGCAATGGTTTGGCTTCTGTCAGAGGTTTTAAAGTATATATACTTCATCTAGAGCCAATACTCACTTTGGAAAATGTGTACATACTCGTTACTGCTCAACACACCATTACCATCATGGTCTAAGCGACTAAAGAGATAGCTTGTAAACTCTTCTTCGGAAAGCAAACCATCGTTATCAATATCCCATTCAGCTAAGAAGCTAGCTTTTTCTAAGCCCTTACTGAACTCTTTAGGTTGCAGAATATCGTCACCGTTCGTGTCCCAATCCGACCAGGTCTGGTTCTCCAGTCCATGAAACTGTACGAACCAATTCCAATCGTCCTCATCAGGTTCAATTTCCCAGTCTTCTATACCACTATTAACGCTACCATAGAAGGCTGCACCTAGCTCATTATAGTTCAGAAAGGCATCATTATTATTATCTATTTGCCCAAAAAATGCACCATTAGAAATTATCGTGCTAAAGCTGGCAAAATCTAATTCTGGCGCATGCACGGTAACAGCAAAAGAGCTTTTTGTCACGTTCTGCTGCCCATCTTCCGCTTCCACGGTGTATATATGGGTACCCAGAAAGTATCATGAAGGTATATGAATGGTTAAGCCCCAGTTTACACTGCTATTACCTTTGCTAATGCTAACCATTTCACCATCTATCTCCTGAGGTATGCAAGTGGAGTCACATTCTGGGTCTGCTGTGTACACCCGCACATCCTTTAAGGCCATGTTATCGGTGATGTTTACTTTGATTGCATTTTCTTAATATACCAATAAAGTATCATTGGCTGCCGGAGACGTGATACTCACTACAGGATGAACAGTATCAGGTTCCGGTACAATTGGGCCAAGCTCAGCACCATCGTCACATGCCGCGATGGTAAAGGCAAATAGGAACAGGAACAGCCAATTTATCTTTTCCATAACCTTTTTTTGAATTAGTTAGAAACGTATAGACGGACAACACACAGTACACATAGCCCTGGCTCTACTGTTGTTCCTTCAGCATGCGGAAAATCAGAATGTATGAAAGTAATTTACTTTACAGGGGAGTAAGCAGAAGATGATGCTTTCGAATCAGGTTAACTTTGCAGTTCTAAATTTTAGATTCAAAGTAGGGTCAGAAGCAGCTTTGGCCGGTATCCTTGCAGGTGGACGATACCCGAATCAAAACCTGTTTAATAAGATTTTAATGGAGTTTTTTTTATAAAACTTATAACATTAAATAGTGGTTCCTCCTGCTTCTTCGCGTTTAATTCTCTATATATACTATGTTATGGTTTTGTTGAATCATCTGCCTTCAGGCATAGTTATTGTCAGAGCAGCGTCATTATTGTCCGGAAAAATGCTGAAAGAATCTTCCCAACAGATTATATAGTTTAAATTTAGCCTGCTCCAAAGCAACACCTTTGTGCCGGTTTTATTCATTTTCAAAGAAGGTCAAGGGGTGAAGTCAACCATTTACCTGGATGATATAAATATACAATGCAGCTGCTGCTAATGCATTGTAAAAATCAGACATAACAATTTTTACTTTTACTTTAACTTATTGAGCACACTGCTTTAATGAAATGTCCATCAAAACTTTGATCGGTGGAGAGGTATTGATTAGGAGAATGGCCAGTGAAGTCATAAAAGTCTTTAATGAAATGCGATTGGTCGTAAAATCCGAATTTATATGTCACATCGAGCAGAGAAGCCTCTGGATTTAGAAGCAGATAATTCATAATTGCCCGGAAGCGTATAATTCGGGCATACAGCTTCGGAGTCAAGCCTACCTGCTCTGTAAATTTCCGGGTAAGTGTTCGAGCGTTTGCTCGCTCCCGGACTGACAATTCACCTATTTTAACCTGTCCTTGCGTCTGCAGAATATATTGTACCGCCATATCTACCTCATTTGGTTTGATGAATTTGTCACGGAACAGCCGCCTCAAAAAAATCTCAAGCACAGACAGTTGCCCCTTCTGATTTTTTTCATCCAGGAGTTGCTCAGGCAAGAACTGGCAATCTGGAATAAGGTCATCAAGCCGAAGGTAAGTATCATTGAAGACATCTGCCGATTCACCCAATACTTTTTGCAAGGCAGTCGGCTTTAATACAACCATATAAGACTGACAGGTTCTGACCCTCAGCCACCACATTTGGGTTGCCTGTCCGCACAGGTAAACACCGTTAGTGATAGATTGAACTTGATTAAGTTGTATGCACTCCAGTTGTCCCTTATTGTCTTCATTCATAACAACCATAAGAGCAGGCACTCCGCGAGGAAGGGTGGGTATAAGGCGGCTATCCTTAAATTCGCTTTGACCAAACAAGTAACCACTCACAAACGGCGCTAGTTCTAAAGGTGCAGGCGAAGTTTGTAGAATCATGGCTCATTTTAAAAGGCAACATACACTTAGTAAATCATATAGTTATATACGAGGTTGCCAATTTCTTACCTCCTTAAGGAACAGCTTTTGGTATCATTTTATGTGTATGTATAAATATATTGTTTGATGTTACCTAATTCCTGAGGTAAGACAAGTATTCACAATAGATTGAAGTTCCAGGAGTGTCCGGTTTTGTCGCCGTTGTTGGTGTTATCCTTGGCTTCGTTGTTAGCCACCATGGTTGATCTGTAGAACAGCACATAATCCGCTCTTTTATGCTTACCCCTCGTTTACTTCTGCCCCCGCACAATAGTTCTGCCATCGGTAAAGGCCCACTCTTCTCTTACTTGTTTTTGAATATACCAGCCAGCCGCTACAAACGCAGGCGTAATAAACTTCGTGCAGATGTCACGCTCGGAGAGGGGCTTTTTTGTCAAGCATGTTTCCAAGTGGTGTTTCAATATTCAATATGCTTTTTGTAATATTCTTATCAAAATCTATATTGTAGGTGAATTATAAGTAGTTGTGCTCATGTATATTGTCTTTGCAAAAGATTAGGGATTAAGAGTTTTTACCAGTCATTACTCCCTAGTAGACCTTCTTAAGCCCGGCTATTTTAGTGCTACCACTACATCTTTATAAGTCCGTTATGGCAGCAACTTCATTTTCTATTATTTATTCTTTTGAGCGGTAGGGCAGGAGCCATTCGTCTCCTGGTTTCATCCTACGGTCCTTTCTTTCAGAATACAGCTCTATCCCGTCTTTATCTAAGTCCTTAAGTTCACGGGCATACATTTCCTGGATGTCGATGATTTCCTCAAACTTAAACCAGACATACCTTTTGTCACTGTTCAGGAAAGGTTCTTCCTGCTTTGGCAAAATATCCAAGGCCTTTTTCTCTGCCTCTTCTTCATTCTTCGCTTTCAGCAAAACAATTCTTTCTTCATAAGTTTGTAACCCGCTGGTAATTCCTTCGATCAGAATGGCGTAGCGTGCTTTGACTGCGTAAAATAAATCCGGCTTTTCCTCATTATCTTCTTCTGATGTCAGCCGCTCTACACCCTCCATTTCCTTCACCCTAACATGATGCACATACTCCTTTTCCTTAAGGTCGTACACGTCTTTCATCTTCATTTGGGCTTCCAAGAGCCGCGGTTCTGTCCGTTTATTAGCCAGTTTGATGTTTGTAAGCGTAAAATCTTTTTTCAGACTGGCGTATTGCTGCTGCAGGAATTCCCGGATAATAGCCTTCCTTTCCTCGGGAGGTATTTTCATGAAACCATCTGTAACGGGGTATTTCATGACTATAGCTACTGTCGCTAGTTTCTCACTACGCCTGGCCTCTTCCGGGCTTATTTTCCATTCGCTTAGTATCTCATTCATTTCTTTCATCATATCGCTCATGCAGGGTAGGCAGGTGCTACTACAGCTATATGTCTTTCTTCGCCGTTCTTGTTGTTTTCATTCACAACTTGTTCAACTGTAGCGCATTTTCATGAATAGCAGTGAGGGCACGTAATCCTTATACTGGTTTCGGCGGCAGCGCCACAAAATTCGTTGGGAACTTTCCAGGTTTTGTTTTTAAAATCAATAGCCGCCCTGAGTTTGGCGGCTGGGATAGTATGCTTAGCTAAGTAATGTACCCGGTTTTTTCAAAGGCTTCAGGTAGAAGACTTAGTATATGCTAGAGAGAAAACGCATTGTTATTCTTGACTCTATTCATTCGGTAGGAAAAGCTCCTGCCAGGCAGGCTCCGCTTCATGTACTGCTTTCAACACCAGCAGCATAGGGGCATAATGGAGCAAAGGCATGCGCTGCAGCCGGCTAAACGTGTTTACCTAAGTAGTTCTTTTCACTCTATAGCCCCAATAACAGCGCTCTGCTCAACAAGAAGGAGTTATTTATAAAATTAAATCTATATTCTATAGTTTTTTTTATATAATATGCGTATAATTTACTATATTGTTTAAAGTATAATACCAGAAGTAGCAGCTTCCTGTTTTAGGACAGCCAGCTACTTAGCCGTGCATGGTGTAACCCCCCTGCTCCTGTAATCCAGCATTTACAGGAGCTACAGCAAAAGCACGCATTAAAAATGAGACTTCGTTTACCGGCTTTTGTCTTGGTATCTGTTTCAGCATACAGACTACCTTATCCATAAATTTTTAGACAGCAGAAATATCCGGAAATAGAACTTTAGCACAGCACCTATAGATTTGGATCCGCTTCTGATAAAAGAAAAGGGTCCTGATGAATTCATACGTACCGCACACAAATGAAAAGAATCATCTACCGGGTCAACCAACAGCTTAGGCAATGTATACTGAAAGGTATACCGCCAGCGCTGTGTTTTATCTTTTTTCTTTCTGTACAAGCCTATAGCCAGAGCAACACCCAAATCAGGGGCTTTGTAGATGTTTCCGCTGTTTACTCCAATGACAGGTTGTTTTTTGCTTTAGGGGAGCAGGACCTGTTCATCACTTCTGACATCAGCGACCGGGTGTCTTTCCTGGGTGAAACAGTTTTTAAGTTTGATCCTTTCTCAGCCACGCGTTTCTCAGTGAGTGTCGAACGTGTTATAATAAGGTACAACATTGCAGGCAACCACAATGTACTGGTGGGGAAGCACCATACGCCACTCAATTACTGGAACGATACCTACCACCACGGCAGGGCTTTCTTCCCGACAATTTACCGGCCTTTGATTTTTTCAACCCCACTCTTCCCCATCCATACCACAGGCATCAGCCTGCAGGGGCTCAACCTGGGGCCCATGAAGTTCGGCTATGACATCATGTTCGGAAACGGGCTCGGCGCATCAGACGTGTTCGATATCGACGACAATAAATCAGTGACGCTTGCCCTGCACATAAAGCCCGTGGATAACTTACGCATAGGTGTTTCTTATTACCGCGATGTTTTTAACAAGGGGGCTAAACTGCACGGCGGCCACATTCTGGGCTGGCGGCTGAAAGAAAATTTAGTGACCGCTTCCGTAGCCAGCTTTGGGGAAAAAGTGGAGGTGCTGGCAGAAAGTATGGTGGGGATTACGCATACAGATTCCACAGGGTATAAAAGGTCCATTTCATCTTATGTGTATGCGGGGTATAAAGCCACTGAAAAGGTGATCCCCTATGTCCGCTATGATCAGCTCCGTTACCAGGAGGGAGAGTTAGGTTTTGCTAATAACAACACGGCTTCCTACCTGGCAGGCATCAGGTACCAGATAAATTACCTGGCAGTTATAAAATTAGAATATCAGCATCAGCGCTCAGAGCTGCTTCCGGATGTTAACCTGGTTTCCACTCAATTTGCTATTGGTTTCTGAATGAGGAGTGGCAACAAAATATATAGCCCGGTAAGGCAGTTCGCAGCGAAGCTTCTGGTAACTTTTCTGTTCCTGCTATTGGCCGCACAGGCCCATGCGCAGGATACGCTTGCTGCCATAGCACACGAGAAAGGAGCACCTTCCAGCCTCTCCAAGAACGAACTGAAATCTGTGCTGTTGGGAGAGCGGCAGCGCTGGAGCAATGGTACGAAAGTGGTGATAGCCCTGATGAAAACCAACAACGAACTTGGCGAAACGATTAGCAGGAACGTGTTTAACATGAAGCCGGACGAGCTAAATAAACACTGGCTTGCCCTCGTCTTCCAGGGGAAGGCCTCTGCTCCGAACTTCTTCAACTCTGTTTCAGAACTTGAAAGCTTTGTCTCCCAAAACCCGGGCGCCATTGGTATCACAAATCAGCCAGTTAGCTTACCCAATATCAAAACGATAACTGTAGACAGAAAAGAAACACTGTGAGCACTCCCCACACCCTGTTTTACGTATAATTAATTGTTTACTTTTTACATGAAGTAGCAGATGGTAATGAATCTTAAAACTAAGATATGGCTGACAGTTGCTACTATTGTGCTCTTGTTCTCGTTTTTTACCTTGTATTATTTCCCTGACCAGCAGGCAAAGCTTTTACTCCGCAATTACAACAATGAGGTACAGCACCTGGCCAATACGGTGGCCTTGGGTGTTAAAATAGCCATAACTGAGCAAAACTTTGAAGGGGTGCAAACTGCGATGGAGTTCGTGAAAAGCGACCCGAGGCTGGAGTTTATCAGCATGCTACAAACCGATACTACCTGGAATGAAGCGCATACGTCCTACACCACCACTGAAAAGCTTTTCAAGACGTACCCGGAAAACAACCCGTACAGCCCTGCCGCTGTCTCGGATGAGAACATTATCGTGAAACGTTCTCCTTTTGAAAGCTCCCTAATGTCGGGCGCGATACTGCTGGGTTTTTCGACCGATGTTATCAATTCCAGTGTACGGAAGATCAAGATCACATCGCTCCTGGTAAGCGGGGTAGTGTTTTGCATTGGCATCATCATTGGTTTCTGGCTGTCCAAAACTATTTCTGACCCGGTGCTGGCCCTTCGGAATGCCGCCATACGGGTTAGTGAAGGAGACTTTAGTGCCAGAGTGAAGAATAACTCCGGTGATGAGATTGGGGAGCTTGGCAAGTCGTTTAACCAGATGGTGGAATACCTTGCCATCACCACCCGGAAGCTGAAAAGAGCCAACCTTACTTTAGCCTCCACCAACGACACGCTGAAGAATACGGTACAGGAACTGAAGGTGACCCAGGACCAGCTGGTTCAGAAAGAAAAGATGGCTTCTCTTGGTGAGCTTACCGCCGGCATTGCCCACGAAATTCAGAATCCGCTCAACTTTGTCAACAACTTCTCTGAAACAAACCAGGAACTGATCGAGGAAATGGTGCAGGAACTGCAGCACGGCGATACAGCCGAAGCCATACTGCTGGCCAACAATATCAGGGCAAATGAAGAGCGGATATTAACGCACGGAAAGAGAGCGGACAGTATTGTGAAAGGGATGCTGCAGCACTCCAGGGCAAGTACAGGCATAAAAGAGCCTGTTAACATCAATGCCCTGGCAGATGAATACCTGCGCCTGAGCTACCATGGCATCAGGGCGAAAGACAAATCTTTTAATGCAAAAATAAAAACAAAGTTCGATAAGAATATCGGGACCATTGAAGTGATACCCGATGACGTGGCAAGAGTTCTTTTAAACCTGTACAACAATGCCTTTTACTCTATCCTGGAAAAAAAGAAACTGCTCCACGACAACTATGTGCCCGTAATAGAAGTGACGACAAAAGACCTGCAGGATAAAATTGAAATCTCCGTTAAAGACAATGGCCTCGGCATTCCTGAAAAGATACATGATAAAATCTTCCAGCCCTTTTTCACCACCAAACCAACGGGACAGGGCACAGGACTTGGCTTGTCGCTGAGCTACGACATCATTACAAAAGGCCATGGTGGTGGCTTAAAGGTGAACACACAGGAAGGAGAATATGCTGAGTTCATCATTCAGTTACCATACGCTGTTAAAGGAGAACTGGCATAAACAGGTATTCTTCTTTCATTGTATTTGTACCACCTGCACCAAAAGCAAAAGAGGCTGTCCCAAAACCAATTAATTTGACCAGGCACTACAAGAAACAGGTTCATCATCTCTTACAAAAGAGGCTGTTTGAAATCGGGGCAGCCTCTTTTATTTTGCTTACACAAGGGCTCCGGTCACTTAGAATAGTCTAATAATACTAAGTTGCCTAAAGTTCCTTTCATGAATGAGCCTTTTCTATTCGTCCGCACGGAGTGAAGCTGCTTCCAGTCTTTGGGTTGAGCGCCTGGGGTAGGGGCCCTCTATTTGGAGATTTTTAGGTGCCGCAGCAGCGGCAGCGCACTGGCGCAGAAAAACTCCAAATAGAGGGCCCCTACCCCCAAGACGAGGCCTCTCGGCCTAGAGAGCACAGAGCAACTAAGATGATACAGTAGATTTGATGCCGCTGGATAAACTATAACTACGGCAGCTTAAAGCATTCTTATGGATTACACTTTATGAGATTTTGTAAGATTAATCTCCTTGTTGAAGTCTGTTTCATAGGAAGCCAGTAGCCGAAAAACCCATGCTTTTTCATGAATATACCCATCTGATGAACTGCTGCCCGTGCCTCAATTTTTTACGTGAGGTGGCAGTTCTGAAGAATTCGTGCTATGTTTGATGACAGGCAAAATGGAAGAGCAAAAACAAATTTACGAGCCGTTTGTAGCGGCAAAGACACACGAGGAAGCCTATGCCTGCTCAGCAAATGTTTCCAAAGAAAGAACAGCCCCCTTGCCCGCCAATACAATGCGCATCATCGTTATAGGCAAGCACAGGTACTATAACCTCTTCACAGCACAACTGGCAGAATGCCGCTTCAGCAGCACGGGGGAGCTCAGGAGCCCGCTCACCATACTGCAAACGCTTGATCTGGTCTGGCAAACACAGCAGCCGGAGGAACTGAAATTCTACGCTGCTGTCAGTAAGCTGCAAACCTTCTATGAGGCTTCGGGCACAGACCTGCAGGTGTTGCAGGCACTTGTCCGCAACCCCTTCCGGTATGCGTATTATCTCCATGATGCTGCCATTACAGAGAAGATAACACCCCGGTCTATTTTCCCCGTTCAGGTAAGCCAGCCTAAGATAAACTGCTCCATTCGCGTCGACCTGCAGGACGGGCTGTACACAGTCAGCAGTGACCTGTTTATCAGCGGGGCTTATTTCCCCTTAAGTCGCATCACTACCCGGTTTGATTATTTTTTGGTGGTGGAGGACAACTGGTATTTCTGCGTTAACCCAAACCTGCTGCAGACCATTGCTTACTTTAAGCGGCACGGCAACGGTATTACCTTGCCCCATGCCTCCTTTATGGAGTTCCGGTCAGACGTGCTGGCGGAGATGGAAAAACATGTGCCGGTAGATCACACGTACTTGGAGCCCGCCACACCAGCACAATACGTGGCGGGTGGCTTTGACCAAACTCCTGAAAAACTGATTTACCTCTCTGGAGTGGAACAGTATGTGAGGCTGAACCCAGTGATGAAGTATGGGGAGGTTGAGATTCCTGTACTGACGAGAAGGCAGATACTTGCCGAGGACAAATCGGGACGCCTGTTCGGCGTAGCACGCGATGCGGAGGCAGAAGATGCCTTCACGGCCCTGCTGCTAAAACAACACCCGGACTTTGAGGAGCAGCTGGAAAGCCCGCTTTTGTACTTTTACCTGCACAGGCACCGCTTCCTGGAAGAGGATTGGTTTCTGGATGCCTTCGAAGCGTGGCGGAGCCAGGGCATTACGGTGCTCGGGTTCAACGAACTGAAAGGAAACAGGCTGAACCAGCACAAGGCCAGCGTTTCTGTTCAGGTGTCGAGCGGCGTGAACTGGTTCAATGCCAAGGTAGCCGTTCGGTTCGGCAGGAGCAAAGCCTCCCTGAAGCAGCTCCAGAAGGCGGTAAAGAACAGGAGCAAGTATGTGCAGCTGGATGACGGCACAATGGGCATTATGCCGGAGGAGTGGCTCGAACGGCTGGAACGCTACTTCCAGGCAGGCAGGGTGGCCGATGAGAAAACCCTGCACATACCGAAGGTAAGCTTTGCCTCGCTCTCAGAATTTTACGAGGCACACATGCTGGCGGATGACGTAAAAAAGGAAATCAGCCAGTACGCGTCACAGCTGTCAGATGTAGCCTCTATCAGACAAGTGCCCGCCCCTGCAGGGCTTTTTACGGAGCTGCGCCCGTACCAGCAACTGGGTCTTGGCTGGCTCCTGTTTCTGGATGGGTTGAACTTTGGCGGCTGCCTGGCAGATGATATGGGACTGGGGAAATCCGTTCAGGTCATCGCCTTTATGCTGCACTTAAAAGAAAAGTTTGGGCAGAGCACCCACCTGCTGGTAGTGCCAACCTCGCTCCTGCACAACTGGGCAGCCGAGCTGCAGAAGTTTGCACCGTCCCTGAAACTGCTGACGCTGCACGGCAGCGACAGAGAGAAAACCACGGATTCCTTCGCTGGCTACGATGTGGTGATGACCACCTATGGCACCCTAGTTTCAGACATCGCCTACCTGAGGGAGTTTATGTTCAGCTATGTTTTCCTTGACGAGTCACAGAACATCAAGAACCCTGCGTCACAACGTTACAAAGCGGCCTGCCTGCTTCAGTCCCGGAACAGGATCGCTATATCCGGCACTCCCCTGGAGAACCGTACGTTTGATATTTACGCGCAACTCTCGTTTGCCTGTCCGGGACTG
Source organism: Pontibacter toksunensis (assembly GCF_042686245.1). Lineage (NCBI taxonomy): Bacteria > Pseudomonadati > Bacteroidota > Cytophagia > Cytophagales > Hymenobacteraceae > Pontibacter > Pontibacter toksunensis. The sequence goes on along the minus strand of NZ_JBHUOX010000012.1, from coordinate 149,124 downwards.
CTGGGAACGAAGCAGTTTTTCAGGAACACCTATGCTATCCCCATTGATAAGTTTAAGAACAAATGGAGCGCCGCCGCATTGCAGCAAAAAATAAGCCCTTTCATTCTCAGGCGCACCAAAAAGGAGGTGGCAAGCGAGCTGCCCGAAAAAACAGAGGTGGTGCTATATTGCGACATGGAGCCTGAGCAGCGCAACGTGTATGATGCTTATGAAAAGGAGTTCAGGGAGTATGTATCGGCAAGCGGGGAGGATGAGGTATCCGGAAATGCCATGCACGTGCTCAGGGGCATCACGAGGCTCCGCCAGATTTGCAACTCGCCGCTGCTGATAGGGGAGAGTGTGCCGCTGGCAGCTTCCTCCGCCAAAATCAGGGTGCTGCTGGACCAGGTACGCACCATTTCCCGCCAGCATAAGGTGCTTGTCTTCTCCCAGTTTGTAACCATGCTCGACCTTATAAAGAAAGAGCTGGTAAAAGAGGGAATCAAACACGCTTACCTGACAGGCGGTACCAGGGACAGAGGGGAAGTGGTGCGCAAGTTTCAGGAGGATGAGCAGACCCGCGTGTTCCTGGTCAGCCTAAAGGCAGGCGGCACGGGGCTCAACCTGACTGCAGCGGATTATGTGTTTCTGGTGGATCCCTGGTGGAATCCAGCAGTCGAGAACCAGGCCATTGACCGCTGCTACAGAATCGGGCAGAAGAAGAACGTGATTGCCGTGCGCCTTATCTGCCCGGACACGGTAGAGGAGAAAATTATGCTGCTGCAGCAAAGCAAGGCCAAACTCGCCACTGATTTAATCAGTGCGAATGAGCCTGTCTTTAAAACGCTGAAAAAGCAGGATCTCCTCAGGCTCACCACCCCCTGACCTATGCCTTTGGCCGTTCCCCTCTTTTGTGGCTGCTGTTACTACACCGAACTGTGTACTGGTAACGGTGTTGCAGAAGATAGAAAGATGTTTTCCTGTAGGTGGGCAATACCGGGTGTTGAAACAAAAAATAACCTGATTTCCTTTCCATACCATACCTTCTCTCTTTCAGGCACAGGAAACGCGCTACTGCCATACTTCAGCCTCCACTTGTAACTCAGAGGGCAAAATCTTTCAGAAAAACTTGATGAAGGCTGATTTCCGTAAGTCTCTAAGAGACAAGAACACTTTTCAATGATCAAAAAAATACTCATTCCTTTCATACTATTACTTACAGTTGGTTGCCAGGACAGAGAACTGGATGAAGTAGGCCTTATAACAGACCAGGCCATGGTGGTATCGGCGCACCCGCTCGCTTCTGCTGTTGGAGCGGAAATCATGAAACATGGGGGAAACGCAGCAGATGCGGCCATTGCCGTTCAGTTTGCCCTCGCCGTTGTTTACCCTGACGCAGGAAATATTGGTGGTGGTGGCTTCCTGGTGCTGCGCCAGCAGGATGGCACCGTCGATGCGCTGGATTACAGGGAAGAAGCGCCTGGTGCGGCCCACCGGGACATGTACCTGAATGAGGCGGGGGAAGTAATAGAGGGCCTGAGTGTAAACGGGCATTTGGCAGCGGGTGTGCCTGGCACAGTAGACGGCATGGTGCAGCTGCATGAAAAGTATGGGAGTATGCCGTGGGAGACACTGGTGCAGCCGGCAGTGTCGCTGGCAGCAAAAGGCTTTCCCCTGACCGAAAAGGAGGCAACAAAACTGAATGAATACCGCGAAAACTTTATCACATACAGCAGCAGAAGGCCGGAGTTTATCTTGAAGGACAAGTGGAGGCAAGGCGATACCCTCCAACTGCCGGACCTGGCCAAATCGCTGGCAAGGATACGGGACAAAGGCAGGGCCGGCTTTTACGAGGGGGCTACGGCGCAGTATATCGTGGATGAAATGAAAAGAGGAGGGGGCATCATCTCTAAAATGGACTTGGCAAACTACCGCGCCATCTGGCGCGACCCGCTTACAGCTCAGGTAGGAGAACATACCGTCATTTCCATGCCACCGCCCTCCAGCGGCGGAATTGCCCTGATTCAGCTGTTGACTATTTCAGAAAACTATCCTGTTGGGGAGTGGGGGGTAAAAACAGCAAAAACAGCCCATTTTAAAATAGAAGCTGAGAAACGGGTATACGCTGACCGGGCAAAGCACCTGGGAGACCCGGATTTTTATGATGTCCCGGTGGAGGGTCTGCTGGACAAGACCTACATCAAAAACCGGATGCATGACTTCTCCATGGAAAGCGACACAGACAGCGAGCAAGTGTATGCCGGGGAGCCTGCACTTGCCGAAGGGGCCCAAACCACACATTACTCCATAGTGGATCCGATGGGGAATGCCATCTCTGTTACCACCACGCTGAACAGTAATTTCGGTTCTCTTGTGTTTGTGGATGGCGCAGGCTTTTTACTGAATAATGAGATGGACGACTTCAGTGCCAAACCGGGTTATCCTAATTCCTACGGGCTGATAGGTGGGGAAGCCAATGCCATCGCGCCTGGCAAGCGCATGCTCAGTTCCATGACCCCGACCATACTGGAGAAAGAAGGAGAGCTATACATGGTGGTGGGCAGCATGGGCGGCTCCACCATTATCACAACCGTTTACCAGATCATCATGAACGTGATTGTGCATGACTTGCCCATGCAGGGCGCTGTAAACAAAGGGAGGTACCACCACCAGTGGGAGCCCGACTGGGTGCTGACGGAGCTGGGCGCTCTGGGGCCGGTTACTGGCTTGCGCCTGTGGTTAATGGGGCATAAAATAGCTCCGAACGTGAACGGAATCGGGAGGGCTGCCGGCATACTGGTGCTGCCTGATGGCAGGATGGAAGGAGGCGCCGACCCAAGGGGAGACGATGCCGCCGCAGGTTTTTAACCGGTGATTTGCCTGCTGCTTGTTTTGTTTGTTGGAGAAGGTATCCGCAGTGCTCTTTCGGAGCTAAGCTGGGAGAACATTATTAGCCCTATCTTTGTACACAAAAGCACCAGCTTTATCACCTAAATTCAGGCATACCATGTCATTTTCATCTTTAGGCTTGTCAGCCCCCCTTTTGAAAGCTGTAGCCGAACAGCAGTACACACAGCCTTACCCTATTCAAAAAGAAGCGATTCCTGCTGTGCTACGGGGGAGGGATGTACTGGGCATTGCCCAAACGGGTTCCGGTAAAACAGCAAGCTTTGCCTTGCCTATCCTGGAAATGTTCCAGGGGAAAGACCCCATTAAAAACAGGTATGTGAAGGTCCTAATTCTGGTGCCGACAAGGGAGTTAGCCATCCAGATTAATGAGGTGTTCCATGCCTTCAACGCCAGGCTGCCCCATAAGGCGAAAACGATGGCCGTGTATGGGGGCGTTTCCATTAACCCGCAGATGATGCAGCTCAGCGGCACTGAAATACTTATTGCTACCCCTGGGCGGTTGCTGGACCTGGTTTCGCACAACGCAGTGAAACTGGCAGAGGTAGAGACGCTGGTGCTGGACGAAGCAGATAAAATTCTGAGCCTTGGCTTTAAAGAGGAGGTTGATAAAGTGTTTGCTCTCCTGCCTGTAAAACGCCAGAATGTTCTTTTCTCCGCAACACTAGGGGAGGATGTCGAGGCCATGGTTACAAGGCTTCTGTCAAACCCCGTGAAAATTCAGGTGGAGGCAGAGGCCTCTGTTCCTGAACTTATAAAGCAGGTAGCTTACCATGTTGAAACCGGGAAAAAAGGCCCGTTGCTCCGTTACCTGATCAAGACCGGCAATATGCAGCAGGTATTGGTATTTACCTCTTCCATCAGAACAGCCAATAATATCGTAGTTAAACTAAATAAAAACGGGATTGAAGCGGCTGGCCTGCATGGGGAGAAAAGCCAGGGCGCCCGGACGGAGGCGCTAAAAAAATTCAAAGCCGGCAAAATAAGAGTCTTAGTCGCAACTGACTTAGCCTCGCGGGGCATCGATATTAAGTTACTGCCCCACGTGATTAACTATGAACTGCCACGCTCCCCGAAGGACTACGTGCACCGGATAGGCAGGACCGGGCGTGCTGCCTCTGAAGGGGAGGCAATATCCTTTGTAACACCGGAAGACGAGCATCACTTTAAAATTATCCAGAAGAAAATGGGCCAGCGAGTCCCCATGATCCAAACAGATGCCCTCGACCTGGCGGGGTGTTAAAGAAATACTGGTTATCTTGTCATATTTTTCGGCAGCCCAAACAGCAAAATAAATACTGTGGTAGTCATTGGTGCCAAAGGGGAAAATCCTGTTTTGCTCCAGATAGATTTCTCCATTTGGTAAAATGACGTGAACATGTAGTTGTTGAAGGCACGCAACCGCGGCGAATGAAAAGCATGACGGACTGCTTCAGCAACATTTGCGTAAATCTCACTGACAACTCTAAAATATGAAAGCAGCATATACACTACAACATAACCCGCTGGTAGAAGGCATCAAAATCATCGGGATAGGCAGGCACGGAAGCAAGCCTCTGCCAGAGCCCTTGCTCCATGAAATTGCGGCATACCTGCAGTTTGCGCAGGAGGTGAGTGCTATTCAGAAAGGAGCCTTTTATGGCGCTTTGCTTGCAAAAGGGCCTACCCACACAGAACAGGAACTACTGTTGCCTTCAAATGGGCAAACTAATGCTTTTAATGTGGTTGAACTCTATGACACCCTCTGCGCGGATACACCCGCTGAAATGAAAGAGACAGGAGTGAAACTGCTGCAAAAACAAACCTTAACGGAAGCGGAAGCAGAGAAACTCGGCCAGTACCTTTTTTCAGCGTTGCCCGGCGAAGCGTACAGGGGCATGGCAGCCAGTATGCTGCGCATCCGGTACGAGACAGATGAAGAATACTATGGCCTGATGAAAGCCATTGAAGCCACCTATTCCCCCGGATTCCAGGAACCAGTAGCATTACCCGGCACTACTGTTCAGTTGGCAGAACCGTTCGATGGCGTAGAGCACTCCTATATGCTCACGCCCTTACTGGCGCAGGCTTTACAGGAAACAGGGTATCGTGTGCTCGTAAATATGGGAACATCGGCAGGCCCCAAGCTAAGCCTGAACGCGCTGGATTTATACAAGGGGCTGGAGGGACAATTTCTCCAAGCCACAAAAGAACTGCAGGAAGAGGCGCCTGTTTTTGGCTGGGCCTTAGATCAGAAAGACTTATCGCCCGCTTTGGATGAGTGGGTAGAACGCAGAAGAACTATTTTCAAACGTCCTTTCCTGGCTACTCTGGAAAAAGTGCTCAATCCATGCCGAGCGGAAATTCTGATAACCTCCGTCTTTCACATCACATACATGCAGAAGATGATACGGCTGGCAGACATGGCTGGCTTCAACGGCGTCATCGTCTTGAAAAGAGGTTTGGAAGGAACGCTGGCTCCATCCTTAGCCAAGGCAAGTGGCATTTTATGCGCTGCCCGCCAACAGGGAGGAACCTTCGTTACCCAAACCTTCGAGGCGGATGAGGAGCGCTTTGCCTCATTCCGGGCAGAGGCTGATGACCTGGTGGAGCCACTTGACCTGGAGACGAACTTGGCGCTTGTGCGCCAGTATGCCCAACAGGGTTTTACAACAAACAACAATTTTGACAAGCGGGTGGGGCTGGCCGTTGCGCTGTTTCAGGCCGGCCTGAAGTGGATACAGGAAAACAGGCAGGCGGGGTAATTATCTAAGGGGAAAAGTGGCACTTTATGTTTTTGATGCCGTATAGCTGACCGATAATACGCAAAAGAACCTCTGAACATGAAAATACTGCAGGGCGGAGCACCGAAGTGCGGCAACTTCTGGCTTTACCAGATCATCCAGCAAATCCTGTCCCGAACGGGCCGCGATACCACCACCTTCATACAACAGCACCCCATTTACGAGCTGGCCAAAACCTGGGACCTGAACTACCCCAGCCAGGCCAGCATAGATGTGCTGGAGATTACGGACCTGCAGTACTCCTACCGCATCAGCAGCATTTTCAGAATGCCCGTTACTGATATAGAAGACTACCTCACCAGGACAAACCACGTCTGGACACACTCCCCGATCTGTAAAAGAAGCGGCGAACTGATGCGCCTGTTCGATAAGAAGGTATACATTGTCAGGGACCCGAGAGACCGGGTCATCTCCGCCTCCAAATACTATTGCTCAGAATACATGCTGAAGTATTACCCGCAGGAGGAGAAAGATCCGCAGCAGTTCCTGGAGAAAAAATTTGAAAAACTAATGCACGAGTGGGTATGGCATGTGTTCGACCATCTTCGCCTTCAGCGCGAGTACAACATCCACATCTCTTTCTATGAAGGCTTCCTGCTCGATTTCCAGCAGGAACTGGAGCGGCTGCTGCATTACCTGGGGGTAGAACTAAACCAAAGCCAGCAGGACGAATTACAGGAAGCGATGAGCTTTGCTGCCCTAAAAAGTAAAAACCCGAAGCACCTGAAGAAAGGCCAGTCCGGCTACTGGATGGACCAGCTGACAGACGAGCAGGTAGAAAAAGCAGACATCATTGCCGGCCCCCTGATCCGTTTCCTCCAATACCCCGGTCAGAAAGGGCAGCCGATGACCTTCTCACCGAATCCCGCACACCACGATTTTGAACAGCTGAAACAGGAAATCATCGCATCGCAGGAGGCGCTGTATGCCTGACCACCTACCAAACCCCCAACTGCCTGCCTACCGTCTTGAGCTGCCCTATGTGATAGCCGGTATGGTGCAGTGTAGTTAGAGCGGCCCAGGAGAGGGTTAGCCCATTTGCCTGTTTCTGAAATAGCGGCGTCTCAGGTTTTGCTATCATGTCTATCATTTCCTGTAGTTCAGACTCATAGTCGCTGATGGCACTTTCCCACTCTTCCTTTGTCTCCGGGGTATGGTTTTCCGGCCAGTGCGCATCCGGCCACACGTCGGGGTTGTTTTCAGGGTCCTTCATGAAGTTGAGCAGCGTATGCTGGCGTGCCTTTATGTGCCCTAAAAGTACCCATGCAGAGAAATGGAGGCCATCCAGCATAACCCCGGCCTTCTTATAGTCAAACTCCTGCAGCAGGATGACATTGGGGGCGAAGCCGCCTTTCAGTAACACAACCAGCTGCTCTCTTAAAATACTTTCTGCGTTTTGTTCAAGGGTCATTTTTAATTCTGCTGCTTTACAAATGTTCATGTTATCAAGAGTTCTGAAACGACAACACAGCCATAATGTTCCTTAGCAGGTGCAGGGAATTCTACAGCATAGCGCCTGAAGGAGGATTTCATAACTCAGACAGCAGCAGTAGGAGGGGACAGTTATTTTGAAGGAACCTTTCACTGGAACTGACATGAATTGGTGCCTCATCCTGCCACTGAAAGACAAAGTTGGAGTAGATAAAGTATAACTGAACTCAGCTTCATGAAGAGTGGGTTCTTTTACTTGATTTTGCTACAGCAGAGGTTTCAACGCGAACTGCTTTGCTTTTGTTGATACTCCTCAGGAGCAGCACAGCGCACATAATGGCAGTCAGGTTAAACAGCGGGATAATGATAACAACCGGAAACACATTGTACCCTAAAAGCGCCATCGCAATAACTTTAGCTGTTAATGCCGTCATCAGGATGGAAAGGAAAACAAGGTATACAGGTGCCAGCAGGTAGCCGGCGTCGTATTTATGGACAAGCAGCCTACCCGCCACAAAAGCCGCTGGTAACAGAATACCTAAATCCAGCCCCTGTACTACCAGGGTCGTGTAATGCTCTACCTGTAGGGGAACAACAACGCCGTCGGCCAGGGGCGGTACTATGATACTCAACCATAACAAGCCAATCGCAACTGCTGCAATCATCAGGAAACCACCTGCCAGTTTAACTGGAGTATGGGCATGGAAGTACGTGTTGGTATTTGCTGACGGGAGGGAGCGCAGCGCAAGTATGAAACCAAAGAAGCTGGCAGCAAGCAAGGCTACGTAAACCAGGAACAGGGCATTGTACATGCCCATAACGGTGTAAAACAGGTACGTCACCAGGAAGTAGCCTATGGTGCCCGTCAGCAGGTAGCTGCCTGCCAGAGAGCCTCTCCGTGACAGCACCAGCGAAAGCAGCAGCAGGGGGATGCCGATGAACAAGGTCACTACATCCTGCGCTATACCCTGTGGCGCCACTTCCGCTGACATGTGCTGGTACAAACCTTTTCCGTAAATCAGCACTTCCTGCCCCCGGATAGAGGTGTAGGCATAGGCTCCCGGTCCCTCCTCTGTAAATATGCCAGTTGCTGTAGCAGCCAGGGCTAATAAAGAAATAAGCAACACCAGAACGGTGATGGTCTTTGCATGCCTCATTTTAAACCTCCTTCCATAAATGCCCGAAGCACTTCTTTTTTCCTGTACTTCCGCTGGCCCTAATGTTAACTGCCTCATCAAAATTGAATAATGGTAAGTAATTTAAAGTTGAGCCTTTTTCAGGCATTAGGATATGATGAAAGTCATCCGGCAGCCTGACTTTTCTCCTGTGTAAGGGAAGGAACGTTGGCTAAACTAGCTACAGAATCAGGAAACCTGGTTTGCGAAAAGACCCTTCTGCTGCAGAAAACCCTTGACAGAGGAAGGTGAGAAAAATCAATCTTTATGCTGACGTGCATTATCCCCGATGATGGCTATATACCCTTTCTTTGTGATGTGAACCAGTTGGTTATGAAGCGGCTGGAGAAATTTAAGATTAAGAACCTGAAATTATGAGAACCATTTTAGTACCCACCGATTATTCTCAGAATGCACATAATGCCTTGCTTTATGCCATAGAACTGGCGAAGGCAACGGGATCAGGCATCGTGCTGTTTCACGCATTTTACCAGCCGCTCTCTTACCCCTACCACATGAATTTTACCACTGTGGTGCATGAGCTGGAAAGAGAGAAAGCAAAGAAGCTGGAGGCGAACGTACATGAGGTCCGGGAGAGTTTGTTTGCAGACTTCTCGCTACGCTTCCTCACAACTGTTCCGGCAGCTACTGCAGAAGACAATGACATTCACAAAACTAAAAGCGGGTACCATGCCGTGTCCATTGACCTGGAGCCGGCGGAAAAAGCCAGGCTGAGCATTAAGTGTGTGTGCAAGTATGGCTTTGGCTTCGATGAGATTCTGAAAGCGGTTGATGTGCACCAGGCAGACTTGGTGGTGATGGGAACAAGGGGAGGAGGTGGGTTACAACGGGCTTTGCTCGGCCGTACCACAACAGCCGTCATCCGGGACGTGCAGGTGCCGGTGCTGGCTGTTCCGGGGAATGTGAAGTTTGATGGGTTGAAGTCTATTGTTTTTGCTTCCGATCTTTCCAAGTTGCCAACTGCGCAGGTGTTCGATTCGCTGCGTGTGTTTGTGAAGTTCTTCAGAAGCAAGCTGCAGGTGTTGCATTTATATAAAAAGGATATGCGGCAAGACCAGCAGGAAAATGCTTTAGCGGCTCTGTATACTTTAGATAAGCACCTGCACGACATCGACTATGAGGTTGTTTTCCAACAACGCAATGATCCTGCCGAGGCAATTCAGGACTTTGTAAGGGAAAAAGAAGCGGACCTGCTCGTGTTAATCCCCCAGAAGCACTCTTTCCTGGAGACGCTACTGAACAAGAGCATTACCCAAAGACTGATGGTGAACGCCTTTGTGCCTATTCTTGCTTTACCCGCAGTGAATACACAAAGCAACAACATACTGCTGGAGAACCTGACCGAAGTACAGCTTTAACACGCGCATACCTTTCTGAACTTTAACCTGCACCAGATGAAAACATTACTTGTTCCTGTCGATTATTCAGAGGCTTCGCTTAAAGCGCTTGAAACAGCCTTGAACCTGGCATCGCGTATACATGCAAAGCTGTTACTGTGCCATGTGTACCAGACCCCGGTATATGCTGCTGAAGTACACCACCCGGTGTATGCCCTGCCTTTGTATGAGACAAAGCAGGATGCACTGGCAAAGCTAAGGAAATTTGTAAAACGCGTTAAGAACGACCCTGAGGTTGATGTGCCGGTAGCCTATACCGTAGTGGTAGGAAGCGTGGTAGAAGGGCTGCTCGAACTCGCCCAAAAGCGAAAGGCGAGCCTGATAATAATAGGCACAACAGGACGCGGATCATTGGAAAACAAACTGTTTGGGTCCACTACAAAGCATCTGGTGAAGCATGCGTCATGCCCGGTGCTGGCTGTTCCACAGAAAGCCCGCCTCAGCCCGGTGAACAGGGTGGTGTATGCTTCTGCACTGGAGCCTGGTGAAGCAGGCGCCCTGGTGCAGTTGTCACAGTTAAGGCACTTGTTCAGCTCTGCCTTAACACTGCTTTATGTTGATTGCGGGGACAAACAAAGCCAGGTGAACATTGACATCAGAAAGAATGAACTGCTGAAGGATCTTCCCGATGACACCTACACTTTCTCCCAAGTTCGATGTGACAAGGTAGCGGAAGGCATTGTGCATTTTGTGCAGGCTTACAATGCTGATCTATTAGCCTTTACTGTGTCCAGGCGTGGCTTCTGGAAAAATATGATGCAAAGCAGCACGACCAGCAGGTTGCTGGAGGAGCTTAACCTGCCGATGTTAGCGTTCCCTCAGTATCCGGCACCAGCAACAGGATTCATGCCCGATGAACAGGATGAAGAGCATGCCGCTATGCAGGAGAAGCCGGTTAAGCCCTGATTTCTTCGCCTTTGCGGGGATTGTTATCCAGCGTCTTTCCCTTTTTCTTATACTGCAGCGCGAACATAAGGACTAAGAGTAACACGGTACCAACACTGTAGACAGATAGCGCCTGAAGGTACCCGTAGACGGCGGCACCTGTTACGTCACGTATAGTTGCCCCAATCAGGAAACAGGCAAGAATAAGCGCTGCCTTTCCTGCAAGGGAGAAATTCTGGTAATTGTAAACCAGATACATGATGCAGGGGGCTGTAAATAAGAAAGCATTCTCGCTGGTGAAAGCAAAAAGAGGTACCAGGGCTATCAGAAAGGCAAGCTCCGGCACTTGCTGTTCTCGCAGTTGGCGCCCCCACCTGTTAAACAGCAGGAACAAGCCTCCTATCAGAACGAGCAGTACGAATTGGTATACTTTGATGGCTGCAGCGCTTGTTAAAGCATACTGTACCGGCGTGTAACGCGCCAACACTGAAAAGATGGTGTGGTTCCCTTCCGTGAGCAGGCGCTGCTTTGCTTTCAGTTCAATCGTCAGCTCTTGGAACCAGCTCAGGTATAGATGTTTGAAAGCAGGCAGGGAGGGATAAAATAACATAGGCAAAAGCCCCAGCAGCAGTATAAATCCCACAGCGTAAAAGATTGTCCTGTACCTTTGCTTCAGGAGCAGGTAAGGAAAGAAAATCAGCCCGAAGGGTTTGATAAACAGGCTTGCCGCCAGCAGCAGCCCAGCTACAACAGGTTTACCGTGTACCAGGCCCTTCATCATAAAAATATAGAGGCCCAGCAGCAGCAGGTTCACCTGGCCCAGGTGCCACTCCCGGTGTAAGTGTACCGCAACAGCAAGAAATGACAGCAGCAGGACGATATTCTGCTTCCTGTTATCAGAAGCCAGACCATCCTGAGGTAAAAGCATCCTATAAAAGAGTTGAAAGGCAACCCCTGTTAAAAATGTCAGCAGAACCCAGTACAGCACCTTGGCTACAGAAAAGGGCAGCAACAGGAAGGGAATGAAATAAATGGCGGCTGTGGGCGAGTATTTATAAACATAATGCCCGTCAGTTGCTATTCTGTAGAGCGCCTCCCCCTGCATCAGGCGGGCAGCTGTTCTGTAATATACCTCCAGGTCATGCATCCGGAGGCGTTCATTTATTACCTCCCCTGTAAGTAAAACAAAACTTATACTTCCTAAAAAGAAAACCCAGGTGTACTTGGAGTGGAGGAGCTTGTTCATACAGATTGGTGTCCATGGCCAGGTTCATTTAAAAGCGCAGGTGAAGGTATTTGTTCAGAAGAAAAGCCTTGTGCAGAACCTGCTTACGCTGATAATTTACTCTGTTCATAACAAAAGCCTTTCTGACACCGCTTTAGTTCTTGAAACGACTCATCTGAGATTTATCTTATGAATCAGTTAATTATTTAGCCCTCCAAAAAAACATCAGACCAAGAACTACTACCAAATCGCCTAAAGTTCCTTCCATCAAACCAAGACTTTTCTATTCGTTGTCACGAAGTGAAGGTGTTTCCAGTCTTTGGGTTGAGCGCCTGGGGGTAGGGGCCCTCTATTTAGAGATTTTTAGGTGCCGCGGCAGCGGCAGCGCCCTGGCGCAGAAAAACTCCCAACGCGATGTCCAAAGACGAGGCCTCTCGGCCTGGAGAGCACATACTTTTACAATGGAACTATAGGCTTGTTGCCGCTGGATAAAATGATTCTACGGCAGTTTAAAGCATTCCTATGGAATACACTTTATGCGATTTGGTATTATATGCAGACATGCAGGAGCTGTGCACACTGCGTGGCTTTTACCTTACCCGTACGCTTTCAGGCACCATTGCTCTCTTGCTTTTCTTTCTCATGGAACTTCCTCTTCGCTTTACCTGGGCCTCCTTTTAATGCCCCTTGTGGGTGGGGCCGAAAGCGGATCTTCCGGCCAGTGGTGCTTCGGATAGCGGCCACGCAGGTCTTTCCGGACGTCAAAATAGCCGGTGCTCCAGAAGCTGCGAAGGTCCTGGGTTACCTGCACCGGGCGGGACGCAGGAGAGAGCAGGTGGAGGAGCAGGGGTACCTTGCCGCCGCCAATTCTGGGGGTGTCCAGCAGGCCAAACACTTCCTGGAGTCGCACCGCCAGCACAGGCGAAACAGTATCAGCATAATCAAGTGCTATGCGGGAGCCGCTGGGCACCTCCAGGTGCGTCGGGGCCAGCCTGTTAAGCTCCTGCCGCTGCTCCCACGACAGGTCAGCGAGCAGAATCTCATTGAAATCCAGTCTGGTTACCTGTTCCATGGAGCGCAAACCGGCCAGGTGCGGGAGCAGCCAGGTTTCCATATCGGCCAGTGCAGCATCTGAGGCATCTGGCCAGGAGCCTGGTGACAGGTGGTGCAGAAAGGCCAGCCGCTGCCGCGTGCGCTGTGCCTCCTCCGACCATGGCAGGCGCGCCACGCCTTTCTCCTGCAGCCCCTGCAGCAGCGCCTGCGCCACAAGTTCCGGGTCCGGTTTGGTCTGCATGGATTCTTCCAGCACCAGCGCTCCGAGCCGCACGATCTGCCTTGCCACCACGCGTTCTGTTTTGGCATCCCACCGCACTTCCTGTAGCTCTTCCAACATCCCGGAAAAGTGCTCCAGAATGTCCTTTTTATCTATCGGCGCAGCCAGTAATACCCGCGCCTGCTTTCCTGCTTCCAGGTGTGCTACGGCATAGAAGGCAGCTTCGCCGAAGAGTTCTGTCTGCAGTGCCGCCCGCTGCCCCGTCACCAGTCGTACCCTTCCGGATGATTCCCGCTGTGCCACCCGGTGGGGATAGGCGAGCGCCGTGAGTAAACCGGCAGCTTCTGGGTTTGATCTGCCTTCTGCTGCTCTAATCCGCTGCCGCAGGTTCTGTTCCTGTTCCCGCACCCGTCGCAGTGCATTTTCATCCAGTACATACCCTGGCGTGGGCGGGCGCTTGCCTGCCAGTATCTCGAGGCGCAGCTGCAGGTCGGGCAGTGGTTCCTGCCACGCCAGTTGCACCGGCTTGAGCATGTCCCGCTCCGAGAGGAGGGAAGCTAACGCACAGGCTGTACTTCCAATGCCAAGTTCCTGCCCACGCACCACCAGGTGACCCAATCTCGGGTGTATACCCAGCGTGGCCAGGGCTTTGCCATGGTGCGTCGGTTTTTCTTCGCTATCTATGGCACCAAGGCGCTGCAGCAGGTCCCGGGCCAGTGCCATGGCCGCCGCAGGAGGCGTATCCAGCCATTTCAGTGCCGATGCCTCTTTCACGCCCCATAGTGCCAGTTCCAGTACAAGGCCTGTGAGATCCGCTTCACAGATTTCAGGTGCCTGCCTGTCCGGGAGCTGCAGCTGATCGGCCGAAGACCAGAGGCGGTAGCAAACGCCCGGCTCCAGCCGGCCGGCCCTGCCGCGGCGCTGGTCAGCAGCAGCACCGGACACCGGAATGGTAACTAATGTGGTAAGGCCGGTGCGGGGCACAAACTTCGGAACCCTTGCATAGCCGCCGTCCACCACAATGGTGATTCCCTCTATCGTTAAGCTTGTCTCTGCTATACTGGTTGTCAGCACTACTTTGCGTTTACCCCTGGGTGCCGGGTGAATGGCCGCCAGTTGTTTGGTGAGGCTGAGCTCCCCGTGCAGTAAGTGCAGGTCTGTTGCGGGCGGCAACTTATTTTCGAGGTGCTGCGCTACCTTTTTTATTTCTCCTTTACCCGGCAGGAAAACCAGTACATCGCCTCTTTCTTCTTTGGCTAAGGCCTGCCGCACCGCTTTCGGCACTAGGTTGCCCAGCCGCTCCATGGGGCGGTTACCGGCAGCAGCTACTTCTGCCGGTGGCAGGTAAAACGTTTCTACCGGAAACTGGCGGCCTTCGCTCCGGATAACGGGCGCATCCAACCAGGTTCCCACAGCGGCGGCATCCAGTGTGGCGCTCATCACCAGCAGGCGCAGGTCCGGCCGCAGCACGGCCTGTGCATCCAAGGCAAGGGCCAGGCCCAGGTCTGCCTGCAGGCTCCTTTCATGAAACTCATCAAAAATGATAGCAGCGACTCCCTCCAGGCCCGGGTCCTCCTGTATCAGGCGGGTGAGGATAGCTTCGGTCACCACTTCTATCCGGGTTTTGCCTGAAACCACATGCTCCATCCTTACCCAGTAACCTACTGTCTGGCCCGTAGTTTCACCCAGTATATCTGACATGCGCTGGGCAGCTGCCCTTGCTGCCAGCCTGCGTGGCTCCAGCATAATGATTTTGCCGTTTTTCAGCCAGGAGGCCTTCAGTAGGGCCAAAGGTACAAGTGTGGTTTTTCCGGCTCCGGGCGGCGCTTCCAGCACTGCCCTGGCATTGGATTCCAATGATGACAGCAGCCGGGGAAGGGCTTCCTTAACAGGTAAATCAGGTAAGTTATGCACTGGGCAAGGGAATGTGTTTCTGTACCAAAGGTCATGATTTTACTGCAGAAATGGTAATCTGTTCTGTAGTGAGAACCAGAAGATAAGGTAATAGCTGGTTTCTTCGTGTTATCAGGGAAGTATGCTGCAAGGGGCACGTGCAGTTTATAAAACGATAATCAGGAAATTATTTGCAATTGTATTCTGGACCAGGCGCATCCTTTAGTATGAGGCCGATATATGGCAGTGGACGCAACACCTGTAACCTTCACAAGTTCTTTAGAGAGAACAACCTGTTTGTTTTGCTTATTCTCTCTTCCTGTTCTCCTTAGTTATACAGGACAATCGCGAAGAATCAAAAATAAAAGTTAACTGTATCAGGCACATCAAGAGTATACCTGAACCAACCCTTTACTTTACTGGAAGGCGAAGCAGCATTACAACTATGGTTCTTTACATCAGGGTATAGTTTACCACGAGAATCCTGGTCCTCATCCGTAAAAACCGTTGCGGCTATAAACCTCTTGTGCTTAGGGCTGTTCCATACTTACTTGAAACTATAATTTGAACTATGAAGCAATTATCCGTAACAACAGCCGCTTTTCTAAAAAAGCGATTTTCCTTTGTGCTTTTCTTCCTGATTTGCCTGGGCACCGTCTCCTGCTCCCCTGAAGAGTTGTGGGATGATTTTAAAGATGTAATGGACGATGTGGATGCTGCAAAAAGGGTTCCAGAGAAAATCATGTTCACCAATCCCGGTCTGTACCCGGAGGGTGTGAGCCATGATGCGCTTAACCGGCGCTTCCTGGTTTCCTCTATCACCACCGGCAACATCGGTACGGTCAGTTACGATGGAAATTACATGCCTTTTATTACAGATGATCGCCTGGTATCCGCCGTTGGGCTGGAGGTGGATGAGGCCAGAAATAGAGTGCTGGTAGCTGGTGCCGATCCGGGTGGTACGCCCAACTCAAGCCCTGCTACAACCGCGCAGACGGCAGTACTGGGCATATATGATCTGGAAACTGGTGCCCCGATGCACTTTGTAGACCTTGGTGCCCTGCGACCTGGAATGGGACATTTTGCAAATGACTTTTCAGTGGATAAACAAGGTAACGCCTATATCACCGACAGTTTCTCTCCGATCATTTACAAAGTAGATATGTGGGGAAACGCTTCTGTCTTTTTTGAGAATGAGGATTTTGCCACTTCTCCGGGTGCTTTCGGTTTCAACGGTATCGCCTTTCATCCCTCAGGCTATCTGTTAGTGGCCTACTCAGTTGATAATGCCATTTACAAAATTCCATTGAAGAACACGTCTGCCATCAGCAAGGTACAACTGAATGATCCGTTGGAGAGGCCGGATGGACTGCTGCTGAGCCAGAATGGCAAGCAACTGATTGTGGTAAACAATGCAGGCGGTGCGCCTTCGGGTAGGGTGCTGTCGTTCAAAAGCAACGATATGTGGAACTCGGGTACCTTGAACAACAGCTTTATAGCCGGTGAGGTTTTTCCGACAGCACCTACAGGTTACGGAGACGAAGTTTTTGTATTGTACGCTTACCTGAATCAGCTCTTCAACGGGCAGGAGCTACAGGAAGTGTATACCATACGCAAGATGCCATTTTCTGACAACGAGACCTTCGGTAGGTAATCTGCTGACACAAGTACTCCAGCCATTCTGACGAAGGCGAAGAGCAGCATGAAGCAGGAATGAAAAACTCAATAGCAGAAGCCTCTTTGTATACGACAAGGAGGCGGCTTCGCTTTTAAGTGCTGATGGAGTGAAATAACAGCGAAGAATACATGCGGCGTAGCTGCCGCTTCGTATAAAATAAGACAGGAGCAAACTGTATTTATTGAATTATGGCTTACATACTGGTAAGGCAGGATTGCAGGTTGTTAATGTCCTGATTCAGAGGTGTAAATACCCGCAAGAATGTTTGTTTTTTCTGAATTTTGCTTGAAAATGTAGCTGCTTTCGGGCTTTCGGTACTTAGAAAACTGGTCCTTTTTTTCTAACTTTAAGAATATAGCGGCAAATAGTCAGTTATAGAACTGATGGGAATTTAACTGGAAGGAGGATCGCATGACAAAGCATTATTGGAAATTCGGATGGGTAGGAACGGTGATATTGGGTCTTTCGTTGCACCTTTGCAGCCAGCAGCCCCTTCGGTCTGAAGGAGACACTGAGGGAGAAATAAATACCATTGTAACCAAAAAAGGTTACCGCCCACCTGCTTTGCCGGATGCGCTTTCTTTTGCCGGGGAGCCGGTGCCGCTCCACGTGCCTGACGTGGCCGAGCGCCTGGACCAGGAACTTCTCATTAACACCTACTCGCACTATAGAACGCTGCTGGGCCTGAAGCGCATGCAGCGGTACCTGCCGGAAATGAAACGCCTGCTCAGGGAAAATGATGTTCCGGAAGATTTTATCTACCTCGCCCTTGCCGAAAGCCTTTTCGGACATGTTACCTCGCCGGCGGGTGCGGCAGGATTCTGGCAGCTGATGCCGGACACTGCCCGTGGCTATGGTATGGTGGTAAACAGCGATGTGGATGAACGCTTTCATGTGGAGAAATCGACGCGGGCTGCTATCCGCTACCTTAAGACTGCAAAGAAGCGATTCGGCAACTGGACCAACGCGGCAGCCTCCTACAACCGGGGCATGGGCGGCCTCGACAGAGCGCTGGAGAAACAGGGGGTGAGTTCTTACTATGATTTATACCTGAACGAGGAAACCTCACGGTATATGTTCCGGATTCTGGCTTTAAAAGAGGTGCTGGGAAATCCGCAGAAATACGGCTTCGACTTTGCAGAAGAGCATGGCTATAACGCTTTGCCAACGCGCCCGCTGGTCATCACTACTTCCATACCTGATTTATCTGCTTTTGCTTTGGAGCATGGCACTAACTACAAGACCATACGCTACTATAACCCCTGGATAAAAGGGTATGATTTGCCTGTGCCTGCTGGAAAAGAGTTTGTGCTGCAGTTACCTAAGTAGCCGCTGCTGCAACGGCATAGATCTGTAAGCCTGATGCAGTATTATTGCATTTCGTAAATCTGCCAGACTTCATTAATGGGTTTGCCGGTACTGCTCAGGCCGCTGTGGTGCCATTTGCCGTCTTTCACTTCGAAGTCGAAGGCTAATTGCCTGCCTACCCGGCTTGAATCGCGGGAGAAGAACTCGATGTTCTCTGTGTACTTGCCGTTTTCTGTTGTAAAAGTGCCCCCACCGGTTCCGAAGAAACCTGCTGTCTCAGAGTTAAAGGCAATCCATTGAAAGCGGTCTCCCGACAACATCTTGATTGTTTTCCGAGGTCCCGGTTGCATGGCGTTCATCTGTCCGTTATCTTCGCGCCCACTAATGCGCCAGGCACCTGCCAGCGGAGAAGCTGTTTGCCCAGCCTGAATTTTTTCCCATACTTCAGTGGCGTTGGCTTCTTTCACTCCCTTCAGCTGCATTTTGTCGTTCATGATGGTATAATCGCCCGTCACTGATTTTCCTACTGCCGTTGTATCGAAGGTATTGAACTCGTATTGCTCGGTGATCTTTCCATCAGCGAGTTTGTAAGTGCCGCCGTAGGTTCCTAGAAACTCTTTTCCGGCCTTGTCATAATAAGCCACTGAGAAAAAACCGTCTTCCATAATTTTTACAGCGGTGGCGTTTGGCATTGCCGCTTTCTCTTTCGTTGTAGGAATCGTAAGCAGCCAGGCACCTTCCGGTTCAACGGCCTGTACAACAGAGTGTGTAATAGCTGTATCTGTACCCGGATTTGAATAAGGAGCAGTAAAGCCCATCAGAAGCAGTAAGCCAAGTGCTAAAATCTTTTTACCAAACAATACTTTCAGTGTTACCATCGCTTTAGTGTTACGCTCAAAGAGCAGGTTAAAGTAATTTTCTGAACTGAAATTTTATAACTTATAATTTGATTATACGCAGGCTATAAGGTAAAACGGAATTTCGCTCAGGGAGTTGACTCTGTTCCATGTTTACCTGGAACGCTGGAGCAACAGAAGGTAAAATGCAGAAGCCAGCGGTAAAGATATTTGATGACACCAGCGCCTGTTATGATGATGCCCTTTCCTTAGCATCAATACCTGCTTTATTCTTAAAAACTTGTAAGCTGACTTAGCTTTCACGGAGTAAACTGTATGCACAACTACAACCTCCATCTTACAATCATTCTGAAGTCGGCCTGGCAATGAAATACTGCGCTGTGGGGCTGGTGCCGGTAGCTGAGTATAATGCAACAAACCCGCTTATACCTGGAGAAGCGGGTTTGTGAAGAAAAAACAATTTTTAATAGAATTGCCAGGAATGTATTCTACTCTACCCCTGGCGCTTAGTAATTTCGGATAACCTGCAGGCTTAGCACGTTGGTGCTTCCGGTAGGAGGTGATGTAAATCCACGGACGATAAAGGAGTAGTTTCTTCCGGCTTCCAACGTGATGTTGGGCACAGCAAGCAGCAGTTCCTCACTGCCTGCATCTCTTAGCTGGACAGTATGTGTTCCTGAGGGTGTTTTCCTGAAGGGGGTACTGTCTCTGAAGTCCATATTGGTGGAGAAGGAAGTGTTGGTGCTGCTTTTAACAAGTACAATATCCATGGCAGGGGCATCCGGTGATAGCTGCACCACACGCAACCCTACTTCATTTGCACCTGGTGTTATCAGGCTATCCTCTACAGCCAGCAACTCAACTTCCTGCAACCGGTCTACCAGAAAGAGCGAGTAAATGTCGCCTTCTTTAAAAGTTAATGCTGTATCTATCAGGGCGTTGGATGCATTGACTGGTGTAAACTTGAGCCTGTGGTTTCCGGGTGCCACAAAATTAAAGTAATCGGAGTAATTGGCATACTTAAATGATTGGTTGTTGATGCGGGTGTTGTCTACAAAAATGTCAACATCAGGAGCATCAGGTGCCCCATGGTAAATGGCGATGTAAGTAGCAGGCTTTATAATGTCATCATCCGCATCTTTCATTTCCAGGCAGGAGGTTAGGGAAAAAGTAAAGACACTGGATAACAGAATTGTAAACTTGCTTAAAAACAGCTTACCTGAAATTTTTTTCATAAGTTTTTGATGGTTGGATAGAACGGAAAATTTCTCCTCGGCACTTAAGACTACTGCAAAAGCATTCGTTTATAGCGTGCCGAAGACATAAGAAAGACCCCAAAGAAGACAGTGATGGTTGCAGGTGCTGTACAATTTATTTTTGTTGCAGGGTAGCAGCGGCAGAATAAGGTGGAGGTAGTTTACTTGGTGTACTAACCACTATATCGGAAGCCTGGTGCTGCATGCTGTTCCTCTTCTTTTATTTTCGTGGGGCAGGTTTATATACTTGTAACTAATACCTTTTATCTTAAAGTAACTTCCACAGGATCAGCTAGCTATGGATTTTGTCTAAGCTGCCGTAGTGACAGTTCATCCTGCAGCATCAAACCTGCTTTTCTATAGCTATTGTGCTGTGCTCTCCAGGCTGGGGTAGGGCCCCTACCCCCAGGCGCTCCACCCAATGTCTGGGAACGGATTCGCTTCGTGCTGCTGATTATGGCTTGAAGTCTTATCATCCTTAGGAATAAGCTTTATGAGATTTGGTATAACATACATAACATGGCTGTAACCTAGCTTAGCAGAGTGGAAAGAAGCTTACACATAGATGCCTGCACAACACTATAAGTACAAGATTACAGCAGCAAGGTGTCAATCCGGTGCGCGTGCACCATCTGGTCGTGGGGCGACCAGGCAAAAATAGTGAATCCGCCATCCTGCGAGGCTACGAGGGCGAAGGCATCGTGCTGGTCGTGTACGAACTGTGCTGCAGATAAATGCCGGGTACCGCCGTTCTGCGAGGGCGAAACCACAGTCGGGGTGCTGCCGACAACAGGTTCTGTGACCATTACCTTCTGGACAGGAGTGCTTCCCTGCGGCCGGCCAATTTTTGAACCAAAGGCAAGCAATTCATACTTGTCGTTGATAACAGTAGCACCGTCTACTGCCGTTACACCGGCAATGCCGTCTATTGCTTTAGTCAAGGCACTTTGCCAGTCGTTTCCGCTTTGCTGCTCCTCTTCCTGCTGCACCAGTTCGGACAACCTGCTGAAGGCTGGAACCACAGAGTACAGAATAGGATGTATAATAGATTTACGCCATGCCTCTGTGCCAGCCGGAACGACCAGTAGGGTGCCGCCGCGCTTGTGGTCGCGCATTGAAACGGCCAGCTGTACCAGCACGTTCACAGATTCTCCCCAGGGCGAGGGGGATGAGAAGCCCAGCAGGGTTGAGAGGAGGGGAGGGCTGTGCTGCAGAAAGATGCTTTGCTCCTCCAGTACCTTCACCTGGTCTCCTTTTAGTACTGCAATGTTGGCAAACTTGCCCAAGCCGCCGGTTCTGCGGTACTTTATCACCAGCAAGCCCGGCTCTGTAACATCCAGCACCAGGCACAGGCTCGGAATCAGGCGGGTAGCGCCCCACACATACATCTCATTCTCGTCCTGCCACACCCCCAGATGGATACCGGGACGCTCCACGGCTGGTGCAAGCTTTACCAGAACAGCGGGAGTGAGCGGCAGCCTTTGCTCCAGCAACAGCGGCTGGCCTGAGAGTGCGGGTGGGAGAAAGGCGAGGGATATCTTGGGAGAATGCCCTTCCTCACGACGCAGGCTGGCCCAGAAAGCAATATCAATCAGAATTTCTATGGCCTTGGCATTGGGTTCTGGTGCCATAGCCTCTTCATTTTCGTAGCGCGACGCAGTCAGATGGCGCACAAAATGGGCTTCTATCGTTTTAGCTACTGTCTTGGCAGCTCTGTATGTAGTGTGGTGGTGTATAGGCATGGGTTAGCCAGTGATGTTAGCGGGATAAACAGGTAAAGCAAGCTTGTGTTTATCTCTTTCTGCTAAACTATTGCTCCTGGTGGATTTTTCAAAAGAAAGCGCTGTCTTTATACCCGACCTCCTGGTGCGACCTTTGCTTTTCTTCATGCAAGTGGCTAACGTTCTCTGCGAGGGTACAGGCTAAAAGTAAGTTTTTACTGTAAGCTTATCCTAAAAAAGGCAGGATGAAAAATAGACTACAGCAGCAACAGCAGGATAAATGCTTATAGCGTACACTCTATTTCAAACACTGAGCCTTTGCCTTTTTCGCCATGTACTTCCATTTTCCCCTGCAGCAGCTCCACCCTGTTTTGGATACTGCTCAGGCCAATGCCTTTCAGCTTATGGAAATCTTTCTCATCTATACCAATGCCATTGTCTTCCACCCGCAGGTAAACGGATTTTTCTTCACATTCAATTAATATTTTAGCTTCGGTAGCGTGTGCGTGTTTGAGAATATTATTCAGCAGCTCCTGAATGATCCGGTACAAAGAGAGTTCTACTGTGTAGTCCAGGCGTTTATCGAATCCGTTTATCTCTAAGCTGATGCGGAGGCCTTTGTTGTTGATCCTGGAAATAGCTTCTTCTACGGCAGTTTTAAAGCCAAAATCCTTCAGAACAGCAGGTGTCAGTTCGGCAGAAATATCGCGCGTAATCGTAACACTATCTGTGAGCAGCTTATCAACGGTGGCTATGGCTTTCTCCTGCTTCGCGTTCTCAGCATCTAAGTTGCTGAGGTTTAGCTTGGCGGCGTACAGTATCTGGCCTAGCCCATTATGCAAGGCTTCCGAAATGCGCCTGCGCTCTGCTTCCTGTGTTTGCAGAATGGCACTCAGTATCTCACGCTGCTGCGACAGCCTGTACTGAATCTGTGTTTCTTCAGCATCTTTTTGATCCTGAATGTCCGTGGCAGTTCCTACCCACTGGGTGATTCTGCCGTTCGGATCCCTGATGGGAACATCTTTGATAAGGTGCCAGCGGTACTGGTTATCTACTTTTCTTAAGATGCGGGCCTGAGTATTAAATATTTCACCTGCCTGCATGGAGGAGAGATAATCTGGCTGCAGCGTTTTCAAATCGTCAGGGTGAATAGCGTTTTCCCAGCCCCAATCAGTTGATTCTTCCTCTGCTAGTCCGGTATAATCATACCAGAACCGGTTAAAGGAAATGGCTTCTCCGGTAGGTTTGTTTGTCCAGGTAATATGCGGCACGGCCTCCAGCAGGGTGCGGAAACGTTCTGCACTTGTTGCAATCTGTTCCTGCTGTTGCTGCAGCGAATGTTCATACAGTTTGCGCTCTGTAATATCGTGCAGTGTCAGCACCAGGCCATCGTCAAACTTAACAGCTACAATGTGCAGCCAGTGCTGGCTGCCGTTATGCTGCTGTGGCAGTTCCACATCCAGTTGCTCGCCTGTTTCCACCACTTGTGCCAGGCTGCCAAAAATTCTTTTCTCCAGTATACGAGGGTATTCCCCCCAAAGCGTTTTACCAAGCAGGTTGCCGGCAGGGTAGCCCATAAACTCCTGTGCTCTGTGGTTAAACAGAGAAAGGGTGAAGTCAACGATTGCGTTGCTTTGATTCCGGACAGCCTTGAGGGCAAGGATGGCATTCGGGGAACTGTCCAGGATACCTTCGTGCAGCAGGTGCAGGTTTTTCAGCTCGTTTATCTGGATGAAGATGATGATGGCGCCATCAATCTTCCGCTCCTGCGTGATGTAGGGAAGGATGCGCATCTGGTACCACACGCCGCCTTTATCCTGCACCTCTTTTTCAAGGACATAATGCCTGGAGATAACATCCCGTACATCGTCTATCAGCCCGTCGTAGCGCAGGTTGTTGGATATCTGGTAGATGGAGCGCCCGATGTCACTTTCTATCATGTTTATCAGGCGTGTTGCAGCAGGCGTAAACTTTCTTATAACCAGTTTGCGGTCTACGAATATCTGCCCGATATCGGTGCTTCGGAAATAGTTGTTCAGGTCATCGTCGAGTTCTACCAGCGCTTTTATCTTGTACTGGTGCTCGGTGTTGATGGTGTGTAGCTCCTCGTTCAGCGACTGCAGCTCCTCATTAGTGCTTTGCAGCTCTTCATTAGAAGAAAGTAATTCTTCGTTCGTGCTCTGCAGCTCTTCGTTTGCAGTCTCCAGTTCCTCTACTACGGCCTGCAGATCATCTTTGGTGTACTGCAATTCTATTTCAAGTTCCTTAACCCGTTGGTCATATTGGCTATCAACAGAGGGTATCAGCTCGTTCGTGGTAAGCGGTACGCTAGGGTGCTCTTCAGAGAACAACACCAGGATAAATTTATGACCCAGGTTTCTGCCTGCCAGGTAAGGCTTTACCACTACATTAACATAGCGGAGAGTATTGCCATCGCGCATCTGAACGTTATGGGCAGTTAGTTTCTCCTTTTCAAGTATGGCTCTTCGCAGCATGGTTCCCAGGGAAACGGCAAGGTCCTGCGGCACCAGCTTAAGCAGGTTAAAAGTGAAGTTCTGCTCAGGTAGGTCCAGGTAGTTTTTGAATTTACCTGCTCCGTGCAGCACATCATAGTTTTCATCTACATACACAGCGGCGAAACCGTACTCCTCCAGTACAGTCTCACTGAGTAGCTCGTTGAAATGATGATGCAACAGTTGTTTCGTAGTCAGGTCACGTGAATAGCTTGGTATGGCTGGCGGAGCGGGTCTCCTGCTCAGGCCACTGCCCGTATAAGTATCAGTCAAGCCAAGAGACCGGCTAGGCTCTGTGTTGCGGTAAATCTTCCACTTTTTACTTACCTCCTCAAAGTTTCTCCGCTCGCCGATGCTTTCGCTGGAACCTAGGAACAGGTAACCGCCCACCTGCAAAGCGTAGTGAAACTTATCGATGACTTTTTTCTGAAGCAACGGGCTGAGGTAAATAAGCATGTTTCTGCAACTCACCAGGTCAATCCTGCTGAAGGGAGGGTCTTTTACCACATTGTGAGGGGAAAAAATGACCATGCGGCGTACGCGCTGGCACACCCGGAATTTGCCATCCTCTTTTAGAAAGAATTCCTGCAGCCGTTCTTCCGGAACAGCTGTTAGATCGGTTTTTGGGTATAATCCTTTACTTGCAAAATCGAGGGCATCGCGGTCTATATCGGAGGCGAAAATCTTTACCTCGAGTTCTTTCTTCACCTTATCCAGGTACTCCCTTACCAGGATGGCCAGGGAGTAGGGTTCCTCGCCGGAGGAGCAGCCGGCAACCCAGATGCGCAGCTGGTCATTTTCCTTTTTACTGTCTACCAGGTCTGGAATTACTGTATCTGCGATTACCTGGTAAGCCTCCTTGTCCCGGAAAAATTTGGTGACACCTATCAGAAAGTCTTTGCTCAGTATTTCTACTTCCTGAGGGGTCTGGTTCAGGTAGTCGAGGTAATCAGGCAGGTTGAGTATGTTCAGGACGGCCATACGGCGGCTGATGCGCCTTATGATGGTTGGCCGCTTATAGCTATTAAAATCAAACCCTGTCCGCTCATGCACCATATCCAGGATCTGTAGGAAAGACGCTTCCGTTTCACTGTTCACCAACTCTGTCAGGCCTAAGGTGAGCGGCGCTGCTTTCACATAATTCATAATCTCGCCGGGCATTTCCTCCGGTGACAGGACATAGTCTGAATGGCCGGTGTTGATGGCATTAAGAGGCATCGCGTCGAAAGTGGCAGTTTCGGGGTCCTGCACGATGACCATACCACCTGCTTTTTTGATGGCTACTACGCCCTGTGAGCCGTCGTTGCCCGTGCCTGAAAGGATGATACCGATGGCGCGGTTCTTTTTGTCGGCAGCCAGAGAGGCGAAAAACGTGTCTACGGTTCTGGAGCGGCCGCTATTGGTTTTCTCAATTAGCTGTAAGTGATTATCCTGTATGGTCAGCTCCTTGTTATTGGGAATAACGTATACCTTGTTTGTCTCCACAAGCATGTTGTGTGCTGCTTCCATTACTTCCAGTGCGGAATATCGTGACACCAACTGCGTCAGAAAGCTACGGTGTTCCGAAGAGAGGTGCTGCACAATAACATAAGATACACTGTCCTGCGGCACACAACTAAACAAAGCCTCGAGGGCCTGCAAGCCACCTGCAGACGCTCCAATCCCAATCACAAATACCTCTTGTTCTGCCTTTTTACGCACTTTGCTGCCTGCTTTATTATTTTTCTTATGTTTAGCTGATTCTGCCATGCACTGTTCCTTATACTCAGGATACGTTTTTTTCTTACTGGTCTGGCAATTTATCACTTAATTATGTAATAAACTTTAGGCGGATGAGGGGGAGGCGAATAATAGGGATAGGTTTTTCTGAAGCACGGGGCAGGCTTACGAAGCAGAGGACTTAACACTTCATGTAGTGGCCCGTAAATATAAAAATATGTTACTATGGCGTATGCAGCCATCTGCCTGTAAGGTTTGAAGTTTTTTATATGGATATAAACAGCCCTAAGATCATTGTTATTGGCACCTCGGCAGGGGGGATGCAGGCGTTAACGCTGCTGCTGTCTAAGCTCCCGGCTGATTTGCCGGCTGCGATTTTCATCGTTCAGCATTTAAGCAACGATTCCTCCGCGCCATTCCTGGTAAATCGGCTCAACCACCACACGAAGCTAACCTGTAAAGTTGCGGAACACCAGCAGGCTTTTGAAACTGGTACGGTCTATATGGCCCCACCCGACAGGCACCTGATTTTAACAGAAAAAGAGATGCTGGTAGCAAGAGGCCCGCTGGAAAATCAATTCCGGCCAGCCATTGACCCTTTGTTCCGCTCAGCAGCGGCTTACCATGGTGCACGGGCGACAGGTGTAATATTAACCGGCTTTTTGAGCGATGGGGTAGTGGGCATGGAGTTTATAAAGCGCTGCGGTGGTAAAACAGTGGTGCAGCACCCGGATGATGCGGAGTACCCAGCCTTGCCGGCCAACGTTATACGGCAAGTGGCCATAGATTATGTGGTGCCCATTAGTGACATGGGAGAAATATTAATGAAGCTTGCGCATCAGCCAGATCAGGATTCAGTGAAAGTGCCTACAGATGTCTGGCAGGAAGCACAAATAGCACAACGAGTTATGATCAGCAGTGTTATGACCAGTATTGAAGAATTAGATAATATCGGGAAACGCGCCCCTTACAGTTGCCCTGATTGTGGTGGTGGCTTATGGGAGCTTTCACAACCAAACACGGTGAAGCGCTTCAGGTGCCACTCCGGCCACGCCTATACCAAAGAATCCCTGATGCAAGGGATGTCCAATTCCATTGAAGAAACGCTTTAGGTTGCTTTGCGCACCCTCGAAGAGCGGCGCAATATTCTGAGGCAAATTTCCCAAGCTGAAAGCAGCAAAGGAAACGGGCGCTGGGCTACCATGCAGGAGGAGCGCGCAGAGGAAATGAAGGTGCACGTAGAGCGGCTCCGCGAGCTACTAGCCAAATCAGCCCTCTCAGACGACGAGCATATGAGTAAGGTGGAGTAAGGGGATTTGATAAGGAAAAACAGCTTTTCCCTTTTGGAAAAATTCCCTTCCCCGGAGGGGTTAGGGGTGGGTTAATTTTACAGATGAGACACAAAGTCATACCATATCAGCCAAATCTAAAAGAACTGGCTAGGCAGCTTCGGCAAAACAGCACACTGTCAGAAGTCCTGCTTTGGAATGAGCTCAAAAATAGGCAACTGCTCGGCCTCAATTTCGACAGGCAAAAGCCACTAAATAACTATATTGTTGATTTTTACTGCAAGCAGTTGATGCTGGCAATTGAAGTTGATGGCGACAGTCACGATTATAGCTATACAGAAGATAAAGTGAGACAGGAAACTTTGGAGGAATTAGGTGTAAGGTTTCTTCGGTTTGATGACGCAGCTGTAAAGCAGGAGCTATCAAACGTAATCCGGGTAATTGAAGGATGGGTGATGAAGCATAGGCAATTGCAGTAACCCACCCCTGACCCCTCCGAGGAGGGGAATTCTCTGCATGTTCAAAATGACAGGATTTAGAGAGGTAGCCAGTACTTGAGCTGCAATTAAGTTGGGTAGAATGAAACGGCCCTACTCCGAGGAGGGGAATTTTCTGCACAAGAGTGAAAAGAACCTGTATAGGGCACCATTCCATACCTTTATCCATTATAACCTCACAGTAAATAACCTCAGAGTAACTACATTCTACTCAACCTGCTCAATTCCGGTCTACTATCTGAAAATCTAAGGCAAAAAGGTGAATTTTATCTTATCTTTGCACCTTTATTTTTAGCCATATGATTTCAGTTGACGGAGTTACGGTCGAGTTTAATGGCTCGGCGCTTTTTAGCAATATTGGTTTTTACATTAACGAAAACGACCGTATTGCCCTGATGGGCAAAAACGGTGCGGGGAAGTCTACGCTCTTGAAAGTGATAGCAGGCGTCAGCAAGCCCACCCGTGGCAAAATATCGGCCCCGAAAGAAGCTGTTATTGCATACCTGCCGCAGCACCTGCTAACAGAGGATGACTGTACCGTGTTCGAGGAAGCCTCTAAAGCCTTTGCGGATGTACTGAATATGAAAGCGCAGATGGACGAGCTGAATGCGCAACTAGAGACCCGCACTGATTACGACTCTGATGATTATTACAAGCTGATTGAGCAGGTATCGGAGCTAGGCGAGAAGTACTATTCTATCGAAGAAATCAACTTTGATGCAGAGGTAGAGAAAACACTGAAGGGCCTTGGTTTCTCCCGTTCTGACTTCGGCAGGTCTACGGTAGAGTTTAGCGGCGGCTGGCGCATGCGCATCGAGTTGGCCAAAATCCTGCTGCAGAAGCCGGACCTCATCCTGCTCGATGAGCCGACCAACCACCTGGACATTGAGTCCATTCAGTGGCTGGAGGATTTCCTGGTGAACAATGCCAAGGCCGTTATCGTCATTTCACACGATAAGACCTTTGTCGACAACATCACGAACCGCACCATTGAAGTGACCATGGGCCGTATTTACGACTACAAGGTAAACTATACCCAATACCTGCAGCTGCGCAAGGAGAGACACGAACAGCAGCAAAGGCAGTTTGAAGATCAGCAGAAAGAAATTGCTGATATCCAGGGCTTTATCGACCGCTTTAAGGGTACTTATTCTAAAACGCTACAGGTGCAGTCGCGGGTGAAGATGCTGGAGAAAATGGAAATCATAGAGGTGGATGAAGTAGACTCTTCCGCCCTGAGCCTGAAGTTTCCGCCTGCCCCGCGCTCCGGTAATTACCCGGTTATTGTGGAGGACCTGACAAAGAAGTATGGCGACCACACGGTTTTCAAAGATGCTTCGCTTACCATAGAACGAGGAGAGAAAATTGCTTTTGTCGGCAAGAATGGAGAAGGAAAGTCTACCCTGGTGAAAGCGATAATGGGGGAGATTGATTATGAAGGCAAGCTACAATTAGGCCACAACTGTATGGTAGGGTATTTCGCCCAGAATCAGGCCGCTTTACTGGATGGTGATCTCACCGTTTTCCAGACAATAGACCAAATTGCTGTTGGAGACGTGCGCACCAAAATAAAGGATTTGCTCGGCGCTTTTATGTTCAGCGGTGAAACAGTAGAGAAAAAGGTTAAAGTGCTATCCGGAGGGGAGAAAACGCGCCTGGCCATGATAAAGCTGCTGCTACAACCCGTTAACCTCCTGATTCTGGATGAACCTACCAACCACCTCGATATTAAAACAAAAGATATTCTGAAAGATGCCCTCAACAGCTTCGACGGTACCCTGATCCTCGTGTCTCACGACCGGGACTTCCTCGACGGGCTGGCCACCAAAGTATTTGAGTTCGGCAACAAGCGCATTAAAGAACACTTCGAGGACATCAACGGCTTCCTGCGAAATAAGAAGTTGGAGAACCTGCGCGAAATAGAGCGCAAAGCATAGGTTCTGATTTTTAACATAAAGAAGCCGCTCACATAAATCCTGAGCGGCTTCTTTTTTTAGTTTCCACCTTAATACATTCTGTTGCCTGTTGAAAGTGCAGGATATTCGGAAAACAAAAATCAGGAACTGCAGGATAGCATAGAGCAACCTGCTTTCTGGCTTGCCCAATCAGGCCTTTTGGCAAAAAACTCATCAAATTCTTTTGAGTACGGCTTCTTCATTGCCTCCTGCAGCTTTACAAAAAGCTGATCCTGCCCCCGTTCCAGCTCTTCAATGGCCTGGTGCAGCAGGTAGTTTCTTAGAATAAACCGTGGGTTCGCTTCCCTCATCCGCTTTTGGGAGGCTTCACGGGAACTGCCATTTGTCTTTATCCGTTGACTGTAGTTCGTAATAAGGCTGTATAGCGTTTCAGTTTCTTCCTGTGACAATTCATGGTATAAGCTTTCTTTAAAATGCTTCACAACATCCTGCTTCTCTTCCAGCCCGAGAGGGAAGTCGATAAGAAGCTGGTAGAAAATGGCCATATCAGGCTTTATAGTTGAGAGAGTAGCCTCAAACTGCTCAATGAGATCCACGTCTTCCGGTTTCACCTGGTCAAGACCAAGTTTATTTGCCATCATGGCCAGGTACTTTTCTGTATATACATTTCCGTAGGTTTCCAGCACCTCTACTAACTCTTTCGTGTCAGGAAGTAAAGGGGCAATGGCGCTGGCAAGGCAGCCTAAATTCCAGTAAGCGATGGCGGCTTGTTTTCCAAAGGCGTACCTTCTGCCCGGTAAATCAGTGGTGTTCGGCGTAAAATCCGGGTCATAATCATCGAGGAATGAATAGGGGCCATAGTCGATGGTAAGGCCCAGGATGGACATGTTATCCGTATTCATGACCCCATGCACAAAGCCCACCCGCAGCCACTCCACAATCATTGTTGCTGTGCGCTCCGTCACCTCCCTGAACCACAGCAGGAGTTTGTCTTCGCCCTGTAGGTGCGGATAGTAGCGGCTGATGGTCCAGTCGGTCAGTTTTCGCAGATTCTCGGTTTCTTTGCGGGCAGCCAGTATTTCGAAATTGCCAAAACGCAGGAAGCTCGGCGACACGCGCATCACAATGGCTCCCGGCTCATAGGCTGCATTGCCATTGTAAAACATGTCGCGCAATACAGGCTCGCCGGTGGCCACCAGGCTCAAGGCCCTGGTAGTGGGTACGCCCAGGTAATGCATGGCTTCGCTCATCAAATACTCTCTGACAGATGAACGCAGCACTGCCCTGCCATCGGCCCTGCGGGAGTAGGGAGTAGGTCCGGCTCCTTTTAATTGCAGCTCCCAGGACGTGCCTTCTGCTGCTTCCCATTCACCCAGTGTGATGGCCCTGCCATCGCCCAACTGGCCAGCCCAATGCCCGAACTGGTGCCCGGCATAACAGGCCGCGTAGGGATGCATAGATGCCGTGACCTTATTGCCGCCTAAAATGTCAGTCTCCTCCTGGTTTTCCGGCTTTTGTATACCAAGCTCTGCAGCCAGTTCATCTGACCAGGCCAGTAGTGTAGGTTTTTCGACAGGAGTAGGAATGGCTTTACTGTATAGAACACCCGGTGTTTTCCGGGGCTGCAGGTTCCCGCTTTCATCCCCATCGAAGGTGTTTACAAATTCATTTTTATATTCTTTTGCGCTAAGACTTTGCATCTGTATCTGGTTAAAATCAAGGTTGTTGTGGTTTGGCTACCGTTTAATTTAGGCAGCTTAGCCAAACCATTATAACCTGATTTCAGGAGGAACAGTTATATTTTAATCAAAACAACACATAGTATAATTGTACCATTTGATGGAGTGAAGGAGTTTGTTAAGGCTAGTTGAAGAGTAAGGAGTTTGATGATGGTGAAATATCTGGCTGTTGATTTAAAGTAGCGTAAGCTTTTTAGTCACAATGCCTCTATCTGTTCTGATGTGTAGGATATAGAGCCCTGTCTGCGCAAAAGCCAGGTTCATCTCCAACTTGTCAGGGCGTGGACTGGAAACCGCAGCCGAGTGTATAAGCTTACCAACGGTACTGAACACCTGCACAGCCTGCACATCAAAGTCGGCTTGTAGGAAGTTGATGGTAAAGTACCCGGTGGTAGGGTTGGGATAAACGACAATGGACTGTGTCGGTGTGAGCTCTTCTATTTCAAAATCAGAAGTGCTGTAGGCAATGCCTCCATACCCCGTAATTTTTACTTTACCGGTGCTTGCACCCCTTGGTACGCGTACTTTATACCTTGCATCTGAAGCTTCTAAAATCAGTGCCTTCTCTCCGTTGAATTGAATCTCATCCTGCACGCCAAGTGTGCCAAAATTCGCACCTGTTATCTCTACTTCGGTGCCCACACTTCCTTTTGAGGGTGCCATGGAAACAAAGACAGGAGCCGGTATTACCTCGAAACTAACAGTGCTTGTTGTTTTACCGCCTGGCGTCTCGACAGTTACAAAACCAGACCCAGCACCAACGGGTACTTTTACCGTCAGTTGTGTAGGGGTTGCCTGCAGCACCTCTGCCTGCACATCTCCGAACATCACCCTGTTTCGGTCTGCAAGCGGTGCAAAATGCTCGCCTGCCAAGGTAATAATAGCACCTACAGCGTCTGTGGTTTTGCTCAGGCTACTGATGGAAGGCTGATGCCATACAACATATTCGGTTGTACTTTCCGTCTCGCCCCCTTTGGTTACAATCTTAAACTTTGATGTCACGGCTTCAGATGGTACCCGCACCACCAGTACATCACCTGTATTGCTGATGATGTCACATGCCTTTGTGCCAAGTTTTATACTTTGTAGCAAGTCTGGGTTTAGCTGCTCACCCATCAGGGTTACGGTGGAGCCTGCAATGCCCTCTGCAGGGCTGAAACTGCTGAGTACTGGTGGCTGGTATACTTTAAAGGCATCTGCCGTGTTTGCCGCGCCGTCTGGTGTCACTACTTTTACAGTGCCTGTAGTTGCGCTTACTGGCACCAGCACGCGCAACTCTGTATCAGAGGCGCTTACAACAGGAGCCAGTATACCATTGAAATAGACCTTGTTGCTGGCCGCTGTAGCAGAAAAACGCTTACCGCTAATACTTACTTCTGTGCCATACTTGCCGGCAGCGGGAGCGAAGCTTGAGATAGCTGGGATTGCAATAATCTGCTCCAGGTTTAGTCGCACCGTTTCATCTACAACCAGCGGCATATCATAAATGCGGTTTTCAGTGATATTGGTTCGGACAGGAGAATTGAAGTCGAAGAAGATATCAGCGTAATTCTCAACGGCAGTTTTCTCCGGCAGGTTTGCTTTGGGTTTTATGCTGAACTGGATGTACCCGTGGCTGCCAGGCTCATTGCTAGTACTGTCGGGCAGCATGATGTTATCAAATGTCCAGGTAAGCACGGCTTTTCCTTTTCCGCTTAATTCATACCGATGTGTATGCGAAACTGAGCCGATTTGCAGCGTGCTCAGGTCCAGGTGCTCCGAAAGCGTATCCACTACTACCACCCGGTAGGCCACATCGGTGCCGGTGTTCTGGAACCGTATCTTATACTTCAATGCCACACCCGTTGGTGTGTAGTTCTCTTCTGTCTGCCCAGTAGGTGTTACCAACTTGTCGTTCGGGTCGAAAGAGTCGATGATGGGCAGGCATTCTTCTGCTACCTCGGCCTCTTCATCGTCGGTAGGCAGTGCATTTACAAATCCGGTGCTGAAGGCAGTTGGGGTAGCTGCTGTACTACAGGCTTCTATTGTTGTGCTGGCCATGGTATTGTCGCCATTGCCCTCAGGCTGGTCTGCCTCCAAACGAACGGTTCTGCCACCTGCGGGTACCCAGAGCACCAAGCTGTCGCCGGCGGCCAGCCTGTAATCCTCTACCGTGGAGAGCAATCCGTTGATGTACTTTCGGAACTGCTCACTCTTCTCCATGTCCACCTGCCCGGTATTTTTTATCACGAAGCGCACCTTGCCTGTTTCCGGGTTACAGGTGCCTGTAATTGTAATGACAGGAGCAGGGGGTGCCGTAGGGCTCTGGTTGCCTGGTGTTATCCAAGCCCTGGTGCAGACGGTCATGCCTCTTATAGTTTCGTCTCCACAAACTACTTTGTCCTGGATGGTTATGACACTTTTTTGGCCTGCTGCCACCGTGCCGGCATCAAACACATAGGTGCCGTTGGGCAGGCGGGTGTACGGCTTATCTGCCGACAGCAGGTCTACTTGCGCTGGTAGCTGTAAATAAACTTTCGCATCTTCAGCAAGGGCATAGCCTGTGTTGGAATAAGTAAGTTTCGTGGTGCTCTCGAAGCAACGGCGGCGGCGGTCGGAGGCGACACTGACGGAGAGGATGGGGGAGACAACAACCTTCACCCCAATGTTGTGGCTCCCTGAATTGTTGCCAAAACTGTCGAAAGTAAAGGTGCTGGCATTCTGGTTAGGCAAACACGACAATTGTGACTTTTTACCTGCCATTTCCTCAAAGAGAGGCTCTACTGTGAAAGTGCCTTTTCCCACTGCCAGGGAATAATGACCCCCTGCATCTGTTATGGCATAGTATGGGCCTGGTTCTGCTTTTGTTATGACGCCTGCAAGGCCCGGCTCATTTGTGTCCTGTACACAATTTAGATTGATGTCATGGTAAATGCTTCCCTGAATGAGATTATACACAAGAGGGGTAGTAGTTTCATATACTTTTATTACATCTTTATAATGGTCGGCAGCAGCAATAAACTTACCATCTGCGCTTATCGATATACTAGGAGAGTCATCTGGCAAAGAAGAAACCGCTTTTCCTCTGGCGTCATAGTACGTTACTTTGTACACAGCTCCATCTAGAGAGGAGACAACAGTGTTTCCTAAGGCATCTGTGGTGATGCTTGCACGTGCCAAGCGGTCATATTCATCTGTTCTGAAAGAGCCGTACTGTTGCAGGAATTTTCCTGTCGAACTGAACTTCTGTATGCGATGTCCATTGATATCTGTGACATACACATAACTACCAGCATCTACACTTACATCCAGTGGCTTCCAAAGCTGACCCGGGCCTTTTCCCATACTGCCAAAGGTAGCGAGAAGTACACCTTCCGGGCTGTACTTACTGAGTGCATTGGTATTATGACTTGTTACATACATGTTGCCAATCTGATCAACAGCCAAACCAGCCGATACATAAGTTCCAGAATTTACCTTATAGTATCCTGCTATGTTGTTGAAAGACCTGATGTAATTTCCCATAGCATCAAACTTTTTGATAGATGTTCTTGTGCCCTCTATATCCACAACATAAATGTAGCCCTGGTTATCTACGGCAAGGGTTAAAGGATTCTCAATACCGGCATCCTTCCCGCCAAACACCAGGAGTTCCTGTCCCTCCGGGTTCAGTTTTACTACTTCGTTTTTAAAAAGATCCAGCATGTACAGGTTGTTATTGTTATCGAGTACAACCTCATATGGCCTTCTAAGGCTTCCCCACTGTTCTAAAAACTGCTGATTAGCATTATACTTGCTGACGGCACTACCATACCTGCTATAGCTTCCGAGGTACATGTTGTTTTGGCTATCAAAAACGATTTTAAAATCGCTTCTCCAATAGCGGCTGTCGGGTTCTGTATTTAAAAGCAATCTCTTTTTGAATTCACCGGCAGAGGAGTAGATGTTTATTGCCGGGGTGAAGTTTGATATATAGATGTCACCGTTCTTGTCTAAATCAATATGAGTGGGCCTTATAAGGCCACCGTCTGCTATCGCTTTTTCGCTGAAGCGCTGTACTATTTCTCCTTCTTGGTTCAGCACCGTCAGGAGGGAAATAAAAGAATTGCTTTCTAGATTACGTTTGGTTTCAGCAACATAGATTTTACCCTGATCATCTAAAGCGATTTGAATGCTGGATGTGTGGTATTCCGGGGCAGCATCAGCAAGGGCAATAGATTTTATATACTTGCCTTCTTTGTCATATACAAAAATCTTTCTTTTTAAAGAGTCGAAGATACAAAGCTGCAGGTGCTTGTTGTAGTGAATAGTCCAGGGATACAAATATTCCTCTGGCCCTTCGCCGGCGTTGCCAAAGGTTTCTAAAAAAATTCCGGCTGGATCATGTTTCTCAATTCTCTTTTTTACACGGTTAAGCAGATATATATACCCCTGATCATCAACCGTAATACCCCCGGGTGCGCCATCTGGAATGTAAGAGTTTGCATATTCCTCTAATTCAACTGAAAATTCAGATAAGATCTCTCCTTCCTTCATCTTCAGGATTCTGGTTTTGTCAATCACATAGATGTTGTCTGCAGCATCTACTGCCATGCCTCCTAAGTCAAAAGATGGGGTGCTGCCAATAGTAGACTTTAATTGATAACCAGGAACCTGAGCTAGTATAAAGTGCAGAGGGAGTAGTAATAGAAAGAACAGTAGCGTTTGTTTCATAAAGGAAGTAAAGAAGCTCAGGGTTTGGATTCTAAATATCCTCTAAATATAATAATATAAGTATTAGTGTAACATTATATAAAAATATTATATATAAAATCCTTGAAAACAAATCATGCTTGTTTTTCTTCGGTATAAGTTCTTCTAAGGAATCAGATCAACTTGGCGACTGGGAGGATGGTTTTATCTGCTTGAAGCAAGAAAGGTTAGCTATGGCCAAATTAAGATGAAGGGTAGTTTGGAAATGAGAATATGTATCAACTCTGTTCATTGTTCAAGTTCACTTCTCTCACCCAAACCGAAGGATAAACACCGTTCCCACGCCTTCTTCTGATTGTACCTGAATGGTGCCGCGGTGGAGCATTACAATCTGCTTGCACAAACTCAGGCCAATGCCGCTGCCTTGCTTCTTGGTGCTGAAAAATGGGATAAAGATTTTCTCCTGTACTTCCCTGGACATGCCGGCTCCATTGTCGCTTACTTTGATAACAATTTTGCCATCGGTGCCGATGTTGGCGCTCAGGGTTATCTCTGGATCAGGAACGTCTTTTACAGCTTCCATGGCGTTTACCAGCAGGTTGATGAGCACTTGGTCCAGCAGGTTGGGATCTGCTTTCAGGGAGAGGTTCTGATCTGTGAGTACAAGGCTGAGGTGGATGTTTTTTTGTGCGAGCGTGGGCTGCATCAGGCGGTGCAGGTTGTTGAATAGCTCCCGGATGTTGACCTGGGTTAAGTTCAGCGTTGTTATTTTGCTGAGGTTGCGGTAGGTCTGGGCAAACTTCAGCAGTCCTTCGCTCCGGCGCTTGATGGTGCCAACACCCACTTCCAGGTCTTCAAAATCCTCTGTGGAGGCACCTGTCACCACGGCTTCCTTCAGGCGGTTCTTCAGCGTATCGGCCAGCGAGGAAATGGGCGCGATAGAGTTCATGATTTCGTGCGTCATCACGTTCAGCAGCTTTTGCCATGCCTGCGACTCTGTTTCATCCAGCGCTTCATTCACATTCTGGAAGGCCACCAGTTTATACCGGTTGCCATCGCTTTGCCAAGAGGTTGCCGACAGGAGAACTTTAATGGTATTCTTTTCTAAATGAGTGGTATGAGCCGTCGTGATAATAGTTTGCCCGGGCTCCAGTTTTACTACCTCTTCATATAAATCCCCGTCTCTTTTCTGGAGGTAATGGATGGTCTTCATAAAAGGGACGTGCAGGAGCTTCTTGATGGCTTCGTTCATGAGCAGGATTTCGCCCGTGCCCATGTCATAGGTCACGATACCGGTATCCACCATCTCGAGTATCTTCTGCAGGTGCTGGTACTGGGTTTCTTTTTCTCTGTTGATGCTCTTGAAGGTGGTGGTGATTTCATTAAACCCCTTCCGAAGCATATCCAACTGGGCGGAGTCATGGTTTTCAGCAAAGTAGCGTGAAAAGTCGCGGTAATGGACGGACTCCACAAACTGGTTCAACTCTTCCTGCGCCTGCTTCAGAAAGCGGATGAGCTCAAAAACTTGGAAAAGGATGAGGGGCACCAGAAAGACCAGCGCCTCAGGCCAGCCTTTTAAAATGACAATGGCGGGGGTGCTCAGGGTAATACACAGCAGTACCACCCGAAGAATAAGCTTCGCTTCAAAGTTCTTAAATGTCATATTTGCCCAGTCGCCTGTATAATGCCGTGCGGGTAATCCCTAACTCCTTCGATGCCCTGGACAAATTCCCGTTGTGTTTTTCCAGCACGCGCAGGATAGTTGTTTTCTCCAGCTCTTCGAGGTTGGTCTCCTGTTGCAGGTTTTCAGGTGCAGGAGCCGCTTCTATGGGAGAGAAAATTATGTC
Organism: Pontibacter toksunensis; assembly: GCF_042686245.1. Taxonomy (NCBI): domain Bacteria; kingdom Pseudomonadati; phylum Bacteroidota; class Cytophagia; order Cytophagales; family Hymenobacteraceae; genus Pontibacter; species Pontibacter toksunensis. Next base: position 111,144 of record NZ_JBHUOX010000012.1, on the reverse strand, counting down.
CTGCGCCTCCAGCACGTCACTGTCGGCCATAATCACTGCGCGCTCTATGGCATACTGCAGCTCCCGCACATTGCCGGGGTAATGATAGCTCTTTAGTTTCTCCAGGCCTAATTTAGCAAGCTCCGGAGCGGGTTTCATATACTTGTTTGCGTACACCGTAATAAAGTGCCGCCCCAGCAGCACAATGTCGTCTCCTCGCTTGCGCAGCGGGGGAACCGTTATTTCCACTGTATTGATCCGGTATATCAGGTCCTTGCGGAAGCGGGCCTCGTTTGCCATCTCTGCCATCGACACGTTGGTAGCACAAAGCAGGCGCACATCAATGTCCACGGGCTCATTGGCACCCACCCGTATGACCTGCCGGTTCTGCAGCACACTGAGCAGCTTGGACTGCTGGTGCAGGGAGATGTTCCCGATTTCATCCAGGAAAATAGTGCCTTTGTGGGCAGCCTCAAAACGCCCGGCTCGGTCTTCCCGGGCATCTGTAAAGGCGCCTTTCTTATGGCCAAACAGCTCACTCTCAAACAGTGACTCGGTCAGCGCGCCCACATCCACTTTAACAAATGGCTTGTCTGCCCGCAGCGAGTGCTGGTGAATGGCTTTGGCGATAAGTTCTTTTCCGGTACCGTTTTCCCCCAGTATCAGGATATTGGCGTCGGTCGGAGCCACTTTCTTTATCTTGAAAAAGATATCCTGCATCACTTCCGATTCTCCTAATAATTCAGAGCCAATCACCGAGGTGCTGTCGGCAGGTGAGGAGGAGACCTTTGGGCCATTGGTTTTTTTGCTGATGGCTTCCTGAATGGTTGTTAGCAGCTTTTCGTTGTGCCAAGGCTTTACCACAAAATCATAGGCGCCTTCTTTCAGGGAACGGATGGCCAGGTCGATATCGCCATAGGCGGTAATCATGATGACGGCGGCGGTTGACTTCAGTGCTTTTATCTTCTTGAGCCAGAAAAGCCCTTCGTTTCCGGTGTTAATGGAGCTGGCAAAGTTCATGTCCAGCAGGATCACATCGAACGTATGGTGTGTCAGCAGTGACTGGATGTTCTCCGGATTCTTTTCCGTCACTATTTCTTTCACCTGCGGCCGCAGCAATAGGCGGACAGCCGTGAGCACATCGGTATCATCATCGACAACAAGAACAGAGGCCTTCTTTAGTTGCATAAACAAAATCTATAGCATCGAAATAAACTACAATTATGCCACTATTACAATATGCTGATTCTGAATAGGAACCATTATTTAGCAAAAGATAAAGTGTGCATTTTCGCACACTCATCGCGCGATTTTGCACGCTGCTGATATCGTAGTGAAAATTAAAGCCCTGATAATGAACAATATAATGTTTTGGCATTTGTTCTGCAAGCCTGATCAAGACAGAGAAGCACCATAGAACAGCTAAACCATTATCAACATGTTCAGAAATTACTTTATTACGGCCTACCGGAACATTCTCAGGCATAAGGTCTTTTCTTTTATCAATATTTCTGGCTTATCTCTTGGTATCACAGCCTGCCTTTTGATCGGTCTGTTCGTCTATGATGAGTATAGGTTCGATAAGTTTATACCCGGGGGAGACAGGGTATACAGAGTTTACTATGAGATAACAGGAGATGAAGGTACAGATTACATAGGTACAACCCCGGCCATGTTCGCTACTACGCTGGAGCAGAATTTTCCTGAGGTTGAGAATACCCTACGAGTGATGGAGCTGCGGTCGAAGCTACTGTTTGAAAAGGGTAATAAGAAAATGTATGAGGAAAAAGGCGTTTTTGCTGATTCGACCTTCTTCGAACTCTTTCCGCTTTCCTTTACCCATGGCTCTGCCGCTGGCGCTCTGGTGGAACCTGCCTCCATTGTGATTTCTGAAGATATGGCAGAACGCTTTTTTGGGAAGGAGAACCCTGTTGGTGAAGTGATTCAGATGAATAAATTTCCTTTCAAGGTAACAGGGGTGTATCAGAACAACCCCAGATTCCATCTCTCCATTAATTTTATTCTGCCTATGGCTGCCGGAGTCCCGAAAGAGCAATTGCAAAACTGGACTACTTATGCCTATAACAGCTACGCAAGACTTGAGGAAGGAGCAAATGTAAATGACCTGGAAACTAAATTCCAAAACTATACAGCGCCATTCCTGAAAGGTGACGGTCCTGTGTTTTTGCCTCGGTTTCAGCCTTTAAGAGAAATTCACCTTCAGTCTTTTGACTTTAAACATGATATGGCTCAAAAAGGGAACATTACCTATGTGAGAGCGCTCAGTATTATTGCTATTTTCATACTACTGATTGCTTGCTTCAATTTTGTGAATCTGGCTACTGCCAAGTCTCTGCAAAGGGCAAAAGAAGTGGGGGTACGAAAAGCTATAGGCGCCAGCAGAAAACAATTAGTCCTTCAGTTCCTTGGTGAAACCATCTTGCTAACCAGTATCAGCGTCATCTTTTCAGCAGCACTTACTTCTTTACTCCTTCCTGTGTTGAATGAGTTTACAGGAAAGCAAATGACTTTTAATGTCTTCTCTGACCCTTCATTAGCAGTTTTACTGCTCATCATGACGCTTATAGTTGGTATACTCGCTGGTTTTTATCCGGCATTGATTCTATCTGGTTTTCAACCAATAAAAGTATTAAAAGGTGGAAGTGTGAGTGAAGTATCACCAGGAAGAATACCATGGCTGCGCCAAGGCTTGGTAGTTGCTCAATTCTCTATATCTGTTTTGTTGATAATAAGTGCCATTATTGTTATTACGCAAGTAAACTTCCTCCACAATAAAGATCTTGGTTTCAATAAAAAAGAAATCATGTTCTTTCCTATGCGGGGTGAGAACATGCAAACCAATTACGAAACCTTTAAGAATGAGCTGTTAAAATCACCCCATGTCTCTTCGGTATCTATTGGATATGGGTTTCCAGGCGATATGTTTGGAGACGGCTTTGTTACAGCACCTGTAAAAGGCGAGCAGAAGAAAATTAAAGCCACGCAATTGATGGTAGATACTGATTATATAAAAACATTAGGCATACAGTTAGTGGCCGGCCGTGATTTTTCCAAGGAAATAAAAACGGATAAGGATGAAGCCTATATCATTAATGAGACTACGGTTAGGGAACTTGGATTCGAAACGCCTGAGCAGGCATTGGGGCAAACGCTTATGTGGAATACATGGCGAGATCCTGACTTAGTAAAAAAAGGGCAGGTAGTAGGGGTAGTAAAAGATTTTCATTATAAAAGTTTATATGATAAAGTAGAACCGACGGTTTTGCAAATATACCCGGAAGCCTATTCAAAAGTGGCTGTGAAAATGGAAACAGCTGATGTTGCAAATACTATTGTGCATGTGAAAAACGTGTGGGATAAATTTTCTCCGGACTATCCGATAGAGTACAATTTCCTGGATGAAAACTTTGACCAAATGTATAAGGCGGAAGATAAATTAAAATCTTTGCTCTGGATATTTACGGGCATTACCATTTTTGTCTCTTGTCTGGGCCTATTTGGACTTGCTGCCTATGCAGCTGAGAGAAGAAGAAAAGAAATTGGTATAAGAAAAATCTTAGGCGCCAGTGTGAGAGGAATTGTTCTGCTATTGTCAAAGGACTTTTTGAAAATGGTTGTTATAGCGCTTCTCATTGCTTCGCCGGTTGCTTGGTATTTCATGCACCAATGGTTACAAGACTTTGCCTATCGCATCGATATAGGGTGGTGGGTGTTTGGAGTAGCAGGAGCGGCAGTGATCATTGTCGCTTTGTTAACAGTATGTTTCCAGGCAATAAAAGCAGCAACAGCCAACCCCGTCAATAACCTCAGGATTGAATAAATACTGAGTAAATAGTAAAAGAAGAATTTATTAATATAAAACAGCTTAACCACCTCCTATATGTTTAGAAACTACTTTAAAATCGCCTATCGGAATATCCTCCGGCACAAAGGGTTCTCCTTTATCAATATTGCTGGTTTAGCGCTCGGTTTGACAGCCTGCCTGCTCATCGGCCTTTTTGTGCATGATGAGCTGCAGTACGACAAATTCCTTCCGGAAGGGGAACGGGTATACCGCGTTTACAATGATATATCTGCTGAGGAAGCCGGAACCATATTGGCGGTTGTACCTCCCATGTTTGGAAGTACTTTGAAGGAAAGTGTCCCGGAAGTAGAGACTGTTGTTCGCATCCTGATGCTGACGTTTGATTCTAACCAGCTGGTTGAGGTGGGGGAGAAGAGCATTTACGAAAAAGGACAATTCTATGCTGAACCGGAGTTTTTTGAAGTATTTCAGCTTCCTTTCAAATATGGTTCTCCCGAAAAAGCCCTTGAAGATCCTTCCTCCATCGTTATCTCAGAAGAGTTTTCTGATAGAGTGTTCGGGGATATCGATCCGGTTGGTAAGGAGGTAATGGTTAATAAAGATCCGTTTATTGTAAGAGGGGTATACAGTACGGAGGAGCGCTTTCATTTGCCTGTAAACTTTGTGCTTCCGTTGGCAGCTGCCCAGATACCTGCAGAACGGATGAAAGATTGGGGATGGCAGCAGTTTTATACATATGTTAAATTGAAAGAAGGAGCAAGTGCAGCTACAGCTGAAGCAAAGCTCCAGGATATTGTGGCAAAGCAGATTGATGAAGCCCGTAATAAACCTTTCGCATACCTTCCGTTGCTGCAGCCCCTGAACGAAGTCTATCTGTACTCAGCCAGCTTTAAGTTTGACCAGTCTATAAAAGGCAACATTACTTATGTCCGGGCGCTCAGCATTATCGCCATCTTCATCTTACTCATTGCCTGCTTCAACTTTGTGAACCTGGCTACTGCCAAGTCCATGCAGCGGGCAAAGGAAGTGGGCGTAAGAAAGGCGATAGGCGCCAGCCGGGGCCAGCTCATGCTGCAGTTCCTCGGCGAGACAATATTGCTGACGCTTATCAGCGTAATTTTTTCTGCCGCACTCACATCTTTGCTCTTGCCGTCGCTGAATGAATTTACGGGCAAGGAAATGTCGTTTAACCTGTTTACAGACCCAATTCTCCTTTTACTGTTGCTACTCCTGACGCTGGTGGTCGGCATACTGGCAGGGCTTTATCCGGCCATGGTGCTGTCTGGTTTTAAACCTGTAAAAGTGCTGAAGAGCGCTGTGGTGGTGGACAGTAAAGTGGGGAAAATACAGTGGCTGCGGCACGGACTGATTGTGGTACAGTTTGCCTTGTCCATCTTCCTCATCATCAGTGCCGGCATTGTTTACAAGCAGGTGTCTTACCTGCACAATACAGACCTCGGCTTTAACAAAGAACAGATCATGTTCTTCCAGATGAGGGGAGAAAATATGTTCAGCAACTATGAGACGTTTAAAAACGAGGTGCTGAAAGGGCCAGGCATAAAGAATGTCTCCATTGGCTATGGTTTTCCGGGAGATGCCACGGCAGGAGACGGGGTAAATGTGCCGAAGAACGGGGAGATGGTACCACAATCTACTGCCATGCTGATGGTAGATTTTGACTACATCAACACTTTAGATGTAAAAGTGGTAGCAGGAAGACCTTTTTCAAGAGAATTTAAAACAGATACTGACCAGGCTTTTATGATCAATGAGACAGCTGTAAGAGAACTGGGGTACGGTACGCCGGAGAAAGCGCTGGGGCAGACGTTATTCTGGCCAAGATGGGATAGCCCTGATTCTCTTAAGGAAGGCAAAATCATAGGTGTTGTAAAAGACTTCCATTTCAAAAGCTTGTATGATAAGATGGATCCAACGGTGCTGCAGATCTACCCGGGTGCCTATTATAAAGTAGCCGTAAAAATGGAGTCTGGTAATATAGCCGGTTCCATAGACCATGTAAAGGGAGTTTGGGACGAGTTTTCACCTGATTACCCTTTAGAGTACATTTTTATGGATGATAACTTTCAGAAAATGTATAAAGCGGAAGATAAGTTGAAGACCCTATTGACCATCTTTACAGCCATCGCCATTTTTGTTGCTTGCCTGGGTTTGTTTGGCCTGGCCGCATATGCGGCAGAGCGCAGGAAAAAAGAGATAGGTATACGCAAGGTGCTGGGTGCTGAAACTTCGTCTATCGTGACCTTGCTTTCTAAGGATTTCCTGAAGCTGGTGTTGATAGCTGCTCTCATTGCCTTTCCGCTGGCCTGGTATGCTATGCAAACGTGGCTGCAGGACTTTGCCTACCGCATCGACATTCCAATCTGGGTATTTTTTGTTGCAGGTATAGTTGCAGCTCTGTTAGCCTTTATTACCATCAGTTACCAGGCTATAAGAGCAGCTACTTCCAACCCGGTCCTTAACCTAAGGATGGACTGAAGAACTTTACAGGAAGAGCTACCCAGACAGGTAGCTCTTCCTGATTTAAACCCGAACTGATTAACTTCTGCAGAAAGCTTTAGTCGGCTGATTTTGAAACGATTTCTGTGCAGATATACTTTATACATAGGAAAGCAGGTGGTAAATTAACTGCCCTAAGGCTCTTCATTTTAAACAAAAGCATATCCGAAGCAGGAGTTATATATGAGCAAATTTTTCTGTTACCTGATAACAGCACTAACGGTTATCGTAGCGGCTTGCGATGCGCCGCAGTCCACTACCAGAGTTGCAGCCGGGGCACCAGCTGAAACAAGTGTGACAGCTGACATGAGCCTAGATGAGTTACTGACAAAGCACCAGCAGTACGAGCGGGTAAAGTTGAAGAAGATGCCATCCGGGCATCTGCAGATGCAGGTTTACCTGAATGGTGTGAGCGGGAAGTTTATACTGGATACAGGAGCCGGAGCTACCATATTGGAAGAGAAAAGAAAGGCTACGTTTAACTTAAAGTCACGTAAATCAAATACTCAGGTAACGGGAACAGGGGGTGGCACTATGGGAATGCAGCTGTCAACTGGAAATAAGATGCAGATAGGACAGCTTGAAATAGACAACACGAGCATATACCTGATAAACCTGGACCACGTGAACAAGGCTTTCCTGAACATGAAGCTGGAAGAGGTAGACGGTATTATTGGCGCCGACATTCTTTCTGCTAAGCGAGGGGTTATCGATTATACCAATCTTATCCTGTACCTGCGGAAGTAATAGCTCTACTTTTGCAGCTGGTATAGCGCAAAAAAAGATTTACCTGCTCTTTCTGCCTTTTCCCTGCTTTTGCTTTCTGGCTTTGCTTCGGTCGCTTTTGATTTCATTAAAAGCCTCATTAGAGACCGTAATTGTGTACTCAGCAGAGGTTAAAATGGTCACATTTTCCTCGTAGTCATGGTCCACTATCAGGGAGAGGTGCTTGTTTTCGTTGCGTTCATACGCATCACCTGACTTATCATACACATCAAACTCATAGCTTCCCTTTTCAAACTGCTTTTTGTCAGAGAGTGCCAGGCAATCTCCCGTGATAACGAGCGGTGTGTCCAGTTCATCCACAAAGTCAAAAGCCTGAAAGTATTTACCGTCCTTTTTGTGAGTGATGTATTCAACTGAATTGATGTGAATAGCAATATCGCTGTTCCTGCTGTCTCTGGTTGTTTTGATCTGGCCGATGTTGCCTGTTATTCTCATATGCTTCTGTTTCCTCTGATTCCCCTGCCACTGCCTGCTTCACCTGTCTCTTCTCTTAAGCTTTTGCCTGTTGGATTTGGAAGGGCAGGAGAAGTTTCAACTAATTCGTGCAAGGTACGCATACGCTTTGACTAAATGCCTGCTTTAGATTTTGAGGGTGAGTCCGGAAAGAGGTAGGGTAGAAAATTAAGCCAATAGAGGTGCTGCTTATTCCTGCGTTTCGTCCTTGAAATGGCTTAGTCTCTTCTCCACTATTTTTTTTGCTATGCTCTCCTCTAAATCAAGGGCAGAAGATATATAGCTGATCAACTCTTCTTCTTTGCTGGCTAATACGCCATCGGCAAGCACCAGCTCAATTGTCAGGGCAAAAAGGTCGTATTTACTTTCAGCCGAGATATGCTCTGCGCTATTGTCTATCAACTGTTTGCTTCCTATTTTGGCATGTGCAAGTAAAACTGTTTTATAATACTCCCGCACGTTGTGCCCCTCAAAAATGGGCTTGTAAGCTAATGTCTGGGCCAGTTCCTCCAGTTCTTCATCTGCAACATCTTCATCCACTGCAATGCAGGCGTGCATAATGGCTATCCATGCCTCTTGTTCATTTCCTGGTGTATAAGTTACTGATGTTGCTTTCGTATATTTTTTATCAAATATTCCCATTAACTTATTTTACTCCTTTTAGTATTGTGAATTTTCTACTACACCCGATAATTATCAAAGGTTGCGGGATTTTAATTATTTAGTCCTGTGAAGAAGTAATAAAAGAAAATGAACCCGGAATGAGCATTTGTTGCGCCAGAAGGTTTTATAAAAAGGTAAGCCGGGTTTGACGAAAACCCTGCAGAAAGTGGGCCAGTTAAACCCTCACTTTCTTCCATTTGCCTTGCCTGAACAACCACCAGCTCACGAGTGCGTGGAGTGAGTGGCAGAAAGCGATAGCGATAAATATGCCTGTGGCGTGAAAACCAAAGGTAATTGAAAGCAGGTAGGCGAGAGGTATCTCGATTACCCAAAGCACCATCACGTTGATGATGGCGGGAGTACGGGTATCGCCGGCCCCGTTGAATGCCTGTACCATAACCATACCCAATCCAAAGAATATGTAGCCCAAGGTAATTATCTTCAAAGCCTCAGAAGTAATTCTAATAACTTCTGCCTCATCTGTAAAAAAGCGAGCCAGGTGCTCTCCAAACAAAATAAAAATAAGGGTGATGGCCGCCATAAAAATAACATTATAACGCGCCGTCAGCCACACGGCAATTTCTGCTCTTTTCCCTTTTTGCGCTCCCAGGTTTTGCCCAACCAGCGTAGCTGCTGCAGTAGACAGCCCCCATGCAGGCAGTATGGTGAAGACGATTATACGGAAAGCAATGGTATAGCCTGCCAGGGCATGGCTTCCGAATTCCGCAATCAGCCTCGTCAGGAAAATCCAGCTGGCGGAGTCAATCAGGTACTGGCCCATCCCCCCCGAGGATACTTTCAGGATTCTCCATATCATGGACAAACGGATGCGCAGATTTTCCCGTCCGATCTTCAGCAAGTGCCTGCCATTGAGCAGGTGGTAAAGCTGGTAAACCACGCCCAGGCTTCTGCCGGCGGTAGTGGCCCAGGCAGCGCCCTCGAGCCCCAGCGCAGGGATGGAGCCAATACCAAAAATGAGGATGGGGTCCAGAATAATGTTGGCTCCGTTTGCAATCCAGAGCGCGCGCATGGCCAGGTGTGGCAAGCCTGCACCGCGAAAGGCGCCATTTACCAGAAAGAGGATAATGATGGCGATGTTGCCTGCGAAAATGATTTGTGCATACCGGATGCCTGTCGCAATAACGTCAGGTTCGGCGCCCATCAGCGCCAGGATTTCCGCTGCATAGTAAGTGGCGAGGGCACCCATCAGCAGCGCCAGCAAGCATCCTGTTACAACCAACTGGTAGGTGATGTTTCCGGCTTCGGTATAGTTCTTTTCCCCAAACCTGCGCGACACCAGCGCTGTGGCGGCGATGCTGACACCCATGCCAACTGCATAGATAATCATCAGCACCGACTCTGTGAGTCCCACCGTGGCTAATGCGCTTGAACCAAGCCTGCCCACAAAGAAGATATCCACCACAGCAAATAAAGACTCCATTACCATCTCCAGTATCATGGGGATGGCCAGCAGTACAATGCTTTTCTTAATGCCCAGGGTAGTATAATCCTGCTCCTTTCCCTTAACGGCGTGCCAGACGAGGGTCCATTTTTCTTTAATGTGGCTCATGCAGCGGAAAGTAGTGTGGTTTCGGTTCTGTGGAGAATGGCTTACACCTTGTTCAGGTCCGGATGAACCCAGGGCTGGCGGTAAGGCCGCTGCAGCAGGAGTGTGGCTTCCGGGTCACCCGGAATTTCATGCCGGATGGGGTCATACACAAGGGGGCGCCCCAGCAGCATGGACATGTTCGCCAGGATACAGCTGGCGGTGGAGATATGGCCCTGCTCAATGTCAGCAACCGGCTTGCCTCCCTTTCCGATGGCTGCCAGGAAGTCCTGCATGTGCAGCCTGGTTGCCGGCGCCGCATGCAGTTCTATACCTTCCTCTGTCAAATCCTCTGGATATTTCTCCTTTTCATAAACCGCGTCCCGGTGAATCTTTTCGCTTTTATCATCCACAGGTATAAAGTCATATTGATGCGGGCTGGCTAGTAAGGTGCCTTTCTCCCCATAGATGGTTAATCCCCAGGGATAATCCGGGTTAACGGGAGTGCCCCATGTTCTGTGCTGCCAGACGCAGTTTAGTTCATCGTATTCAAAAATGGCTGTCTGGGTGTCTGAAATATTTGCCTTCCCTTCCTCCTGCACATAAATGCCGCCCGTAGAGGAAACACTTTTTGGCCACCCCAGGTCCAGCATCCAGCGCGCCGCGTCGAACATATGGATGCACATGTCGCCCACAATGCCATTGCTGTACTCCATGAAATTTCGCCAGCGACGGTGTGGCGGACCGTCGTAAGGGCGTAGCGGGGCAGGCCCGGTCCATAGGTCATAGTTCAGGAAATCGGGAACGGCGCGTACCTCCGGGCTGGTTTTACTGCGCATGTGGTAGTAGCAGTACATCTCTACATGCGCCACTTTACCCAGCAGCCCGGCATCAATGATATTTTTCTTGGCCTCAATCAGGTGCGGCGTGCTTCTGCGTTGTGTGCCTACCTGCACTACCCGGTTGTACTTACGGGCGGCAGCAAGCATCGCTTCCCCTTCCATCACGTCCACGCTAATCGGCTTTTGCACATACACATGTGCTCCGGCTTTGATGGCGGCAATGGTTGGCAGGGCATGCCAGTGATCCGGGGTGCCAATCAGCACAATGTCGAACTTGTTGTCAGCAAGCATTTTCCGGTAGTCCTCGTAAAGCCGCGGCTTCCTGCGTGACTTCTGTCGCTGGCTAACAAGGGAAGCGGCCTCAGCCAGCATGTTTTTATCAACATCACATAGCGCCACCACATCTACCTCTGCCACCTGCATCAGGCGGAACAAATCGCTTTTACCGTACCAGCCCGCACCGATCAAGCCGACCTTCAGGGGCTTTGCCGGGTTGGCAAGGCTCATTCCGTGTGCACCAAGGGCAGTCAGGGCAAGTGTGGCTGTAGCGCCTTTCAGGAAACTTCGCCTGTTAAATAGATATGAAGACATTACTGTAGCAGTTTAAGGTAACAATATGAGTTAATAGTTTGCAGCACTTGCTCCGGCTGCGATGTCGCAACACCCGAAGAAGTACTCACAGCAATATAAAAATATTTTTGCTTTGATGTGATTTTCCTGTTAACCCCATTTGTATGCTCCGGATGTGAGCAGGTTCGCTTTGCAACAAAGGCTGGAGTCGGAAGGAGAGAGGTGTATGACAGCCAGGGCCTGAGGTCCGGATACTTTAACCGGAGATTCAGGAAGGGCAGGAAAAGCAAAAGACCCGGTACTAACCGGGTCTTTCTTATATAGCTTGTTTATGCTGTTAAGCAGTAAGCCTGCACTAGTCTTTTTCGTTACCTAAGCCTTCGTTGCTCTTGTGCCCCTTCAAGGTGCTGGCGTTAGGCTGATCGGTTCTGAATTCTTTGTCAGTGCTGTCTGCGCCCCGCGACGTAGTGGTCAGGTTGGTGTGGTCTTTATCGCTTTGCTTTCCCTTGCCTGGTTTTGCACCGCCACCATGACCTTCACTGCTTGGCTTGTTTTCACCGCGTGTATTGTCGGCGCCGCCCGCTACTGGTCCGGTCTGGTTTCCTCGCTGCTGGCCGCTTCCGCTCTCATCAGCTTGTCTTTTCAACTCATCATTGCTTTTATCTTTATCGCTTGCCATAGTATTTCTCCTTGTCTTGTTTGTAAAATGGTTTTGTACCGGATTCCCGGGGTAATTAGTTGTACGGACAAAACAAGGGTTAAGGTTAAGGATGAGTTGTCTGGTCTCAATTAAATGCTAATAATATTAGTATAAAGGTGAAAAGCATTTAAAATAAAGAACATGTACAAGCTTGATGCGTATATAATTAGCAAATAGTATGTTGAAAGCCTAAAGAAGAACATTATGAAATTGAAAATAGATGAAAAGCCGTTTCTGCCAAACGGACGGCATGTTGTAAAGATAACTGAAGTGGAAGAAGGGAAAAGTGAAAACAAGGACATCCCTTTCATTAACTGCCGCCTGGAGAACGAAGATGGGTTTGTGAACCAGCGTTTTTATTTAAGCGAGCCTGGTCAGCCTATCCTGGCGTCGTTTCTGAAAGCAGTAGGCATTGAAAAAGCAGAAGTTGATTCAAAAGAACTGAAGGGTAAAACTTTATCTGTAGAAGTAGAGGAGCGTTCTTACGAAGACGCGGAAGGCAAAGAAAAGACCATCAAGCAGGCCACTCATTTCGAAAATGCAGGTAAAGCCAGCGTTTCTGACAAATACTAAGTAAGGTATAGCATGTAATTGTACCGGAAAAAGAGGAGCCACGTGTTCCTCTTTTTTGTTTTAAAACATCATTATTGTTTATCGTGCTCAAGGGCTTCTCATGCGTAATACCATTAAATACTTGCGCTCGGAGTTTACATTATGTTGCATTGCCTCTCTCCTTAAGAGATTGTGTATGATGAAGTAGCACGCTTCTTTTCATGTTCCACATTTAGTAGATATGAACAGCAAAAGTATATAAGCCTCACCTACTACCTTAGTCCATCATTTTGTTATTCAACCGCTTTGATTAAATTGTACTGGATTAGCCTTTAATAGGAATCGGGGGCAGGAGAAAGAAGAGATATGTCAGGAATAAATTTACAGGGAGAAACAGAGCAAAGCTTGGTTGCAGCGCTGCAGCAGGGGAGGCAGGAAGTACTGGGCCTGCTATACGATGCTTATGCGCCGGTGATGATGGGAGTCATCTCAAGCATTGTGCCGGACCAGGAAATGGCTGAACAGGTGCTGCAGGAAACTTTCGTGGCCATCTGGACACGCATTGAAGTGTATGATGCCACCCGAAACAGGTTCCTGACCTGGGGCTTAGCCATTGCACGTGGTATTGCATTGGAAGCAGTTAAAAATGGCAGGTATACGGCTGTTGCCCAGCAACAAAAGAGTCGTAATTTTGCGGGGGCAGAAAACAAGGAGAACAGCTTTCTGAAGAAAGGGAAACAGGAGAATGAGCAACTTTGCCACCTGGAGCCACAGGAGAAGGAAATTCTGGAACTTGTTTACCTGAAAGGGCGCAGCTGCACCGAGGCCGCGGCAGAACTGGGCATTACAGAGGAAAAGATGAGAGTAGTCTTAAAAAACGCATTTGTACATTTAAAAGCGAAAAAACCAGCATGAACTCTATAAAAGACTTTATAGAATCCGGGGTTTTAGAGCTCTATGTAATGGGTGCTGCCAGTCCGGAAGAAGCTGCTGCCGTAGAGCAAATGGCCGCATCCCATCCCGAGGTGCAACAGGAAATTGACGCTATCAGTGAGCAGATGGAGGTGTATGCCATGGCGCATGCCGTAAAGCCAAGGAATACGGTGAAGACACTGGTGCTAGCTACAATTGATTACCTGGAGCGCATGAAGGAGGGGGAACTGCCTACCTCGCCACCTGTACTCACTGCCCAATCGCGCCCGGAAGATTTTGCCCCCTGGTTGAACCGGGAGGACATGGTGTTGCCTGCTGATGCAGAAGGCGTCTATGCTAAAATAATAGGGTATACGCCTGTGGCCACAACAGCAGTCATCTGGTTAAAAGATGCTACGGAGCAGGAGGTACACCACGATGAGTATGAACGCTTTCTTATTCTGGAAGGTACCTGCGAAATAACGGCAGGAGAGAACGTCTACAGCCTGGCAGCAGGAGACTATTTTGCTGTTCCGCTCCACACGCCGCACCACTTTAAAGTTATTTCCACGGAGCGATGCAAAGCAGTGCTGCAGCGCCTGAGTGTGGAAGCCTGAAAGAAAACAGCTATCCCTGGCAGCAGCAGTTCAGCAAACGAACCTGCTACTGCAAAAGGACAACCTGAAGCTTTTACGCAAATTAACAAATGAGCTTTATCTTACTCTTTCGGAGGTATCCATTCCGAAAGAGTAAGAATTTTAATCAATTTCAGCGTTTTTATAAGAGAAGTGCAACAGTTCAACAGAAAGTTTTCGCTCTGTTTTATTCAGGAAGCAACAGGCTGCGCAGCCTGCGTTTGTGCCTCCTTTGACTGCTGCACCGGATCGTAACTGATCATCCACTGAACCCCGAATTTGTCGGTCAGCATCCCAAAGTAATCTCCCCAGAAGGCCTTTTCAAGCGGCATATAAACATTCCCACCAGCTGATAATTTACCGAAAAGCATGTTGGCCTCCTCTTCACTTTCTGCACTCACAGACAGATGGAAGTTGTTGCCAACCGTCAGCGTCTGACCCATTGATTCGAGGGCATCAGTTGCCATGAGCAGGAGTCCCTGTCCAATAGGAAGCGCAATATGCATGATTTTATCCTGTTCATGTGCAGGTACTCTGCCGGCTTCCGGCGTGTCCCTGAAGCGCTGCAGCGCGGCATATTCACCACCGAATACGGATTTATAAAAGTTGAAGGCTTCTTCTGTGTTGCCACTGAAGTTCAGGTAAATGTTGATGGTTGCCATTTTGTCTATAGTTTAAGTTGTATAAAGATTCTTTGTTAGTTTGGCTCTTGGACGTAAAAGCTATTCTTTAGGTATTCTTGCAATCGATTATAAGTGCCCTTGAAGCCTTTTTATAACGAGGTATATTCTTTCTCAAAAGAGTTAGTTTCTTCTACTGTTGCATTCACCGGACATGAGCGCAGGGTCAGGCTTACCTTGCCATCTTCTTCGGATAAGGGAAGTATGTTTAAAACTTCCAGCGGCTACACCTGGCAGAAAGGTGCCCGTGTACTTATGCCTTCCTCACTTGAAAATGATCTGATATTTCAGATATGCTGCGGTGCCTGCCGTTCCGTATAGATAAACCGACCCCACATCTTTTGCCCGTTTGGTAGCGCCATGCTATAATAAAGAGCAGCCAGGCCGCTCATCCACTTGTGCAATCTCCTGATTAAACCTTTACAAGCACCAGCATCGCTCCAGGGGGCTGCCGCTGTCCGTGCCTTTTCTGACACGTCTTTTACGCTTTCCTGATAGTACAAACATATCCTTTTTAACCTGGAAATAAGGGGTATAAATACGGCAACTTTAGGGTTGATCGCGACACCCGTTCTGCTTATCTTACACCTATGAAGCACATATCCATCCTTGTTCCGAAAGGCGCTATACTGGGTAGTATAGAAGGCCCGCGCCAGGTATTTACGGAGGCAAACAAAGCGCTCAAAAGTATGGGCAGGCCCGCTCTGTTCCAGGTGCAACTGGTAGGCCTGTCTGAACAGGTGTCAGCAGCTGGTGGTATCTATACCATCTATACAGATGTTGTGGCAGATGCGGTAGATGATACCGACCTCATCATTATCCCGGCACTGGATGGAGACTTAGTGGAGACAGTAGAAAACAACAAGGCGTTCTTGCCCTGGATTGTAAAGCAGCATAAAAGGGGTGCAGAAGTCGGCAGCCTTTGTGTAGGTGCTTTCCTGCTGGCGTCAACGGGTTTAATAAACGGGCGGCAATGCGCCACGCACTGGATGGCCGCCAGCGCTTTCAAAAAGATGTTCCCCGAGGTACACCTGGTGCAGGACAAAATCATTACAGATGAGCAGGGGATCTACTCCAGCGGCGGTGCCTTTTCTTACCTTAACCTCATCCTGTACCTGATTGAAAAGTATGCGGGCCGGGAGGTGGCCGTGTTCATGTCGAAGGCCTTCCAGATAGATATTGAACGTCGCAGCCAATCGCCGTTTGTTATTTTTAATGGGCAGAAGGAACACGATGATGAGCAGGTAATGGTTGCGCAGGAGTTTATTGAGCAACACCTGCAGGACAGGATAACGGTTGACCAACTGGCAGACATGCTTGCGTTGAGCCGCCGGAACCTGGAGCGCCGCTTTAAAAAAGCTACTGCTAACTCCATAGTAGAGTATATGCAGCGGGTTAAGATGGAGGCCGCAAAATTAAGCCTGGAGCGTACGCGTGAGAATGTGACGGAGGTAATGTACCATGTGGGCTACTCCGATGCAAAAGCTTTCCGTACCACCTTCAAACGTATTACGGGACTTTCTCCATTGCAGTACCGCAGCAAGTATAACCGCGAACTGGTTGAAGAAGCATAGGGTAAGAGTCCAGATTTAAAATAGCATCAGAAGGAGTTGCTTGTCTCTTAAAGTAAATTTATACTGGGTTTTTTCGTAAGCTGAATGTACCAAAGGAGGGGGAGGAATGACGACGAACAGAAAGCAGTACGCGACAGGAAGGTTAACAGCAGTAACAGGCGCCGCTACAGTAGAAGATGCATTTAAATCCGGTGTAAGGCGGCTCAACTTAGATGAAAAAAAAGACGGTTTAATCTACGTCCCGCATAGTTACGATAAGAAACAACCTGCTGCCCTTGCTGTCATGCTGCACGGTGCAGGAGCCCCTGCAGAAAACGGGCTTTCCCTGCTGCAACGGTATGCCGACGCACGCAACATCATTCTTCTGGCTCCTGCTTCCAGGTCTTATTCCTGGGACATCATTGCCACTGATGCTTTTGGCCCGGATGTGATTTTTATTGACCAGGCACTCAGCTTCATTTTCAAATATTTCGCTATCAACCAGAACCGCATTGCCATCGGTGGGTTTTCTGATGGCGCTTCTTATGCCTTCTGCCTTGGCTTAACCAACGGCGATTTGTTCACGCACATCATTGCCTTCTCTCCGGGCTTCGCTTATGCGCCGGAGAAGAAAGGCAAGCCTGCTGTGTTTATCTCGCATGGAGAGTATGATCCTGTACTGCCGATAGACTCCTGCTCCCGGCGTATTGTGCCGCAACTACAGCGCCAGGGCCTGGAGGTAAACTACATTGAATTTAGAGGAAGACATGAAGTCCCTTCCAACATATCTGGAAGTGCAGTGGCATGGTTTACAGGAAGCCCCAGCCCTTCTTTATAAAGCAGGCGTTGCCTGTTCCTCTCATACAATCCCGGTACATCTGAGAAACTTTATAGAGTTAGCGAGTAGTCTATCGGCTTCCTGTTTTTTATTGATAATGCCCTCCTCAACTGATGGCTGCGCAAGACACGTAGTGTGCATTCAATTCGCACTTTCGGATTTGTAATCCGAAAGTATGGAGGTCGCGAATTTGTAATTCGTCCTGCAGGGGCAGTAGCTGCCGGCAAGCCAGTGTATTGCAAATCCGATTCTTCACAAGTTCCGGATTACAAATCCGGAACAGCAGCCTATATGCGTACGATTCAACTGATTATGGTATAATTCAGAGGCGCTCCTTCAGGTAATATGAGGATTTATCAGACTCCCAGAAAATTTCGTAGTAGATGCACTCATTTTGTTGGGCAGCTCTGGTGTCTTGTGCACCTTCTGCCTCTTGTATACTCTGAAACATATCCTCATCAAAGCCTCTTTCTATAAATCGGGGCTCCTCAGGAGCATTAAAATGGCTATCTGCCTTTATAAAAACGTATCCTTTTTTAGGCTTATACTTTAAGTATTCTCTGATGATGGCATCTCTGTGCTTGCCCAGAAACTTAAGCTTAAGCAATTTATCCGGATTTTTAAATTTCATAAAACCGAGAGTGTAAAATAGCTATAGCGGATACATTCTGCACTGTCCGTGCTACAGGACGGTATAGAAGCATACTAAGCAACAACTATTTGCCAGGCTACATCACACGAGACATAGTGGCATTAACAGAAAACGCTTCGTTGCTGCCAGGATGAAATATCAGTGGCCAGACAGGAAGCAACAAAATTACAGTGTAGAGGTGCAGCAGAAAGGATATTAGCCCTGCACAGGCAGAAATAACCTTGAACTCAAGGTGGAGTGGGATTACTATTTTTAAAGGACAGTCTCATTTCAGAAGCTAAAATACGAAACAGATTGGAAAGACTCTATTAAATAATAGTCTAACGAATCAATATCAATACGTGCATTCGTTTCGCCCGTTTCACTTCTATAGAACTTAGCAACTCAGTACAGAAGGATAGAGGGCTCTATAATATGGAACAGTTTGAAATAATACCCGATCAAAGAAAGATCTATTTTCTAAAGTCAGGTCTTTCCTAATCGTTGGCACGGAGTGAAAGGGTTTGCAGTTTTTGGGTTGAGCGCCTGGGGGAGGATGCCTCTATTGTAAATGTTGCGGTGCTGAGCGCAGCGAGGCAGCCGTAGCAGAGCTAAAGAGGACCCCTTCCCCCGGCAGCTTCTTTACACTTCACGCTGCCCAGGAGGGCCTCAACCACCAATGACGTGACCGCTCTGATATAGTGCCCCTGCCCCAGCCTGGAGAGCACAGAGCATCAGAAATGAAACAGTAGGTCTGATGCCGCTGGATGAACTACAGCTACGGCAGCTTAGACAAAAAAAGTCTCACTCCTTTGGAATACACTTTAAGCTGCCGTAGTATAAACTGATGGGATGGAGTCCGTTTAAAACACAAAGCCCCTACCTGCTCGAAAACCGAACAAATAGGAGCCTTAAAATTCAGGGAGTTTGTGGTTGGTTACATAAAACTCCCCGTTATACCTAGGGTAACATAACTGTTTCGGCATGCACGGGAGCGTAGCACCTTTGTGTCTGCTATGAGAACAATATTAATCTTCTGGCCCGTCCGCTACGTGGTCGGCGTGATAGGCCCCACGTGCTCCCATTGGTTGATCCTCACCGACAGTAGTATCTTTTTCTGTCTGGTGTTCCAGTTCAGAATTTATCTCAGCACCCAGCAAAATGATGTAACTCGTCAGGTTAAACCACAGCATCAGAATGATGACAGCGGCAACAGAGCCATAAGTTTCATTGTAATTACCAAAGTTGGTCACATACCAAGAAAACAAAAGTGAGCCTATCAACCATAGCACTGTTGCAATGCCAGCTCCCCAGCTCACCCATCTGAACTTAGGTTTGTCTCTGTTAGGGCCTATCTTATAAATAAGGGCAAGACCGCTCATGATGATCACAGCCAGCAGGAGCCACCTGCCCCACGACAGCACTGTCTGAAGCACACTTGGCAGCCCCAGGTGTTCAACCAGTGCAGGAAACGCAATCACCAGCCCAATACCCAGTGTGCCGACTATAATGCCGCCCAGCGTGAAAAGCATGGTTATACCGTTTAACTTCAGGAAACCTCTATCTTCCTCTTCATCATAGGCAATGTTAACGCCTTCGAACAAGGACTTTGTACCTGCATTGGCGCTCCATAAACTCAGGAGAATGCTTAGGGCAACTCCCCAGCCAAGCGTGGAACTGGAGCCTTCTGAGATGCTGCGCAGCCTTTCATTCAGCATCTCATGTGTTTCCTGGGGCAATACATTGGTAAGCTGCTCCATGTGCTGCTCCACTGAGGCAGGCTCAGTCACGAGTCCATAGATAGAAATGATGGCCGCTAAGGTTGGAAAAAGGGCCAGGAAAAAGTAAAAGGCGACACCGGCAGCCACAATATGCATGTTATCAGTGCTTAACTGCTCTTTTACCCTTAACATCACCTGTTTCCATCCCTTGCCGGGTATTTCTCTCGGTTTATCGGCTTTCCTTCCTTTTGTATCTTTCATGTAAAATTTAATTTTGATATACCTATAGAACGAAGCACCCTGCCGTTGGTTAATGAATTTGGCTTATTTACGGGGAATGCAAGCGGTGCAAACTCTATGAGAACAGCAACGGAGCCCAGCAGGAATGGAGTATGCAGAACATGAGGCAAGGCTAAACGAGTATGCTGTTACAAAACTTCCGGCTTTCTACCTTTGCGCTTTTTCCTGATGAAAACCTGCTTCAGTTAGAAGCAATGAAATCAGTAAAGAACACCTTTTGCTGATGAGACTAATTTAAATTATTTATTATCAGGAGGGGGCGGCAGGTCGTCTGTGGCGTCACCCTTTCCGAGTATGTAGCCGTAGGGGGCTAGTTGCGGTATCTGGTCAAAAATAATTTTCAGGCTGGCGAACAAGGGAACAAACAGGATCATTCCGGCTATGCCCCATAGCAGGTTGCCCAGAAGAATGACCATGATGGTTGCCAGCGGATTGAGTCTGACTTTTGAGCCCGTGATGTAGGGAGTCAGCAGGTTTGCCTCTAACAGCTGTGTAACCATAAAAAAGACCAGTACCAGCACCGGGTACCAGAGAGAATCTTTTGTAAGAAAGGCAAACGCAATAGGTAGGGCGATACCGAGGTAAGAACCAAAATAGGGTATGATGCGCAGCAGGGCCGTGATCATGGCAAAAAGAATGGCATGATCAATGCCTATCGCCCAGAAGCCAAGGGCATATACAACTCCTAGAACAGCGATAACCGTCAGAATTCCCTTCAGGTAATCATGAATGATAATGGAGATCTTAGCGAGCATCACTTTCGATTCTTTCTGACTCTCAAACATGCGGAGCCTGACAAAGAAGTTCTGAATACGCTGATGATAAATCATCAAGAAGAAGGTGTAGGTCAGGATAATGAAAAGAAACAACAGGACGAAAAAAAACTGCATCACAAAATCCCGAGCACTTTTAAAGACCGCCTTTGCAATGTCCGGTTTTTTCTCCTCCAGAATTTCTTCCTGCTCATTCGCAGTTATGTCTGTGGTTTCATAAAGCAGCCATTGTAGCCTGTTTGTCTTCTCATTTATTTTATCTTCTAACCTCGGGAGGTCCGATTGAAGAATAGTGGCCTGGTAATAAACAAGGGCTGTCAGAGCGGAAATAGTACCCAGCAGTAACAGGATGGAGACAAGCGCAGCCGTAGTCTCCTTTAAATGATACTGCTGTAGCTTTTGCACCAGCGGGAAGAGTAACATGGCAAAGAAGGCGGCAACAGCGATGGGTATCAGAAATGGTTTGCCCAGGTACAGGAGCAGGGATACCAGCAGTATAGTAAGTAAGCGCTTGTTAAACCTGCTGAAATTAATCTGTTTTGTATGCATAACTGAAGAAATGAAACGCAAAAGCAGCAAGGAGGTTTTGCACATTTCTTATAGTGGTTGTAGCTCGTAACAATAGGTGTTGCCTCTCAGGTAGAAGTCCAGTGTTATAATTCCTGATTTAAAAGGGAAAGGAGAAATTCATACGCCTGCCATTTAAGGAATACCAGAAGGAAAGAAAGTGAAGTTGGACTACATATATACTATAAGGAGAGGGGTTACTCCACAGTGGAGATTACCTGTGCCAGTTCCTTTTTATAAGTTGGGTTTTCATTCATGCCGTTGTGTCCCTGCCTTTCCAGGAAAATCACTTTATCTGTAGGCTTGAGAAGTTCTTTCAGTTTTTCAGATGACAGGGGATAGATGATTTCATCCTCAGCGCCATGGAAAAGAATTACTGGTGCCTCTGTTTTTTCTAAGAATCGAAAAGTTTCAAATTTATACTTTAACAGAAATGCAGGAACAAAAGGGTATAGGTTATTCATCAAGTCACCGAGGCTGTAGTAAGGTGCCTGCAACACCAGGAGCTTCGGGTTGTTGACCGAAGCAAGCATTGCGGCTGCTCCTGTGCCAATTGAATAACCTGTAACTATAATTTTCTCCTCGGAATACAACGTTTTCAACTGGTCATAAGCAGCCTGCACATCTTCATAAAACTGCTTTTCGCTGCTGATGCTTCCTTCGCTCTTTCCATAACCGCGATAGTCCAGTATGAAGATGTCGTAGTTCAAATCAGTATATGTTTGTGCTATCCATCCCCAGGTGTACACTGAACCGGCGTTGCCATGCAGGTAAAAGACCAGGCCTTTTGGTTCAGCTGCCTTAAATAGTAGCCCATGCAGCTTTATACCATCTTTTGTAGGAATTTTGATTTCCTCAAACTCCTTATCAAACCTGAAGGTATAGTCTTTCCTGAGCTTCTGCGGAAAGAAGATCAGGCGCTCCTGCTGAAAAGATAAAAGGCCCATGAGTAGAAGGTATATGACCAAAAGAACTAGGACAAACTTAAGAACATTCATACGCAAGAATCTGACTTAATTATACAAGCCCGCCTACTGTTATACGACTTGCTGAACGTAAGTCTGCTGCAGGTGCGTTAGCTGCTATCAAATTTGAAGGACCAGAGCGATACCCTGTTCAGCGCGAGGAGTGGACAGCAGGAGGAAAAGCATAAGTTTGCGGTGAATACGTACTTGATTCTAAATTATATGGTATAAATACGTATTTATAGTCTCCTGTCTCTGTTCCTGCAACTTAGACTATACAGACAAGTACCTACATTAATGCGATACAATCACTTGATCCAAATTCGGAACAAAGGCAGAAATGTAGCGCATCTGAAACTTAATTTGTCTTACTAAACATGAAGAAAACAAACTTATGCTGGCAATGAACTACCGCGGACCACAACGGATCCGCCTCGATCGCGACAAACCTATGCCCGAAATACAGCATCCGCAGGATGCCATTGTTCGGGTTACCCGCTCCTGTATCTGCGGGTCTGATTTGCATTTATATAACGGAAATGTGCCTGATACCCGTGTAGGGGAGACCTTTGGCCACGAATTCATCGGAGTGGTGGAGGAGATAGGACCAGATGTTCACAAACTCAAAGTAGGAGACCAGGTTATAGTGCCGTTTAACATAGCCTGTGGACAGTGTGTCTTTTGCAAGCAGGAGCTCTATGGTAATTGCCACGAAGCCAATCCGCAGGCTACTGCTGTAGGCGGTATTTTTGGCTACTCCCATATTGCCGGCGGCTATAATGGTGGCCAGGCAGAATATGCACGTGTTCCATATGCCGATGTAGGCCCTACCGTTATACCAAGTGATATGCACCCAGATGATGCCGTACTGCTGACGGACGTTGTGCCGACAGGATACCAGGCAGCAGAGATGGGTGGCATCCAGAAGGGAGATACCGTTGCCGTATTTGGAGCAGGCCCGGTAGGTATTATGGCGGCAAAAAGCGCCTGGCTTTTTGGAGCAGGACGCGTGATTGTATTTGACCAGGAAGAGTACAGGCTTGATTTTGTGCGTAAGTTTGCGCAATGTGAGGCCTATAACTTCAGGTCGATAGAAGATCCGGTGGTGTTCATGAAGAAAACGACTGATTCCCTTGGCGCTGATGTATGTATTGATGCAGTTGGTGCCGAAGCTGCTGGTAGTGCCATGCAAACTTTTACCGGCCGTAAAACACTCATGCAGGCAGGTTCTGCCACAGCGCTGCAATGGGCTATCAACTCAGCGAAAAAAGGCGGCATTGTCTCTATTGTAGGGGTATATGGTCCTACACTAAACCTGGTACCGATAGGTAACGCAATGAATAAAGGCCTTACCATTCGTGGAAATCAGGCATCAGTGAAGCGCCTGCTGCCGAAAATGATTGAGCACGTGCAAAGCGGCATATTCAGCCCGAGAGAAATGATTACGCATCACTTCCCTCTGGAGGAGGTATCCGATGCTTACCGCATTTTTTCTGACAAGCTGGACAATTGTATCAAGCCAGTTCTTATTCCACCATCAGCAAGAATCTAAAGGAGGATTATTATGAATAACGAAGCTAAAGAAAACGCAAATATAGAAGATTGGAGAATCGATGCTCCTGCTATGCCTAAAGACTACTCTCATATAAAAGGCTGGGGCATAGATGCAGATCCGAAGAATGACCCAACCTACCCGATGAGAAAACGCAGCAACGAGGAAAACAAGGGTTATTCCTGGAATAGGCCGCCGTTACAACCGGTAGATATAGAAGTGCTGCACTCTATTGAACGCCCAAATGTGACGGCTGTTTTTGGCACGTCTATGCCGCCGACGGGATTGAGTGGCATGCTCCGGCGCTATGCTTTCCAGTACGGAGAAGGCAGTTTCGGCCATTGGTTACCCTTGCTGCTTGCCGACAGGGTGAATGTGGTTGAAGGTATTATTGACGACCTGAAGCGCGGCCATGCTCCCAATATTTGGGCTGAACGAGGTATGAACGCAGAGTGGAAGCACAATCGGGCAGGCCTTATAAAGAATCTGGCAATAGGAGCCGTTGTAGTCACAGCGGCCGTAGCCTATTTTTCCAGAAAAGACAGAGATTAACAAAATTAGCTGATAAATCCTTTGCAGTGCATTGGGTTTATTTTGTTATATTATTCAAGAAGTACGGAAAGGACGCTAGAAGTAGCATTCTTTCTGTGCTTCTTTTTTCCTGTTCGAAATTAGACTGTAAGCTAAATAAGACTGACGCCTTTTTATTCTTACTCTCCTATACTTCTCATCCCTCTATCCTACAAGGAGGACATATAACATCTTTATAAGCACCTATCATTATAATCACTTCAATGCTGAGAAAGTATTATGCAGATGTGCCGGCTTTACGGGTAAGTATTCGAAACCGGATGGTCTTTTCAGTTGAAACAATCAGCAGGAGCATTACACCAGCACCAAAGATGCGTAGAAGCTGCATTGCGTCCAAAGGGCTGGAATGAAACATTGTGTTCAGGAGAGGGAGGTAGATGAACAGCGCCTGGAAGAAGAACATAGCCGCAATACCATAATAGACCCAGGGGTTAGTGAAGAAACCTATCTGCAGAATCGGCCTCACGAGAGAACGACAACTCAGCAGGTAAAACGCCTCCATAACTACAATAACCGTGGTGGCTACTGTCTTGGCCTCTGCTGTGCTGGCGCCCTGCTTTATCTCGTACAGGTACAGGCTGAATCCGGCCATCATAATGAGCGACCCTACGAGCAACGTGCGCATTATCAAGTCTCTTGTAAGGATGGGTTCTCCGGTGGGGCGTGGAGGGCGGTCCATAATGCCTGGTTCTTTGGGTTCAAAAGCCAGCGTAAGCCCCAGCAATACGGCTGTTGACATGTTAATCCAAAGAATTTGCACGGGCTGAACAGGAAGCTGGGTTCCCAAAATTACAGCCACCAGGATAATAAGTCCCTCGCCCAGGTTGGTGGGAAGCGTCCAGACAATAAACTTTGTCAGGTTATCAAAGACACTTCTGCCTTCTTCTACGGCGCCTTCTATAGATGAGAAATTGTCATCCGTAAGCACCATATCTGATGCTTCTTTGGCTACTTCGGTACCGGTTATACCCATGGCGATTCCAATATTAGCCTGCTTCAGTGCTGGGCCATCGTTCACACCGTCGCCCGTCATGGCCACAACTCTGTTGCGGGCCTGCAGCGCTTTCACAAGCCGAAGCTTCTGGTCCGGTGACACACGGGCAAAAACAGAAGTCTGCTCCGCTACCTCTTCAAGTTCCCGGTCACCAATCTGCTGTAGCTCCCTGCCTGTAATGGCCACCAGCTTACCGTTTTCCTGTCTGCCTTTTAAGCCAATCTGGGTGGCAATGGCCGCAGCGGTAATGGCATGATCGCCCGTTATCATTTTAACATCTATGCCGGCCTTCTGGCACAGTTTTACTGCTTCTATCGCCTCCTGGCGCGGCGGGTCAATCATGCCCTGCAGTCCCAGGAATATCAATCCTGATTTGGTGTGTTCGTGGGTGATATCTTTTGTTCCCTCAGGTGCTTCGGCCATGGCACAGGCTAATACACGTAGCCCCTCGCTTGCCATTTCCTCTACCTGCCTGTTTATTTCCTCCTTGTCAAGTTGACTAAGTTCACCGTTCGCCTGCATGGCCATGTTGCAGCGCTCCAGCACCGCCTCCACCGAGCCTTTGAAGTATATAACAGGCCGGTTGCCACCATGCAGTGTAGCCATGTACTGGTACTCCGACTCAAATGGAATGGTATCCTGGCGGGGTTGTTTGTGTTCCAGCTCCCTTACGTCAAAATCTGCTTTGCGGAAGGCTACCACCATGGCACCCTCCGTGGGATCGCCTTCTATGGTCCATAAGCCTTCTTTTTCCTTCACGTTACTGTCGTTGCAGAGCATGCCGGCCTTCAGGCACTGTTTCAATGCATGGTTGGAGGTCAGGTCAGCCTGTGATTCTCCGTCCAGTATCTCGCCCTCCGGGCGATAGCCAAGCCCTGTCAAGGTATAAGTTTTGCCTCCTGCTACTATCTGCTGCACCGTCATCTGGTTTTCGGTGAGGGTGCCTGTTTTGTCAGAGCATATCACGTTGGTGCTGCCAAGCGTTTCCACAGCTACCAGCTTCCGTATAATGTCCCTGCGTGCCGCCATTTTAGATACCCCCAACGCCAGCATAATGGTGACGGCTACAGGCAAACCTTCCGGTATAGAACCCACTGCGAGTGCTACAGCCATCATAAAGGTTTCGCCTATACCTTCGCCACGCAGCAGGCCTACGGCGAAAACAACAGCAGAAAGCCCCAGAATAACCCATAGCAGCAGGTGGCTAAACTCTTTTATTTTTCGGGTGAGGGGCGTCTCCAGGTCCTGTGCCCTTGAAATAGATTGCTGAATTTTTCCTACTTCGGTATTATCTCCTGTGGCTACCACTACACCTCTGCCATGCCCGTACGTGACCATGGTAGAGGAGAAGCCCATACTCAGGCGGTCTCCCAGTACATCGTCCGGAGCTACCGGAGCAGCATTTTTCTCTACCGCCACTGATTCTCCTGTAAGGGCCGACTCATCCACTTTCAGGTCGCGCTCGTGCACCATGCGAACATCTGCAGGAAATTTATCCCCCGACTGGACAAACACAATATCTCCCGGCACCAGCTCCTGCGCATTAATGTCCTGCTTTTGGCCGTTGCGGATTACCTGCGCCCTGGCTGTCATACTCTTTGCCAGGGCATCAATGGCCTCCAGTGCCTTCGACTCCTGCACATACCCGATGATGGCGTTGACGAAGACAACCGCAAAAATGACAATGGCATCGGTGTACTCTTCCAGGAGAATGGTGACCACTGTGGCAGCTAGCAGAATGTAGATTAGCGGCTGGTGAAACTGCAGCATAAACCTGACAAAGGCGCTCTGCTGCTTTGTCTTGGTCATGATGTTGCGGCCATACAGCTCTCGGCGCTTTGCTACGGCTTCGTCGGTGAGGCCTGCTTCCGGTGTCACGTGCAGCAGTTTCATCACCTCCCCGGGCGTCATGCTGTGCCAGGGGTATTGTTTACCGGGTTGCAAAGCTTTGCTGCCTGTTGTCTTTTCTTCTCTCACTCGCATGCCGGTGTAGGGTTTTTCTTGAAGCGTATTCATGTTGTCTTATGAGATAAACGAGCCGTAGACTGTCAGTAATAGTATCTCAGCCCCTTTCCGTTGTTGTGTTTAAAAGGCTATAAGGAGAGGCTGCCAGAATGTATCGGTAAGGCCAGCAGATGGAAGAGGTTAGGACGTCATAGAAATAAGTTATCACCCGCCTTAAAAGTTTACTGCGCCAGGTAGGCACCGTCTACGGCATAGTAGGCTCCTGTTACGAAAGAGGCTTTGTCAGAGCTCAGCCAAACCACCAGTGCAGCTACTTCTTCTGATTCTCCCAGCCTGCCAATGGGGTGTAAGCCGGCTAAGATTTGTAACGTGTCTTCTGTCATTCCCGCATCAGATAAGAGCGGTGTTTTAATAAAAGCAGGGCCAACCGCGTTCACACGTATATTCTTAGAGGAGTACTCCAATGCACTGCTTTTGGTAAGCCCCACCACTCCGTGCTTGGCCGCCACATAGGCTGCAGCGTTTGCAAAGCCTACCTGGCCGAGTATGGATGAGTTATTGACAATGGCGCCACCCCCGTTCTGCAGCATCTGCTGTATCTGGTATTTCATACAGTAGAACACACTGCTCAGGTTTACCGCTATTACTTTGTTCCACCCCTCAATACTCATATCACCTACTGGGTTAGACTCCCCGCCGATACCTGCATTGTTGAAGGCAACATCAAGGCGACCATATTGGGCTACCGTCTGCTGCACCATGCTTTGGCAATCCTCGGGGCGCGCAACATCGGCTTTCACAAAAAAAACATCCCCACCGTTGCGCTTTATTTCTTCCACCACCTCTTCTCCCGGTGCTTCTTTAATGTCCTAAACAACTACTTTAGCGCCTTCCTGCGCGTACTGTTGGGCAGTGGCTTTACCTATACCGGAAGATGCTCCTGTTACCAAAGCTACTTTTCCCTCAAATGGATACTGCGTATTTGATGCCATATCACAAAAATTAAATTTTATAATTCAGGACGTTACTTTACAAAGTTGATCAAATTGTTGTGCCGGCGAAATGATATAAATCATAATTTAAGCTGTTACAAATCAGTTACAAGCACCTGTAGCAAGTTCTATATTTGTATGATGGGTCTAAAAGGCGCGGCATTTTCAAACCTATTTAGATTCGAAAGCTATTGTTTATCGGACTGCTGCAATGGCTTTTCCATCGCTTCTTTTTTGTGCAATTTGATCTATAATTTATTATTTTTAGACTATGTGCAGCGCAGGTCTGAACAAAGGTTTTATGCTTTTCCAACTATATTTGCGTGCTGCTGCACCGCCCGACATGCTGTTTCCAAAATGCTTAAGCTTCATGTTATGAGATTATACCTGCAATTGGTCCTGAGCATATTGCTGTTGGTTTCCTGCAAAGGGGAGCAGGAAAAAACACAACCCACAGTAGAGGATATTTCAGAGTCTGTGTATGCATCGGGGGTAGTGAAAAGTAAAAACCAGTACCAGGTTTACCCGATGGTTAATGGCATTATCCAGCAGATTCTGGTAACCGAGGGAGACGTGGTGCAAAAAGGTGACCCGCTTCTGAAAGTGGAAAATGAGGCTGCCCGGCTGGGTACCGAGAATGCAAGGCTTGCCGCTGACTATGCCCGTGTCAGTGCGAACGAAGACAAACTGGGCGAACTGCAGGAAGACATTAATCTGGCTCGCAGCAAAAAGCAGAACGATTCGCTGCTCCTGGTAAGGCAACGCAACCTGTGGGCAAACCAGATAGGCACCCGGGTAGAGCTGGAGCAAAGAGAGCTCAACTATAAAAACTCCGCAACAGCCTATAATACAGCCCGACTCCGGTACAACGACCTGAACAGGCAACTTAACTTTGCGGAAAGGCAATCACAGAAAAACCTGCAAATCAGCCAGGCCAGAACAAACGACTACCTGGTAAAAAGCGAAACCGATGGCAGGGTATACGATGTGCTGAAAGAGAAAGGCGAAATGGTGAGTCCGCAGAGTCCGGTGGCGGTGATTGGTGATGCAGATGAGTTTATCCTGGAGTTGCAGGTAGATGAGTATGATATTTCCCGCATTAAGCCGGGGCAGCGTGTCTTGCTGAACCTGGACAGCTACAAAGGGCAGGTGTTCGAAGCCGAAGTAACAAAGGTAAACCCGGCCATGAACGAAAGAACCAGGTCTTTTACCGTAGAAGCCGGTTTTGTGACCACACCACCTGCGCTGTACCCGAACCTCACCACGGAGGCCAATATCCTGATACAGGCGAAAGAAAAAGCACTTACTATACCACGCGATTACCTGCTGGACGGAGCCTATGTGCTGAAGCAAAACGATGAGAAAGTGAAGGTAAGCACCGGCCTAAAAGACTATCATAAAGTGGAAATTCTGGATGGCCTGACGAAGGAGGACGTAATTGTGAAACCTGCCCAATGAACAGCAAGCTCATCTTAGACATCGCAAAGTCGCTGCTGCTGGCCAGGTGGCGGCAAACTTTGGTGGCTGCTGTTGGAGTAACCTTCAGCATTGCCATGTTCATTACACTGCTGGGTTTCATGAACGGCCTCAACGACATGCTGGACGGCCTGATCCTGAACAGGACACCACACGTGCGCCTGTACAACGAAATAAAGCCCAGCCAGAACCAGCCGATAAACAATGCTTCCGGTTTTAAGGATTCCTACAACTTTATCAGTTCTGTGAAGTCTGGCATAAGCCGCAAGGAAATCTACAACAGCGGCCCCATTATCCAGGCACTGAAAGACGATCCCCGTGTAGTGGGGGTATCTCCGAAACTAAGTGCACAGGTGTTCTTCAATGAAGGCACAATTGATATAACCGGCGTAATCAACGGGGTTGATGTGGAGGAAGAAAGCAGGCTGTTTAACTTCCGGGACTATGTGACATCGGGTTCCGCCATAGATGCCAAAAATGTGTCGAACAGTATCATACTTGGCAAAGGGCTGGCTGAAATTTTAGTCGCAGATATAGGGGATGTGGTGCAGGTAACGACTGCGCAGGGCGAGCGGTTTTCGCTGAAGGTAGTCGGCTACTTCCAGTCGGGGATACAGGAGTACGATAAAGTGCAGAGCTATGCTTCCATTAGCACCACACAGAAACTCCTGGGCAAGCCTGCCAATTACTTCACCGATTTGCAGGTAAAACTGCAGGACCTGGAAACGGCGCCAGCCGTAGCAAAGGAGTATGCGCAGCTGTTTGATACTGATGCAGAGGATATTAAAGCAGCCAACGCACAGTTTGAAACAGGCACGAATATCAGGTCGATGATTTCATATGCGGTAGGGGTTACCTTGCTTATTGTAGCAGGCTTTGGGATATTCAATATCCTGAACATGATGATCTACGAAAAAATGGATTCTATTGCTATACTGAAAGCCACCGGTTTCTCAGGAAGCGACGTGAACAGGATCTTTCTGGTGATCGCCCTGAGTATCGGGTTTTTCGGAGGAGTTGTGGGACTGGTGATAGGTTTTGGTTTTTCTGTTGTCATCGATAATATTCCGTTCAACACGGCAGCGCTGCCAACCATTAAAACATTTCCGGTTAACTATAACCCTATCTACTACTTTATAGGTTGCTCCTTTTCATTAGTTACCACCTACTTTGCCGGATTTTTTCCTGCACGCAAGGCCAGCAAAGTAGACCCTGTTGAAATAATAAGAGGCAAGTAAAATGCAGGACATCATACTGGAGGCAAGGCACATCCATAAAAGGTTTTATGACCCTGTTACAGTGCAGGTGCTCACGGACATCACTTTCACTGTTAACAAGGGGGAGTTTGTATCAGTTATCGGCAAATCAGGGTGCGGTAAGTCTACGCTGCTGTACATCCTTTCAACCATGGATACCGATTACGAAGGGGAGCTGCTGATTGACAAAGTATCCATGAGCGGGAAGTCGGATGCAGCTCTGGCGCGCATCCGGAATGAGAAGATTGGCTTTGTGTTCCAGTTCCATTACCTGCTGAACGAGTTTACGGTGCTCCGGAACGTGATGCTGCCTGGCATCAAGTTAAACAAGCATAGCGAGCAGGAGGTGGAGCATCGGGCACTGGAACGGCTGAAGATGCTGGGAATAGAACACCTTGCAAACAAATTGGCTTACAGGGTTTCTGGTGGCGAAAAGCAGCGCGTAGCCATAGCCAGGGCCCTCATTAACGACCCGCATATTATCATGGGCGATGAGCCCACCGGCAACCTCGACGTTAAAAACAGCGAAATGGTGTTTGATATTTTTAAGCAGCTCGCGGAAGAACACAACCAGACCCTGCTCATCGTTACCCACGACCCTAGCTTCGCTGAAAACTCCGGCCGTATCATTGAAATGGAGGACGGCAAGATCATCAGGCATTAGCAGGAGGCGGAACCAGGAGGTTTGGTTTCTACTGAAATGAGGCGTTGCCAAATTTGATGTTCTTCCTTGTTGCTCCCTTACCTGCGGAATATTTTTGTAATACTCCGGGCGGTTAGCAGGACGGCAACACCGCTAATAGCAAAGAGTTTGATCAGTGTCTGAGGGTCTTGGATAGGGCGGAATTTTGTTGTACCCTCTTTTATTTCGATGTAGCCGACAGGCGTCAGCACCATGCCACCGCCTCCGCCTGAGCCTTCTTCTCCCGCTTTTGTGCCGGCTCCCCCGCCAAAGCCGTAAGCAGCTTTTGAAACAGGTATAACTGTTACCCCATTGCGTTCCACTGGCTCACCATAAATACGCTTTGCATTGGCTGCAGCACTCATTTTTTCGGCTATCCGTTCCACAAAGGATCCGGATGGACTGCCTTGTTTTTCCTTATCTTCCATAGAGATGCTTTTTAGTTGGGTTATTTACCTTTGTAATAATACACAGATCTCCTTTTTCAGGGCTCAAAGAAGAAAGCTGTTTCTGATGCTAAGTGCTTTTTATGTAGCTGATCAACCCCAGGGAGGTAGGGCATATTGTAAGAGTAGGGTATGGCTTACCTGCTATACGGTTTGTAAATTTACAACGAATTGCTGATTTGTTTATGTTATGCGTGAAGAAATTAAGCTCAGCTAATTTATTCTTATCAGCGAGAAAGCGAAAAGTGTGCAGGTAATAGCAGTTTATGTAACAAGGATTTACCTTTGCGGCTTGCTAATGCTTTTCTACTTAATTTTATTTTTATGCCATCAGGTTCTACCGCTCAGGTAAGACTTACCTTTAAAAAGTCTTTTGTATTGCTGTTGTTTTCGGCCCTCATGCTGCTCTTTAACCGGAAGGCAGAGGCGCAGGTCATTTACCAGGGTGGGTCTAACGTGCAGCTGCTCTATGGCCGGAACTTAAAGCAGTCTGGTGAGCTGGCCACCGTTACGGTAGAGCATTTTGGCTCTTACAGGGCTCTGGAGCAGTTTGTATTCGCGGACCTGTACAACAACGTGAGCCTGGCGAGCCCCAATATGTATATGGAGTGGTACCCTAAACTTAGCCTCAGCCGCGCCACCGGACGTGAGTTTAAGCTGGGACCCATCAGCGATGTACTGTTATCGGGTGGTATGAACGTTTTGTTCGGAGGCTCAGAAGACTTCTTCGCCTACACTGCAGGCCCTGCCTTTAAATTCAGGATTCCTGGTTCTGGTCTGCTGCAGCTTGAAACCTACTACTACAAGCAACATGGCGAGGAGTATGACGGAACCTACCAGTTCACACCAAGCTGGGATATACCTTTACCTGTTTCGGAGAAGGTGCGCCTGCGGTTTCGTGGCTTCATGGACTTCATAGGTGACCGTGGCCCTGGAAGCACACAGTACCTGACACAGCCACAGCTTCTCCTGGATTTGGGGAACACCTGGGGAAAGTTAGGAAAGGTATTTTTCGGTTCTGAATGGCGCTACTGGAATAATGTTGTTGGTATCGAAGGGCTTGAGGAGTCCATCCTGCAGGCCAACCTCCTGATTGGCCTATAGGTAGGCATTACAGCAGGGGAGATATACCTCCTTTGCTGCATCCTGATCTATAGAAAGAGCAAGAAAGCCTGAGAACCCGGTGTAGCCTGTATGCACTTTGCGCCTGCATTTTTGTGCCTCTCTAAAGACCTGCCTTACCGCTGGCTGAAAGGAAAGGGACAGCATCATCGGACGTTATTTCTACTCCGAAAGCCGGACATTTTCAGGATTTCCAGCTTTGCATGCTGCCTCATTTCAGCACGACAATCGCGTTTGCTCAGGTTTTAAAGTATATTTTAAAGGTAGAGCCAACGCCAATCTCACTCTCCACTTCTATATGGCCGTCGGCATTCTCCACAATCTTCTTTACCATGTAGAGGCCTACACCAGAACCCTCCACGTGGTCGTGCAGGCGCCCGAACATCGAAAATAATTTGTTTTTTTTCGTTAGGTCCATGCCCAGCCCATTATCCCGTACAGACAGTACAGCATAGTCCTCTTCCTTACTGCAGGTTACCTGTACCTTCGGTTTCCGTTCCGGGGAACTATACTTAATTGCATTGGAAATTAAGTTGTAAACCACAGAGCGCAGGTTTTTTTCTGAAAAACAAATCTGGGAGCAGCCATCCACTTTAATTTCCAGTTCGGCATTCATTGCATTCAGTTGTGGCGCCAGATCCAGCTTCACTTCCTCTATCACATCCGAAATTTTCACCACCACGGCGTCCTGGTTGTTTTCCTTTTGAAGCTTTGTCACTTCCGTCAGGTGATCGATGGTGCGTTTAAAACGGGTAATAGAGTGCTCTATCATATCCCTTACTTCCTCCAGGCCCTGAGCGGCCAGCGTGTCAGGTGGCAGGGAATCGATGAGAATCTGCAGGAGCCCTTCTATGTTAAAGATTGGAGCCTTCAAATCATGTGATGCTGCGTAGATGAAATTATCGAGGTCAACGTTTGTGCGTGTAAGTTGCTTATTGGCCGTTCGCAGATCCTCGTTTGTTCTGGCTAGTTTTGTAGTAAGTGCCTTTAGCTCTGCCTCCTGTTCCTTACGTTCCGTGATATCTATGGTGATGGTTGCCAGGCCTAAAAGTTTTCCTGTTTGCGGGTCTTTTATGGAAAAGCAGTTATAATAAACCGGAATGCTCTCCCCGGTCTGGAAGTGGCGAAAGCGAAGCTCTCCGGCCCAACTTCCTTTTTCTAGCAGGATGGGCAGGATGAATTCACTTACAAAGGACTTATCCTCTTTATAAAAGAAATCAACAACGCTCACTTCTTTTACCTGCGATTTTTCCAGCCCTACCAAATCAAGGCCTGCCTGGTTGATGTAGAGGCCTTTGCCCTCAGGGGTGGCAAGGCCAATAAAATCTGAGCTGTTTTCTACCAAAGCAACCAATTGCTGCTGTTCCTGTGACAAACTTTTATAGGCCTCAACAGACCTGGATAAATCTTCGTTGGCTGCTTTGAGTTCACTGGCGAGAGCCTGGGCTTCTTTTTCCCTTTCTTCAATCTGTTGACGTGCTTCTACCTGCTCGGTTATGTCGCTTACCAAGGAATAAAAACCTGCCACTTCGCCCTGCCGGATATCAGGGACATAGCTGGTGCGGATATGCTTCACGAAATCTTCCCAGTAAGGCATTCTGCTTTCGAAGTCAAGGCGTTCTCCGGCCAGCGCCCGATCTATGTAGCCTTTCACTCCCTGGTAGGCCTTTTCACCAATCACATCCCTTATAGGGCGACCCAGCAGGTTGTTGGGATCTGTGCCAAACCATGCCTCATATGCCTGATTCGTAAACTGGTACCGCTCTTCCTTATCCAGGTAACCTATCAGCACGGGAAGGGCATCGGTGATAAGTTGCATACGTTTGGCATTATGTTCAACAACCTGGCGGGCTTTAACCTGTTCGGTTACTTCATGCGCAAATACCAGCACCCCATCCACGTCTCCGTTCTCGTTGCGGCGCGCCTGATACGTAAAGGTCCAGTATATTTCTTCCGGGGGCGCACCCTCATGACGCGATAGCATCAGGGGCAGTTCCTGTGCGACAAAGTTTTCACCAGTTTGGTAAACCTTCTTTAAGATGCCTGGTATGGGACTCCCTGCTATTTCCGGTAGAGCCTGCAGTAGGGCTTTACCTAGCAACACCCGTCCGGGGAAAATTTGCTGATAAGCGGGATTGACCAGCTCAAAGACCATATCAGGACCATCCAGTATGACAATAGGAGCCGGGGCCTGCATAAACAGATTGTGCAAAAGATTGCGCTTGGCTTCGGTTTCGGCTTTAGAAGACTGTAGTTGTTTCGTTCTGTCCGCTACCCGCTCCTCCAGTTCGTGATTTAGCTCCTGAAGTGCGAGGTGCGTTTCAGAAAGCTCCTCATTCGCTGCCCTTATTTCTTCGTTAGCTGTTGCCAACTGCTCGTTAAGCAATTGAAGATCTTTCTCCCTTTGCTCCACTTTCAGCCGTGATTCTACCAGATCAGTTACTTCATAGGCGAACACCAGTATGCTGTCAACAACGCCTTCCAGGTTTCGGATAGGCTGATAAGTAAAGTTGTAGAAATTATTCCCCAATCCGCCGGTGTTGTCGTGGTCGAGCTGCACTTTCATCTCATGTGCGTGAACGCTGACGCCGGTCTGGTATACCCGGTCCAGCAGCCCGAAAATGGGCTGCCCTTGCAGCTCGGGCATAGCCTCTGCAATAGGTTTTCCCAGCAGTGGGCGGTCGCCAACCACTCGCTGGTAGGGTGGGTTTACCAGCTTGAACACGTGGTCTGGCCCATCTAAAATGCAGATCATCGCCGGAACCTGCATAAAAATGTTGTACAGTTTCTCCCGTTGCAGTACTGCTTCGTTGCGGGCAGTAAGCAGCTCCGCACTCGTTACTGCCTGCTGCCCGGAAAGTAGCTCCAGTTGCTGCGAATAATCTTTTAACCGTAATTCACTTTTATACAGTTCTGTATTATCCACCACCTTTTGAATGATGTACTGGATGTCGCCTTCACTGTCAAAAACAGGGGTATGAGAAGCGTGCCAGTACTTCTCCTCAAAACCACCGGAAGGCTCCGGCTGCGGAACATCATACCGTATATGGCCTAGCTGGTGTGTTAGCTTGTGCTGGAGAACCCATTCAAGTGAGTCTCTCAGTCTTGTCGTAGAATCGGATTGAGCCAGCGCCGGGTTTTCCGGGAATGCATCAAAAACAGACTTGCCTTGTATATCTTCCCGTTCTGTGAGGGTAGCTTTCAGGTAAGCGTTGCTCGCTGTGAGAATGGTAAAATCGGGTGACAGTATCAGGTAGAGGTCAGGTACAGTTTCGAATAGCTGGAGCAGTTGTGGCAGAGGAGTTGCGGCTTTAGTCATTAACTGATAATAGGTTCGGGTGGTACCTGTGCTGCTTGGTAGAGGTGGTATTAATCAAACGATGATTGTTAGGAACAGGTTGATTTATTTAAGTTTATTCCAAACTTTAAAATTTTCATTCCTCCAGAACTTCAAAAGCCTTTCTGTATCGGTTCTGCTTTCAGCGTAGGGTAAAGGAAGCTGCCGTATAACCCATTAAAATTATCCAACTTGTAGCTAACGCAATACAGGATCTTGGAAAAGGAGGTTATAGTGGATGTTCTAAACTGCTGTATTTCTGGTACCTTTCTCGGAAGTTCTTCGTATGTGAGATAAATAAATGATAAAAATTCAACTAGATATCAAAGATATGATAAACTTTTTAGTTCCGGTTGATTTTTCAGATAATTCCCTCAGAGCGTTGGAATATGCCTCCGGACTGGCAGAAAGGTCAGGCGCAAACGTTATAGCGTGTCATGTTCAAAACAAAGGCTCTTTTTTGTCTGGGCTGACAGGTGACAAGCAGAAGGAAGGTAAAGGAGAATTACAGCAGAAGATGGATTCTTTCCTGGCCAGAATAACATACCCTGCTGCTGCAGTGCCCGAGACAATACTGCGGGAGGGAGATACAGTAGAAGAGGTTCTAAAGGCAATTGATGAATATGGTGTTTCGCTCGTGGTAATGGGAACCGCAGGTGGAAAGACGTTGAAAAAGAGGATATTCGGTACAACAGCGGAAGCTATAGCGAAGGGTGGTATATGTCCTGTTTTAGTTCTACCGGAGAATGGTATCATGAAGCCTCTCCAACATATTGTGTATGCTGCCGACTTTGAGAATGGTGATCAGGTGACTGCCATGCAGTTGATACAACTGAAAGATTTATTTCATGCTACCTTAACCTTTCTTCACGTGAAGAATGACAAGCAGCCTGATTACATAGATGATAACTATATCAAAGAGGGCCTGATGAAGCAGTTCCCTAAGGCTGACATTCATTTTGTAGAAGTAAGAAACGATGATATAGCGGAGGGTATTTCTAACTATGTGAAGGCACACGAGACAAGTCTTCTTGCCTTCACCATACTCAACAGGAATTACTTAGAGAATCTAACGCACAGCAGTGTCTCTTCGAAGCTGCTTCACAGCCTGAACATGCCTATGCTGGCGCTGCCGGAAAACGGTGTTTTACTGGAACTGCAGAAGCACCGGGATTCAGAATCGGGAAGAATTTAAAAACAAGGAGAGTGGTATGCCTGATGGAGAATGACACAAGTCCCAAGGCTCTCTACCTGAACAGCATCTAAAAATCCCTTTGCCGGTCCGGTTTGAGTAAAGAATACGGACCGGCAAAGGAATCTTGCTGATGAACTTCAGGCTTGTTTAGAGGCTGCTGCGTCTTTTCCTTCCTTGTACGGTAGTACAGCGCCTGCCAGATTTACATCTTTTTAAACTTATCAGCTGCTGAGTCTGTAGTGGTTTAACTGCTGACCATGCAGGTAGGGTATCTATTCAAAAGAAACTGCACGTAACAAAGGAACAACGCAGGGGCACCTGCTTTTTCTTAAGAGGACAAATAATCTGTAGCATCTCCATTGTCTGAAAAATATTCGTCGCCCAGTAAAGTATTAATCAGCGGTTGCTGCGCTTCTTCATAGATCAGTTCACCGCGAAGCAGGAATCTGTTTGCCTCCAGCATCACTTCGTAGATGGGGGTATGGACGTGTTTGGGTATTTTGTACAGGCGCGGATCGCGTTTATCGAAGGGTGTAGAAATCCTGGAGTTGAACAGGTAGGGGATAAGCGTTTTAGAACAACTGATGGCAATGCGGTGAATTTCGTTTTCTGAAAAATACTCCTGCAGTCGTTCGTTAATGTTCTCAAAGAACTCGACCGTTTCGCTTAAACGCACCCTGGAGCCGGCCCTCGATTTACCTTTGGTTTTAAGGTATTTGATCTGGCTCTTTCCCTGTTTCTTGCGCACCATATAAGAGCGGAATACTTTATGATCCAAGTTGATGCCATTTTCGAAATAACCCAGGGCACAGTTCCCCGCCTGTATCAGCACTATGACATAATTCAGCCTTTCTTCGCCGGTGGCTAAAGTTGTGCCGGGAGGAGGAACCACGATGGGCAGCCTGAAATACACCTGGTCATTTCCAGCA
The DNA here is from genome assembly GCF_042686245.1 of Pontibacter toksunensis. Taxonomy (NCBI): domain Bacteria; kingdom Pseudomonadati; phylum Bacteroidota; class Cytophagia; order Cytophagales; family Hymenobacteraceae; genus Pontibacter; species Pontibacter toksunensis. The sequence continues at coordinate 72,598 of NZ_JBHUOX010000012.1, read as the reverse complement.
TCGTCTAACATTATTATCCTGTGTTTCTCCAGGTCATATACAGTAGAAAAAGAAGCATGCTGTAGCTGTTGCAGTAACTGGACAGATTTCTCTTGAGATAAAAAGCGATTCATTTCTATGCGAGGCAAAAAATGAAGTTACGCAAAAGCCACCGGATTCAGTGGCCCTTATCGCGTCTTTACTGATGTTGCCTTTGCTGATTTAGAGTACTGGCTATATGCAGGGGGTGTAAATGTTAAAGTGCTGCCTCATTTATTCCCTATTTTAGAATAACTGCTGTGCCAGGGCATTGTCGTGGCCATAGAGGTCATCCCTGAAATGGACTGTCCCGTCGTCTTCTACCCAGGTAGTAAAATACACCAGGTACACCGGTACGCTTTCCTCCAGGTCTACGCGCTGTTGGGTTTTGGAGTCCATGGCGTTTAATACGCGGCTTCTGTTCCAGCCAGGCTTGTCCTGCAGCAGGTACGTCGCCAAATCAGCGGGGCGTTCTACACGCACACAACCATGGCTAAAGTCCCTGTCTCTCTCATTAAACAAATGGTCGGCAGGTGTGTCGTGCAGGTACACCGCAAACTCATTTGGAAACATAAATTTTACCCGCCCCAGTGAGTTGTTCGGGCCCGGGCGCTGCCTGATGCGGTAATCAAAGTTATACTGTGTCATGGTATTCCAGTTAACCCGGCTCACCGGTACCCGGCGGGCATTGGGACCGAAAGTCGTTACCATTTCCATATCCCGGCTTCGCAGCCAGTTTCTGTTTTGCTGCAGATGAGGCTTTATGTCGCTTTCCACAATGCTGTTTGGCACGTTCCAGTAAGGCGCGAACATCAGATACTGTAACTGGTGGCTAAATACAGGAGTAGAGTGCATGGTTTCCCCGACGATGGCTTTCATGCGCATCCTTTCCTCTCCGTTCTCCATCACCGAAACCCGATAGGCAGGAATATTCACAATGATATAGCGTTCATCTTCTCCATTCGGGTCCAGATCTTTTGGCAACCATCTCCACCGCTCCATATTCAGCACTATCTGGTCGATGCGCTCGTCTACACTCACATTCAATGCTTTGTAGGTCTGCGGCCCCAGTACACTGTCTACTACCAGTCCGTGTCTGTTCTGGAAATCAGCAACGGCACGCACTACCTGCGCGTCATAAATGAAAAGCGCAGAATCCGGTTGGTTCACATTCTGCTGCGGCAGCAGGCGCTTCCGTACATCTACCACTACTCTTGCTGTGTCATTGGGCTTTACAATTCCCTCGCCTATTACTGTAGACCAGCCGCCGCGCTGCTGTATGTCGCGGTACTGCACCAGGGCTTGGCGCAACCGCTGGTACCCCTCGTGCAGGGCCTCAAATTCATAGAAAGGATAAGTGCTTTCTCTTTCCTGTAGAATTGTTTCCAGCGCTTTGTTCAGCTTAATTCTATTCCGCTTTACCTCCCATTCAATCGCTGCAACGCTGTGGGGGTCCACGGCACCCTTATAAAAATCAGAGGCATAGTTGAAGTAAGAAGCAGTAAGGGCCATATCCAGTTCCTGCTTCTTTTGCTGTTTGGTTCTATCTGATGCAGGTAAGGCGGCAAATTCACGGAACATTTCCCGAAGGTTCTTTATCTGATAATCCTTTGGGCTTAAACCTTCCTTGTTAGCCTTATTAATTGCCTCCATCAGCTTATCGGCTTGTGGCACCAGTTCGTTATCATCAAACCAGGCCAGCTGAAAATCCCGATCCTTGTAAAACTGCTTCACCAGGCCGAGGTGAGGCCTGAATGCTCTTTCGCTGCTGATATATTGCTGAACATAATCACTGTCGAATTTTGCTTTTTCGTTTGGACCCGAAGCAGGAGCGGTATTTACTGCAGTGATTTGATTAGTGGCTCTAGCGGTTGCCAGGAAGGGCGCCAGCAGCAACAGCAGGGTAAATATAAAGTATGGAAAGTATGTAGTTGTAGGTATTCTATTCATTAGTTATGATGTCGTTTTGTTTGAGTTTGGGGCCGCCGTACATCTGTGATTTATACCAGAAGTCGTGATTGTTTCTTTGGAGCCTCACTTTTGTATATACAAATATGAGGCCAGTAATGTTTGATATTTCCGATGCAAAGTGTTTCTTGCGTAATGGGAGGGAAGTATGGAAGGGTATTTTTTGTATGTTGTGCCAGGAGGAAGGCCTTAGCCGAAGTGCCGGGTTTTTATGCTGCTACTTTTTTACAATGTCATCTGGTAGTGCTGGGTTGTAGCTTTAACTTCTAGGGTTCACATCAAATTAGCCTGACCGGATCTGGAAAGCAAGAGCTGTAAGTGTCTTCCTGTCTCATCAGTTCATTGGAACAGGACTTACGGGAATTTTCCACTAGAAGCAGGGTAGTATACTTCTGTCTTTCACTGGCCAAGTTTTTAAACTTGCGTCTCATTATGATGTCGTGTCTGTAACCTGACTGGGCCACAGGCCCAGAAATAGCAGAAACGAGGAAGGACAATTGCGTCATGGTAAGGCAGCACAGCTGGCTAAATCAGAATGAAACGGTCTTGCCTTTAAGGGGAGCAAGAGGAGTGTTTACACCTGCTAAATATACCGCCCAGAACGTACTATCGTCCCTTCTATAAAACGCTACACTCTGAGCTGTGCCCGCAAGCTAAGAAGGATGTTCCTGCTTGTCCTCAAGGTAACATTCCTGACTAAGGCTGTTGCTGCCTCCGTATCTAGTGCTTAAGCTTGGATTTTTTAAGACAGGATAAGTCAGCAGGATCGCGCTTGCGGATTTTATTTGCAGGAGGGGTAATGTTCGGGTTATGGCTAACAGGCATTATACTGCACCAAATCAGGAACGGCAAATTTTCCGGGATTTAACTTTATCTGATAACATGCGTTTACTGCCATATATAAATACCTGCTTTATAAATCATTACAGGTTGTGTTTGATTTAATCTGCTAACAAAATATAAACGAATATGGATAAATTTTTAGGAAGTTATAGCCCGCACCTCTTCGCCATTTTAAGAATAGTAGCAGGACTGATGTATGCCATGCATGGTTCCCAGAAATTGTTTGGCTGGCCAGGAGATGGCAACACAGTGGAACTTGCTTCCATGATGGGACTGGCAGGTATAATAGAATTAGTGGCGGGGCTGATGATTGCCTTTGGCTTGTTTGCCAGCTGGGCAGCTTTTATTGCAAGTGGTCAGATGGCCGCTGCCTATTTTATAGCACATGCCCCACAAAGCTGGAATCCCCTGATGAATGAGGGAGAGAAGGCTGTTCTGTACTGTTTCCTTTTTTTGTACATTGCTGCGCATGGCGCCGGTATCTGGAGCATCGATGCTACCAGGAACAGAGGAATAAGGCACAGCACAGCAGCAGGAAACAGATAGCCTGAGGCCGGCACAGGTTCCTTTTTCTTTTCCGGCGCCAGCGAGCTTTTACAACTTTAACCTTATGCTGGCTGGAAAAGCACACCTCTAAGACCGGCTTCTTATAAATCTGCTTTCAATAACCTATCAAAAAAAGGGGCTAGTTCCTGTGCCAACACAGCATGCTCTTCCACGCTCGGGTGCCCGGTGCAGCCACTTGCCTGCATGGGCTGGAAGAAGTACAAAGCCACTGGCTTATCGGTAGGATAAGTAGAGTCTATCTGTGCTTTGATATCTGTCAGGGCGCTTTGCAGTATCTGTCTGTTTTTTCCGTTTACCATAGGGCTGCTTAGCAGGGCAATACTGGCCTGTGGGTACTTCTTTTTTACCAGTTCTACAAACTTCACATACTCCTGTATAAAGCGGGTGCTGTCAAACGGGAGCCTTTCCTTTTTACCATCGCCGTTGCTGAAGTCGTTGGTGCCCAGGGCGATGCTTACCACCTTTGGTGAGGCAGTTTCAAAGTTCCAGCGTTGCGGGTTGCTATCCTGGAAATCGATTTTTTCGTACACCTGCGGCATCGCAGGGCCATCGCTGTTCCAGTTCCGGTACGCACCGATGCCGCTTACACAGCTAATGACATAGTTGGCACCCACTGCTGCTGCTACCCTCGGCCCGTATGCCATCATGGCATTGTGCTGGTCGTGGTACTGGCCACTGCCACAGGGCACCTCCGACGGATCGGCAGCTGCACCACATGTAATACTGTTTCCGATGAATTCAATGATGGGAGCATCAGGTTTCTGAATTGCCTGCACGTTCTCACCCGTCACTTTATCGATTAACACAGGGCCGGTATGGGCTTCGGTCGCCTTATAGACCCAAACAGTATGCTTACCTCCTGCGGGTGCCTTTATCACGATAGGTTCCGTTGCATTTCCTGAGACTTTAACTCTTTTCTGGTATTCCCCGTCCAGCTCATATTGCAGGTAGTTATGCCCATTGGTGTTCGGAACGGAGGCAAAAACCCGACTCTCGTTTCCTTCAAACGTATAGCCAAAGTGAACTGCAGCGCTTATCAGTTCCAGTTTTTGCGCGTGAGTCAGGCTGTATCTGCCGTAGGGCTGCAAAGCGGTGGCTGGCAATTCATCTGTTTTGTCTGTACTATTCTTTATGTATGTACAGCTGAAGCAAAGCAGGATGAAAAGGTTAGCAAAGTGAGCGTATGTTAACTTCATGTGGAGAACTTTATTTAAGCTTATCGGCAATGCAAGATGCACCACGAACTTTGTTGTTACAACGCTTTTGAATTATTATAAAGATAGGGAATAGAGGCACGATGAGGTGACAGTTCGGGTAAATCCCATCATGGCCGTGCATCAGATTATCCTGGCTATTCTCCTGCAACTCATCTCTGCCGGCTGAAAAGAAGCACGCTGTTGATGAAAGACCTGATTATGTGCTACATTGAGAGTAGAAAAAGGAGCGATGCAAGATGGAAGGACTTAACAGAAAAGACCGTTTTGAAAATCATTTTCCGGCACAGCAACTAGCCACGCTGCAGGATTGGGACGACCTTGTTTTAAATGAGTACGACCATGAAGCAGGTGCGAATGCTGGAGGTTTGGCTAAAGCACCGGGATGTCCTGCTGAAAGACTGGGGATTGGCGAAAAAAGTAAAGCTTGGCTACAGTGTGCTGTTTCATGGCCCTCCTGGTACTGGTAAAACACTGACAGCTTCTATTTTGGGCAAGAGTACCGGTCGAGAGGTATACAGGGTCGATCTTTCGGTGGTGGCTTCTAAATTTATCGGGGAGACAGAAAAAAACTTAAATCAACTGTTTGAGAAAGCCCAGGCCAAAGACTGGATCCTGTACTTCGATGAGGCTGATGCTATGTTTGGCAAGCGGACGGAGATGAAGGTTGCATACGACAGGTACGCTAATGTAGAAATTTCGTATCTACTGCAGAAAATGGACAGCTATACCGGCCTCATCATCTGTAGCACCAACAAGAAAGGAAACATAGTCGAAGCATTTATTCGTCGCTTCCAGGCCAACATAAGTTTCCCGCTGCCAAAGGAGGATGAGCGTTTACGGCTATGGCAAAAAATCATACCTGAAGAAGTGAAACTGGCAGAATCCATTGATATGCAACAAGTGTCTGCTGAATATGAACTGACAGGTGCCCAAATCACCAACGTGATACAGGCTGCCAGCCTTCAGGCTGGTGCCCGGCACGAGGCCACGATAACCCGGCATGACCTGTTGGAAGGAATCCGGATAGAGTATGAACTGGCAGGAAAAGCATTAGATGATTTGGAGGAGCGGTAACTGTAACGCTCCGGCAACTTCAGATGAGAATATTCTCTCCGCAATCTGACGCTGTAAAGCAGCTAACCCTGTTCCCATATATGGAGCAATGCGCATAAACAATTTAACATTGGTATGAGAGAATTTTTCTGTCTAAGCTGCCGAAACGACGGCTTATCCAGCGGCATCAGACCTAATGTTTCATTGTTTCTCTTCGTGCTCTCCAGGCCGAGGGGCCTCGTCTTTGGGCATCGCGCTGGGAGTTTTTCTGCGCCAGGGCGCTGCCGCTTGCGCGGCACCTTAAAATCTCCAAATGCGCTCAACCCAAAGACTGGAAACACCTTCACTTCGTGCCAAAGGATGTAGGCACGTACGAGAAGACACTTATAGTTTATGGAAGGGGATTCATAAGAATTAGTATTAGCTGCGGGGCGGAAGACTTTTTTTAAATGTGTATCAGAGAAGATTTAAGAGAGGCCTTGAGTTTCTAAGATACTGCAACAGGAACAGCGCGTTTTCCCTGAACCAGATTTTTTTATGATTCCCTAAGTTTTCTATAGTCCAGAGAGACCTCTCAGTTCATGTACCTGATATCGTCCTATTCATACCTATTCAGCTCCTTTCAAATCATTCAGCTCCATCAAAAGCTTTTAACATGCTACCCATCCTGCCGTACAAATAAACCAGACAATTTTTTTTTAAAACAAACTTATACAATGGCAAACGAAACAACATTTTCAAAAACATATACTATTGGCGGCGATCTGACAGTGAACAGGATGGGATTTGGCGCAATGCGCATTACAGGAGAAGGTATCTGGGGACCACCAAAAGACCATGACGAAGCGATACGGGTGCTGAAAAGGGCATTAGAACTGGGCATTAACTTTATAGATACAGCAGACAGCTATGGGCCTCACGTTTCAGAAGAAATGATGGCAGAGGCGCTGCATCCCTACCCAAACGACCTGGTCATTGCAACAAAGGGAGGCCTTACGCGCTCCGGGCCCAACCAATGGCATATAAAGGCAGACCCTGATTACCTGCAGAAGGCTTTGGAAGGAAGTTTAAAAAGGCTGAACGTAGACAGCATTGATTTGTACCAGCTGCACAGGGTAGATCCGGATGTGCCTTATGAGCAAACACTTGAATTCCTGCAGCGGGTACAGGAAAAAGGACTCGTGAAGCACATCGGCCTGTCGGAGGTAACGATAGAGCAGATAGAGGAGGCACAGGAATATTTCGATGTGGTATCGGTACAGAACAAGTATAGCGTCGACTTCCGTAAATGGGAGGATGAAGTAGAGTACTGCACAGAGCATGACATTGCTTTTATTCCCTGGAACCCGATAAATGCAGGTAATTTAGGAGCTGTACAGAAGCTAAACGAGATAGGGCAGAAGTATGATGCCACCGCGCACCAGATTGCGCTGAGCTGGCTCCTGCACCGTGCGCCTAATATCCTGCTGATACCCGGCACATCCAAAGTTAAGCACCTCGAAGAAAACTATAAAGCACTCTCTATCTTTCTTTCTGAAGAAGACCTGGAGGAACTCGATGAAATAAAGCAGTCTGAGAAGTAGAACAGACCTGGTTTACAAGAAGTCTCACTTTCAGATACAGAAGCGCTGACCCGCAACTAGCGGGGCAGCGCTTTTTTTGTTAGCTACTGAATTCTAATACTGATCCTAAGACCAAACGGCCTAAAGCTCCTTCGATAAATAAACTTTTTACATAAGTTGGCACGGAGTGAAGCTGATTCCAGTCTTTGGGTTGAGCGCATTTGGAGATTTTTAGGTGCCGTGCAAGCGGCAGCGCCCTGGCGCAGAAAAACTCCAAGCGATGCCCAAAGAGGAGGCCCCTCGGCCTGGAGAGCAGGAAGAGAAACAATGAAAAAGTAGGGCTGATGCCGCTGGATAAGCCGTCGTTTCGGAAGCTTAGACAGAAAAAAGCCAACATTCCTATAGAATATACTTCCTACAATGCGGTAGAAGAAGGAAGAGTTATTCAACTGAAACCCTTTATCCTGAAATCCTTTATCGGCAAGTAATCGCGATGAAAGTACATATTCTATAACAATATTCAGGAGTCTTAGTATTAATTAGTAGCAGGTTTAAAATGAGGAGTAGCAAGCAGCGTCAGGAAAAACATCCTTCTGTATAGCTACCCAAAGAAACCAATTTTAACCACAAAAACAGCAACTTTATGAAACGATTAAACTGCCGTGATGCCGGTTTTGACTGCGAGGGCGTTATCCGGGCTGAAACTGATGAAGAAATTCTAAACCAGGCAAGCCAGCACGCACGTGAGGTGCACGGTGTTACCATAACAACAGAACAGGCAGCTCAGTTAAGAACGCTGATACACGATGAAGGAGTGAGAGACGGCAGAACTTAAGCCTTATTGGTTTTCATTCGCCCTGGTACGAGAGCAAAAGTAGGCAGTTCTACGCTGGTCATGCTACAATAAGCTGCAGGTGCCGGTTTCTGGCTCTCTTATAACTTCTGTTGTATAGATAAAAGCAAATTAGGTAATACTATCATTAAGCAAGCACTTGCTACAGCAGGGAAGAAAAGAGGATCAGGTGAGGTATTGTTTGAATTTAAAATCAGCTGAATTTAAATAGCCAAATTTAGATAGCCACCTTCCTCCTCTTATGACACTCCTGAACAAAGATTGTAAAACCACAGATGAAGTAATAGAAGCACTTGAACATATCATCCAGCGAAGCATCAGGACCAACGACAGGGCAGGCTATTTTGCTGTGTTGTATTACCTGGTGACCTGCCGGGTAAAGGAGGGTATCAGCCGCAATGAGTTTGACGATAGTGCACGTATGGAACGCCTTGATGTGCTGTTTGCCAACCGCTACCTGGAGGCCTGGCATCTATGGAAGTCAGGCAAGCCAACCACAGCCTCCTGGGCCGTTGCCTTCAGAACGGCCACGCTTGCGCCTGCTATTATTTTGCAGCACCTCCTGTTGGGTATCAATGCACACATCAACCTGGATTTAGGTATAGCCACTGCCGCGACCATGAAAGGCCAGCCCATGTCGCTCATCAAGGGAGACTTCGACAGGATAAATGCGATTTTAAAGGCGATGGTAGACAAGGTGCAGGATAACCTCGGGAAAGTGTCTCCGCTGATGGGACTGCTGGATATGTACAGTAAAACGCATGACGAACTGCTGGTAGGCTTCAGTATAGTGGCCGCCAGGGAAGGGGCCTGGTGGTTTGCACAGGAACTGAGCCAGAAGTCAGGAATTCCCTATGATCAATGCATCACAAACCGCGACAAAAGAATCGCCGTTTTAGCCAGCCGCCTGTCAAGCCCTTCCAGCTTCTTTCTGAAGCTAATCCTGAAGCCCATCCGCGCTTCTGAATGGCGAACGCCCGGAGCTTCCTTACAAATACTTAGAGCTGTCTGAGGCAGCGCCTTCTGGATAAACCAAGCGTAAACGTGCATTTACCAGAATTGAATTGCCCCTGTTGCAGCCATCAGGTGCCGAAAGGAAAAAGATCCGGTGGCTCGTTGCTGACCTGTATGTCCTCAATCGGGTGCAGCGCGTGTGTCTTGTCTATGTACAGGAAGGCGTCGTAGCGCCTGGGTATAATAGAGGGCACGTAGTTCCCCAGGTGTTCCAGTGCAGGATTATAGATCACGCCAATTGCCCTGTGCCCTATCGGGTGTTTCAGGTGCTTTTCGTCCCGGATATCTGTTGAGAAGACGATTTTATTCGCCGGGCTTAGCTGATGCAGAATATGTTCCCAGCTACCTTCTGTGGCAGGCGGCACCTCTATGTTTTTTATCTGAGCACCCCAGCCACCCGCCGCTATCACAGAGCCGCTATAAGAGCCAAAACCTACAATATAAACGTTGTCTTCCCCGTATTCTTTCCGCGCCAGCTGCCCGACATTCACTTCACCCTGGCTGGCCATGTCTGTGTAGCGGGCATCGCCAACGTGGGTATTATGCTGCCACACGATGGCCTTCGATTCAGGGCCGTGAAATTCCAGCAAGCGTTTCAGGGTTAGCATCATGTGCCGGTCGCGGATGTTCCAGGACTCTGAACTTCTGCTGACTGCCGCCCGGTAATACCGTTCCCCGTTCAGGGCTACCAGGGCATTTTGTTCCATGATAAACTGCGCCTCGTTTTTGTTCCCTCCAGCTTTGCTCTGTTTTTGAATGGAATTCCAGAGGCGGTTCGTTTCTGCTCTGCAGTTAGCTGATGCATTGGCTACGGCTTGGGCATATTGCATGGCATCTGTGCTGTAAGGTTTAAAACACTCGTGCACCTCCATTGCCGCCTTCACCAGCGAAGGCTGTTCTTTCAGGTAAGGCATCAACTCCAGCATCGACTCCCAGATACAGTAAACATCCATCCCGTAGAAACCTACTTCAGCTGCATCCGGCACGTTCTGGTTGTATTGGTTTAGCCAGGTGACCAGCGATGCAACCTCATAGTTTCCCCACATCCAGGTGGGCCACCTGTTGTAGTTCTTCAGCAGTTCCACTGTTGCCGCACTGTCCTGCGGACCGCCTTTTATGAATTCGTTCACGCGGTAAGAGTCTGCCCATTCTCCCTCTACTGCTATAAAGTCAAACCCTTTCTCCTGAATTAATCTTTTGGTGATGGCTTTTCGCCAGGTATAGTACTCGGAGGTCCCATGCGATGCCTCTCCCAGCAACACCACACGGGCATCACCAATTTGCTGCAGCAGCACGTCAAGGTCCTGTTCGGTTCGGAGGGGGTGGTTTGGTATTTTCAGCGTAACCGTTTTTTCCTCACGCTGCCCTACTTGTCGCGGTGTCTGGCTGCAGCCGAGCGGAAGCACCCAAAGCATTAAAAGCAAAATGCTTCCCCAGTTCCATCTCTCCATTTTCTTCATACCGCACCTTCCTGTATCTGTTGTTATTGTTGTTCTACTTTTTAGCTGGCAGGTAAGTTTCAGTTTTATGCTATCAGAGCAATGTAAATTTGTCTTTTTGTCCCAGCGTGACACCCTGTGGATAGAGATGCAGTGGGATACTTTTTGGGCTCCGGATCAGCGGCCTGTAAGCCGTTGCCATAGTTGCGCGCCACATGCTGCTACAGACAAAACTTATAACATAAAAATGTTCTAAGCCATTGATTTAAATTCTATATATTGAATCGAAAATAATCTATATACCTATGAACAAACTTAAGCTATTCCTGATCTGGTGCCTTGTAATCGGCGCGTTAACCTCTTGCAGTAAAGAAGCTGATCCGGAGCCGGCAACTACTGCAGAGCAGGACTACCTGCCCACCACAACAGGGTCTACCTGGAACTACGGAGGTGATATGCCTTACACACTCACTGTAACTGGTAAAAAGGAAGTGATTAACGGGAAGTCCTTTCACGAAATGGAAACCACACAAGGCACTACAAAAAGCAAATCTTATTTATTGAAAGAGAAGGGAGTCTATACTGGTGTTGGAATGCAGCCTGGTATGGGAAATGTTGAGATTACCATCTTAAAAGAGGAAACACCGGTAGGGAAACCCTGGGAGCAGACAAACACAATTAATGGTATAGTCACAAAAATGACATTCACGATTGAGGAAAAAGGAATTTCTAAAACGGTAGAAGGTAAAACATATAAAAACGTCATCCACGTAAAAATGAAAAGTACCTACACTTTTATGGACCTGGAAGTGGATGCTGGCGTTGTGTCTAACTATTACTTTTCAAAAGGAGTAGGGCTTATACTTTCAGATTTTGGTGCAGAAGGACAGGTTCCTTTGCTGACGTATGATGTCAAATAAACTGAAATTCGTATCCTGCTTTTTATGCACAGCTGCTTCGGATTACAAATTCGAAGCAGCTGTTTAGTTCGTTTTTTTACTACATGGCCACCAGTGTATCAGCTAAGACTGAAAGGGTAGGGGCTGACAGTTCCGGCGTTGGGGCGAGCGGGTAAAGCACCTGGCCTGGACGGGAAATGAAAGCTGCACGGGCACCTGCACGTAAGGCACCTGTCATGTCCCAGCCATGGGCCGCTACCATCATCATTTCTTCCGTTTTTACGCCCATTTTGTCGGCGGCATACTGGTAGGGGCTTAGATGAGGTTTAAATTTCTCTACTCCATCCACCGTCAGCGTCTCTTCAAAAAAATCAGTTAAACCAACTTCCTTCAGGTGCGGAATGCTTGATTTGGATGGCGAGTTGGAGAGTGTGGCCATCCTGAACCCTGCCTGCTGCAGCTTTTCAAGTCCCGGAATCACGTCGGGGTGCGGCTTCGTGTCTTTCACCATGGCCACAAGTTCTTTTTGCTTTTCCTCTGATACATCCTTTCCGATTACGGCTGCTGTCATGCGCATCACGGCCTCTCCAACCTCGCTGAAGGAATGGTATTTATCTGTTACCGTCTCCACGAGCGCGTACTCCAGGAGCTGGGCAAACCAGAACTTGAAAGCCAGTTCGTTACCGAAGGCTTTATTTACCTCCTTTTGCATGTCAGACATGTCTAGCAGGGTTTCATTTACATCAAAAAGCAGTAAGGCAGGTCGTTTGTTCGTAGTCTTTTGCATCATGTTTTTAGTTTAAGTACTTCAATGGTTTAGGTTTTACTTACGGCACCGGCGGGAGTAGTGTGCAAATTCCTTTTCCTTTAATAAACAATGTTGAATGCATACTCTTTTTTCTGTTTCCTTCGTTTTTATATAAGTATTTCACTATCAGATTTATACTTATGATGCTACCAGCCAAACTACTCCTGATTCTATTCCTGCCACTGTCTGTGGCTTTCCATCACGGTTGGTCAAATTACGACCAGACCCAAACGCTGGATTATACCGGCGAGGTAGAGGAAATCACTTATGAAAACCCGCATGGTTTGTTGAAGCTACAGCACGAAAATAAAACCTGGACGGTTTGTCTGGCCCCACCCAGCAGAATGAGCACCCGCGGCCTGGCTAAGGATATGGTACAGGTTGGCGATGAGGTGCGGGTAGTGGGGTATCCGCATAAAGAAGTGAAGGATGAGATGCGTGCAGAGCGGATATATGTAGGAGACAAAAAGATAGAGCTACGCTAGCGGTGCTCCTTACGCTGGCAGGGCTGCTGCAAAGCCTGGAGGCTTCAGTGCTGGCCAGCGCCATCCGGCAGTCTTCCTGGCTATACCCTTTCCTGGAGATTGTGCACATCCTGGGCATCGTGTTGCTGGTTGGTGCCGCTTTCCTGTTCGACCTGCGCCTGCTGGGCTTCTCCAAAAAGCTGCCCGTCCCGGACCTGGCCCGTCATCTTTTGCCCTGGTCCAGGAGGGGCTTATACCTGATTGTTCCTTCTGGTTTGTTGCTGTTCAGTACCAATGCGGTGGCCCTGGCAAGCGATCCTGTTTTTCATATCAAGCTGATCATGCTGGCGGTAGGAGGTATAAATGCCGGTTTATTTCATCGGTACCTCTTCTCTTTGGCACCGGGCTGGGGGCACGGTCACACGCCCCCAATGGCTAAAGCGGTGGCGGTTTGCTCTATTGTGGTGTGGGTGGTGGTGATTGCCTGCGGGCGTTTGCTGGCTTATTAGTTTTACTTTTCTGCTTTCACCGCTTTTTTCAACTCGGCTTTGTTCATTTTGCTGCGGCCGCTGATGTCCAGCTTTTGGGCTTCTTTCATTAGTTCTGCTTTGGTGGGTGTGTTATCCTGCTCTTTTTTTACTGCCTTCAAGGCGCGTTTCACGGCTGGAGTATAGGCTACATGCTGATCCCCTTTCTTAGAGCCTTTTGCTTTTTTTTGCTCGGCTTCTTTTTTCTCCTCTTCGCTCAGTTTTTCCCATACTTCTTTGGGCAGGTACCGGCTGGTTTTGCCGTCGTGTCGGGCATCAGCGTCGCCCTCCTTTGTCTGCCAATCCTCTTCCGTCCATTTCTCCAGCGACTTGGCCTCCTCGTCTTTATCGCCTTTGTAGCCGCCACCCTGCTTTTCGTACTCCTTTACCAGCAGCTGGCTTTTGCGTGCCGACCATTGTCCTTTCTTGCCTCCCTTGTCCGAAGCCATCAGCTCGTCTTTGATTCTCTCCCGCAGCTCCGGCCTGGTGTACTGCGCATCATTTCTGCTCTTTGTCATAGTTTATTTTGATTGTTTTGCTTTCTGTAAACAATGTAAAAAGGGATAAGTTTTAGATGCATGTATTGTAAGGGATGAAAGGAAGGTGTGTTAAACCCGCTGCTCCTGAAAGCATTTTCAGCTGCGCACGCAAAAGAGGAGTGGGAAAAGTTTACAGCGAAAGAGGCATGACTCTTACACTTATACCTGCTTTATTTAAATGGTAAATGCATATGAGTTAGTTTAACCTGCAGACCGTGTAAATGCTCCGTTAATAAGAGAAGGCTAAATAAGGGACGGTGAAACACCCTGTTACTCCATAAAAGCTATTCAGAAGATTGCCCACCAATGGCAATAAGCACAGCACCGATGGCCATGAGCGTGGCGCCGGCAATGACCATCCAGTCAACTTTCTCTCTGAGAAAAATAACGGCAAAAATGATGGCAAATACAAGGGATAACCTTTCCAGCGGCGACACGCGCGAAGCGTCAGCTAAACTAAGGGCGTAGAAACTCAGCAAAGAAGATACGCAGGTGATGATGCCAGCCAGCACCAGGTAAACCCATACTTTCTTTTCGATGCTGGCTAATTCCGTCAGGTTGCCCTGCCAGGCCACCACCCCCCACGACACCACCAGTATCAGTACGGCTTGTATGGCAAAGGCAAGGCTGGAATTCACATGCCTGATTCCGGCTTTGGATAGCGTAACAACTACCGCTGACGTGAGGGCGGCCAACAAAGCAAAAGTAATCCACATAAGCGTCTTGTTCATCAAAAGCCTGAAGAAGTGGTAAGTAGCAAAGTCTAAAGGTACGGTGTTTAATTGTTGTAAGTTATTGGGTCACGGGTTGTTACCCGTTCTTCATCTAAGATGGGGCGGTACATGATTTTACGCGCGAATGCTGCAAAATAGCGCCAGCGGGAGCGGGGTAATTTATAATTGTTTTCTTACTTCCCAGGGCATTTTCGGGCAATCGCCCACATAATCTAAGCCCACGAAAGCTGGTCGGTTGGTTTGGTTGTCTGCTGCACAGAAAAGCACGGCTACACTGGCAGTTTCGCCGTACCGGGCCTTGATGAATTCCATCGTACTACCTGTTTCTGTGGCATCATCAATAAACAGCACGTCCTCAAACTGGTGGCGGCCCGTCAGGCTGTCGCCCTCAAAGCCATATGCACGGCTGTAGTTCACGTAATCCACCACTTGGATGCCTAGTTTATGTGCTACCAGGGCGGCAGGTATGCAACCGCCACGCCCGATGGCCGCAATGCATGTAAACCCCCTGTTATGCAAAGCAACAGACAAAGCATCCACGGCATCCTCTACTTCTTCCCAGGTATAGCTTTCCTTCATGTTTGTCTTTCTGAAGGGTGTACGGCTCTGGCCGCTTTAAAGCTGTTTGCGGTCTATGGTTAAAAGCTGCTGGCGGCGGCATGTCATAGGTTAATTTTCATCCACAGCCTTCCGGGGGCATAAAGGGGGTGCCGAATAGTGAAATGGAGGAACTGAGCTGTTTCAATTCCTTAGATATAAAGTAAATCTACACCAGCCCAAAAGATACCGAGGCGCTCACAGGGTCTTCAGACAAGCAAGGTCAGCCCGATATTTTCTACCTGTCCACGTCTTTCATGAAGTTCACCATGCCGTTAAAGTAAGTTTTCTGGTCGTCATAGAAAGCCATGTGGCTGCCTTCGGGGCAATGCAGGTAGCGGCCGTTCGGAAACTGGGTGGCCATCCATTCCATGTGTTTCGGGTCCATGGTGTCGTGCTGGCCGCCGATGGTAAGGGCAGGCACCTCTATGTTGGGCAGGTCCCGGGAACGGTCCCAGTGCAGGAGTGAGGCGTTGCCTCTTATGCCGAACTCACTCGGGCCCTGCATCTGCACATACACGGTCTGGTTCATGTGGTCGAACATGCGCAGCACCGGGTCAGGCCACTGCTCCATTGGCATGCGTAGCGCGTGTTTCGTATAGAAGTGCGGCAGCAGCAGCTCCATGTAACGCGGGTTCGTAAAGTCGTTTTCTGCTTCTATCTGTTTTATCTCAACCAGTACCTCGGCAGGCATCTGCGGACCCAGCACCTCGTCGGCATATTGGTTATAGGCGGGCACGCTCGACATCATGTTCGAGATGATAAGGCCTTTCAGGTGGTGCTGGTACTTGAGTGCATATTCGGTGGCCAGTATGCCGCCCCACGAGTGGCCCAGCAGGTAAAAGTTGTTCTTATCCAGGTGAAGCGCCTGGCGCACCTGCTCCACTTCTTCTACAAAGCGGTCTATGTTCCAGAGGCTGTTGTCGTCGGGTTTGTCGCTGTAGTGGGAACCCAGCTGGTCGTAGTAATAATACTCTATGCCGGCTTTGGGCAGGTAGCTGTCGAAGCACTCAAAGGCCTCGTGTGTGCCGCCCGGGCCGCCATGCAGCAGGAGCAGCTTCATGGCAGGGTTATTGCCTACCCGCTTCGTCCAGACGTAAAAACCTCCTTGCGGGGTAGTGATGGTTATCCTGCGGGCGCCGCCGCTCAGTTCGCCTTCGGTACCGGAGTAGTTGAAGTATTCTGCTACGGAAGGCGTGTGGCTGCCTGTATTTTCTGAAGTGGCAGGAGAGAGCTGCCGGATGGATAGGAGTGATTTCATGTTTTATCTTTTTAGGTGAGCGGAAGGAGTATGTACGGTAAATAAGAACAAAGTATTCCTTCTTGGCACCTGCTACATCCATTGAAATCAGTTTTCGCAGCTAGCTTAGTTTAGGCTGTCGGTAAGTATGGCTGCTACTCCTCCCGCGTGAACACGTCTAGCCAGTACACCACTACGAAGTAGACAGAGTATAGCCCGTCCTTATTTTGAAGCCTAAATTACCTACTTGTAAACTTGATTATAATGCAGGCTGTAGGTTCTAGGAAGAATTCAAGTGCAAAGTCTCAGCTTATAGATTGTACTATTACCCGGGCACATAGTACAGCTGCATAGAAAAGAAAGATCACGAGCAAAAAACTTATATTATTAGAAAAATTTACTTTAACTTTTAGTTAACGAATAATAAAAATTCTTAACTTTGGGTTAAGAAATAGGAGGCATATGAGAAAAGCCTTAAAGAAGAAGATGCTTATGAAATTAAGAGGAAAGTACAAACCTTTTTACATTAATAACAGATGCATGATATGGAGCCTATACTGAAAGAGAATCCCAACCGCTTCGTCTTGTTTCCAATTCAGAATGATGCGGTGTGGCAGATGTATAAGAAAGCGGAAGCCAGCTTCTGGGCTGCAGAAGAGATCGATTTGGGCCAGGACCTGAAAGATTGGGGAAACCTGAACGACTGCGAGCGCCACTTCATTAGCCACGTACTGGCTTTCTTCGCTGGCTCTGATGGTATCGATGATGAAAACCTTATTGTGCACTTTCTAAAAGAAGGTTCACTCTTAGAAGCTAGCCGCTTTTACGGCTCTAGAGCTAATAAATTATTGTGTAATCTACAATCTGATTCATATACAAGGTATAGCTTAAGAAAACTCATCTACGAAAAGATTGAAGAATCTTTTCGTAAAGCGTTATCAGAAGTAACAAGTCGATTGCGAATCTCTATTGCTAGATTTGGAAAATTTCAGTTCTATAGAAACTTTAAGCGCACATCATTTTGCACATCATTTATGATTCACTTTCATAAGAAAGTAGATGAAGAAGTTAAGTCATTATTAAACCTAAACCAATTGCAATTCATGATGAAATAATAAAATAATAAGGAATGCTCCTTTAGAAGGGTGTTTCTCAATAATTAAAAAAATGGACAAGGTAGAATTAGTCAATGGCTTAAATGAAGTTATAGAATCAAGAAAAAGTAAATTATCTACACAAGACTTAAAAAGGCTCAAAAAAATTCGAAAGGAATTAACAACGTCTAAAACTAAAGAAGAAGTAGCCTCTGTAGTTTTGAAGAGAATTCATTATTTGCAATTTTTCAAAGAGATATTGAATCAGTTGGTAGATTTTTTTAGGGAACCACCTTCATGAAATTAGGAGAAACAATTAAAGAATTAAGAAAGCGAAAGGGGTTTAGCCAAAGTGAGTTTGCTGCAAAATGTAGTATTTCACCAACATCTCTTTCCTTGATTGAATCCGGAAAGAAAAGACCTCATGCCAAGACGTTAGATGCTATCTGTGGTGCCCTTGAAATTCCTGAGCCCTTTCTCTACTTTCTAAGTACCACTGAAAGCGATATACCAGAAGAAAAAAGAGAAGCCTACAAAATTCTTGGTCCAACTATTAAATCTATGATGAATCAATTGTTTGATATGCCTTCTTAGAAACAACAATCCCCTTGCTGCCCCTAGCTTTGCTGGTCGAGGCTTGGCTGCAGGGCCAGCATACGCGATGCTGTTGCTCCGAATCTTTATGCAGCACGATATGCTGTACAATATCTGCAACCCTACATTAGATCTACCATACAACATAATATGAATTTAACGGTCGGTTGTAAAGTAGAATGGACGGATTCGGTAAATTCCCCTTACGTGGAAGGGGAAGCCTCGGAGTTTGTGGGGGAGCGGACCATCACTGGTAGAATAACGGCAGAGGGGTATGCGAAGAAAACGAATTACTATTTCTTCACAATACATGTGTATGGCGCAACAGGGGTAAACGCCGATGCGGTAGAAGTTGAAAGCAAGATAATACGGCGGGGTATGGTGCTATACCCTAAATGCACCCTACTCGCCACACCACCCAACTACGAAGAACCGGTAAAAAAAAGGTTAGCGCTAGCGGGTGAACAGGAACTGGAAGAGTGGATTGAAAGCACTGTCAGATACTACTCTAAAAAAAGTAACCACTCTGACTGGCTAGCCTTACATAAGAAAGGTTGTCAGGCAAGCGACCCTGAATACAGCATGACCTTTTAATTTTCTGATATTAGTTGTGAATCATCCGAACCATGTTGGTTCATCGGAATATCTAAACGTTTACAAATTAGAGAAGCATCCAAATATTCCATTCCTGATCAGGAATTATTTTTCATCCAAAGATATATGCCGTTAGTCCAACCAAAACCATCCTGGTTTGGATATTCTCCTCCTCCGGCGGGTAAATCAATATCTACCACATTATATTTTTCCATCATCTTGCCAGTTTCTTTGAAAACTTTGTCATTAAGGGCTATCCATCTCTTTTTCAATTCTTCTGCTGTATCAAGAAAATCATAGTTGCGAAGTCCCGCATAGGTTAGATACTGCAAGGGAGCCCAGCCGTTCGGGAAGTCCCACTGTTGGCCACTCTCGTGGAGAGTAGAAACTACGCCTCCCTTCTTTAAAAAACTGCTGGCAATGTGTTCATGAACATGATGTGCTTGTTCTTTAGTGGCAATCCTGGAGAACAGCGGAAATATTCCGGCCAGCGACATGACCGTTGTGGATTTATTCAAAGCCAAATTATAATCCATAAAAAACTGCTTATCCTCATGCCAAAAGTATTTAAGCATTGCTTTTTTTCGTTTCTCTGCCTTCTGAAGAAAATAAACAGCAGGATCTGAAAAAGAATTTTGCTTATACGCTTCTGAGAGCGTTAGTTCTAGTTCGTATAGCAGGCAATTGAGATCTACAGGTATTATATCTGTTGTATGAATGGTCTCCATATGATCGACATCTCTGAACCATCGGCAAGTGAAGTCCCAGCCAGATTCACAAGCTGCCCTTATATGCCTGTAAAGTGTTCCAGGATCCACGCCAAATGGGGAGGAGTAATGCGCCATTTCAACATCTTCATGATAAGATTCAGGACGAGGAGCCGGAAGGTCATCCCAGTAACGATTTAAAATACTGCCGTCTGGTAGTATGGCTACTCTACGGAAAGAAGTTTCTTTATCCGAGAGGCGAAAGTACCCATCCATCCAGTAATTATATTCTTTTTGCATATGTGGAAGATATTTGGCAAATACTTCCGGTCCGTCTATTTCAGCAAGAAGCCGTATCATCAAAGCGAAAAAAGGAGGCTGAGAGCGGGTAAGATAATAACTGCGATTTGCATTTAAAATATGGCCATACGTATCAATAAGATAGGCGAAATTATCAACCATTTCTCTTATCAGTTCATACTTTCCTGCCGTTTGTAAACCTAACATCGTAAAGTAGCTGTCCCAATAATAAAGTTCTCTGAATCGACCTCCGGGAACAACATATGATTTTTGAACAGGCAACATGGAGCAATTCGATTCTGCCCCCCGTGTTAACAATGGCCAAAGCAAATTAATATGCTCCGTAGTCGGTAATGACCGATTGCTTGTATAACCCGTTGTGATAGGTTCTGGAACATGAAAATACGCGGAGACAAAATCAAAAAGTTTAAAATCTTCCTTGTGCTTTTCAATTTCATATAAACTTAGAATTTCTTCTGGAGCTCGCTTTGGGTAACAGTCAGCAAAAGTTTTAGAATCAGGAAAAACATGATTCATCTGAACATCATGGAAGAGCGGTCCAAATAATTGGTCGGGTGGTAAAATGGCTGGAACGACACTGTAAATCTGTGGGGGTTCTATAGCTCGCATTGATTTTTGTTTTTCATTATTCACGCATTTCTGGCTTTTAGGTTGATTTTTTTACTATCTAAAGCCTTTAGCGTTGTATCGTGTTCTTCATTTAATCAAGATGGTCAGGAGTTGGAGAAAATTATCTGCAGCACCTTTGAAAGCTTTTGCAGCAAACTATCTTTCGCCAAAAGCTGGATTGAGAACATCTATCACTAAGCATTCTAATAGTATAATTTTATGATATACAAAAAGGTATGATGCCGTCTATTCTGCTATTCCTTTGACACAGCTTAAATGACAGCCTCCACAATTTTTGTCCTCCTGTAGGCAAGCAGCAGTAACAGTTGCTAAAATATGGAGGTGCACCGGAAGGGGCTTTTCACAATATGGTATTATATTCAACAGGTGCCGGAGCCGGTAAAGTACCTTGCTGCCGCTGGCTCTGCTGCGAGAGGCCTGGCTGAAAGGCCAGAAGATCGTGATGCTGGTGCCTAGAGCTTTATTCAGCACAATACCTGCAACCTTAAATCAAATCCACCAATATACAGGAGTATGAATCTGACAGTAGGTTGTAAAGTTGAATGGACTGAGTCGGTATATACTCCTTACGTGGAAGGGAAAGCATCGGAGTTTGTTGGGGAGAGAACCATCACCGGTAGAATTACGGCAGAGGGGTATGCGAAGAAAACGAACTATCATTTCTTCACGATACATGTGTATGGGGCTGAAGGGGTAAACGCACACGAGATAGAAGCTGAAAGCAAGATTGTACGGCGGGGTGTGGTGCTATATCCGAAATGCACCTTACTCGCCACGCCAGCCAATTACGAGGAACTGGTAAAGGAAAAGGCACTACGGAAAAACGGAAGCAGCTGAAACTTAAAAAGCCCCTGTTTGCGCAGGGGCTTTATTTTTTATTTCACCGGTACAGGTACCAGCTCACGCTCATAATAAACCAGGTCCTTCTGCGAAGGATTGTTATTTACTGTACAGTAGTAGATGCGTTTCAAGTAATGTCTGATGGTTAATTTCAGATCAGGATTCACCTTGGCGAACACTTCTGATCCAATCGGGAATAAGTTTTCTAACATACCTATGTATACGCTTATTAATTGATTTACAACGGGTTATTCTGATGTATTTCGAGAAAAGCTACATGGAGTGTGATGAGAGGCCTTATTGATGCTGCTCTATGGCCGGACCATACCTGATTTCCTGTAAATTGCAAGCTGGTATTTCCGTATACCTGCAAAGATTACTTAAGCATAAATCACAAGCCTTGCCTTTCAACCCATTTACCATAGACTTACCCGTTCGGGAAATTATACCTGCCGTGCGGGAGCACCTGGCGGCGCAGAACACGCTGATAGTAAACGCCCCTCCCGGAGCCGGTAAAAGCACCCTGCTGCCGCTGGCTTTGCTGGACGAGACCTGGCTGAAAGACCAGAAGATCGTGATGCTGGAGCCCCGGCGCCTGGCGGCCAAAACCATTGCCGAGCGCCTGGCGCAGCTGCTGGGCGAGGAGGTAGGCCAGACTGTCGGTTACCGCATTCGTTTCGAGACACGCATTACCGAGGCCACCCGCATCGAGGTCGTCACCGAAGGCATCCTCACCCGCATGATCCACAGCGATCGCTCGCTGACGGGGATTGGCATTGTCATCTTCGACGAGTTTCATGAGCGCAGCATCCATGCCGATGTTGCCATGGCCCTGAGCCGGGAGGCGCAGCATACCTTGCGCCCGGACCTGCGCATTCTTGTAATGTCGGCCACCCTGGATATGCCCCAGCTCACGAGCCTGCTCAAGGCCCCGTTGGCGCAAAGCATGGGGCGGCAATACCCCATCGAAACCTTTTATACCGGCGACGCCGACGACCGCCACCTGCCCGAAATGACGGCCAAAGTAGTAGAGCAGGCAGCCAAAGAGCAGGAGGGAGACATCCTCGTGTTCCTGCCCGGCGAAAACGACATCCGGAAAGTGGAAACCCTCCTGCGCAAACAGCTGCGGGGTTTCCAGGTACACCCGCTGTTCGGCATGCTGCCCTTCGGCAAGCAGTACGCCGCCCTCATGCCCGACCGCCAGGGCAGGCGCAAAGTGGTACTGGCCACCAGCATCGCCGAGACCAGCTTAACCATAGAAGGCATTTCGGTAGTGGTGGATACAGGCTTCGGCAAAACCTCGCGCTTCGATCCGAAGTCCGGTTTGTCGCGCCTCGAAACGGTGCGTATTTCCAAAGACGCAGCCGACCAGCGTGCCGGTCGCGCCGGACGCTTGGGCCCCGGCACCGCTTACCGCATGTGGAGCAAAACCACGCACGAGCGCATGGCTCCGCACCGTACTCCCGAAATTCTGGAAGCAGACCTGTCATCGCTGGTGCTGGACATGGCGCAGTGGGGCATTACGGACATCAGAGGGCTTACGTGGCTGAACCCGCCGCCGCGCGCTGCCCTGCAATATGCCACCGATATGCTGCACCAGGTGCAGGCGCTGGAGCATGGCCGCATCACAGCGCACGGCAAACGCATGCACGCGCTGCCTTGCCACCCGCGCATCGCGCACATGCTGCTCAAGGCCGAGGAAACAACCCAGGTGCCGCTAGCCAGTGATATTGCCTCCATCCTGGAAGAGCGCGACCCCC
This sequence comes from Pontibacter toksunensis, assembly GCF_042686245.1. NCBI lineage: Bacteria > Pseudomonadati > Bacteroidota > Cytophagia > Cytophagales > Hymenobacteraceae > Pontibacter > Pontibacter toksunensis. The sequence continues at coordinate 49,716 of NZ_JBHUOX010000012.1, read as the reverse complement.
TGGACCGTAACGCCGGCATCGACATAAACCTGAGAGTGGAAGCGCTGCGCCGGTACAGGAAAGAGCAGGGGCAAGGAAAGCGCTTTGGCAAGATAGAGAAGATAGCCCGCTCGTACCGCCAGCTGTTCCAGGTGGAGGCCGATAACGGTAAGTTTGATGAGTATGAAACCGGTGTGCTGCTGGCGCATTGCTACCCCGAGCGCATCGCCTACGCCCGCCCCGGCAACAACGCGCAGTTCCAGCTGGCCAACGGCAAGTATGCTTCCGCCGGCCACCGCGATGACCTGGCGCACGAGCCCTGGCTGTCCATCGCGCACCTGCACGCCGGCGGTGAAGACAATCCGGGCCGCATTTTCCTGGCCTCGCCGCTCAACCCCCGCGACCTGGCCCCGCTCCTGAAACAGCAGGAGGTTTACCATTGGGACGTTAACGACGGCGAACTCACCGCCTCGCTGGACACCCGCATCGGCAGCATTGTGCTGCAAAGCAAGCCGCTGCCACCACCCGACGACAAACACCGCGTACCGGCCATTTCCGAAGCCATCAAACAGGAAGGCGAGCACCTGCTGGACTTCAACGAGGCCGTGACCCAGTGGCAAAACCGCGTGCTGAGCCTGCGAAAATGGCGCCCTACAGAAGGCTGGCCCGACGTCAGCACCTCCACCTTACTACTGACAAACTTGGAATGGCTGCGCCCACACCTCTATGACATCGAGCACCCGGATGAGCTCATGGAACTGGAGCTCCTGCCAATCCTGGAAAAGAAGTACCTGGAGGAGGCGCAGCGCACCCGACTAAACCAGCTGGCTCCTGTCAGCCTGGTGTTGCCGGATGGTTCACCAATCGAGCTGGAGTACCGGCCAAACGGCGAACAGCCAAGGCTGGAAACACGTCTGCAGGATATACTGGCATGGGAGGAGAGCCCTACAGTAGATGCGGGTGAAATGAAAGTAGAGCTTCACCTGCTCACCCCGGACCTGAAACCCATCACCAAGGTGGCCGATCTGGCCACGTTCTGGAAAGGAAATTACCGCGTCATCAAACGCCAACTGGAAGTGGTGTTCCCGCAGGTGGAGTGGGAGAGGTGAACTCCCCAGCCCCCTCCTTTCAAAGGGGGCCCTACCCCAAAACAGGAGGAGATCTTGATGATCTCGCAGCGTGCGCAGCTCCTGCGAGTGTCTAGGTTTTCGCCCTTGCTGGCCCAGGTTTTCTAAATGGTGGCTAAGAATCATGTCGGGTTTGTAACCAGTAACAGATGCACACACAATGCACGAGCGTAGGCAAAGTAGAATGAAAAAGTTCTACCCACTGCAGAGAAAAAAGAAATTAAATTGGATGTCATAACATAAGAAGTACAACAGCAGAGTAAATCCCATGCCTTCTCTCTTTGATGGCTTACATTTTCAACATCCTATTAATGAATAAACTTTTCCTCTTAAAAAAATCTCTAAAAAGATATTGGTTTATTAAACACATATAATTATTTTAGCTTAACGTATTATTATTTAAGCAAAAGTTATAAATCGCCTCACATAGCATAGGCGCTTTCATGTATCAGGAGCATATTTTCCTGTTACATTATCACTTCGCCTCAACGTTCTGCCTCTTCATAGAGAAGGGCTGCTTCTGTTTCTAAATCTTCTGTTATTGCAAGTGTTGCTGGTCCTGCCATAGCGCCCGTTGAATATTAGTTTTGCTTTGGTGGGATAGTTCTTTTCATCCCCAAAACATTCGTTACACATGAAAAACTTTACTAGCTTTCGCCCTCATTTTAAAATTGCAGGCAGCACGCTTGTTGCCGCTTTTTTCCTGTGCCTCCAGGCCTGTGAAAATATACCGGAAGAGGCTGCACCGCAGGATGCCGGATTAACGGCAGTCTCATCAGGTGCCCTAAGCCAAGCCGAATTTATTGATGGTCATTATATCGTCGTGCTAAAGGAAGACCAAACACAGGTGAACAGAAACGTACCGGAGGGTTTTGAGCAGAGAAGACAGAAAGCTAAAGCCTATGGCCACACCATATTAAATGAAAAGGGTATACCTACTCAGGCACTTTACTCTGCTTATAGTTTTGCTTTATCAGGATTTGCTGCCAAACTTACTCCGGCGCAGGCTAACACCTTGCAGGCAGATCCTCGTGTGGCTTATATAGAGAGGGACCAGATCGTAAGACTTATAGAGCCTCTTGCACGCGTCTCAACTACCACTGATGGGACAACAAGTGCCGAAGCTCCTCCTGGCGTAACCCGTGTAGGTGGTGGTACCGCTACTTATACTGGAACAAAAAGAGCTTATGTCATTGATACGGGTATTCTTATGTTTAATAACAGCGAATCAGAGCTCATAACACATCCGGATCTGAATACCGAAACGAGCAGAGATAGAACTTATAATGCATTCTGTGATGAAATCAACCCTGATGGAAGCATTGAGACTTGTACGGAAACAGACCGTTATCCAAACGATGGTAATGGGCACGGCACCCATGTAGCAGGTACCATCGGGGCAATTTTGGACTCCAAAGGAGTAGTGGGAGTGGCTGCAAATGCATTGGTTGTTCCTGTGAAGGTATTAGGTACAAATGGTTCTGGCTCTTTGTCTAACGTGCTGGAAGGACTGGATTTTGTGCATTATGATGGAACTGCCGGTGACGTTGCAAATATGAGCTTGGGAGCATCGGGCTCTACAACATTAGATAATGCAGTAATAGAAGTTGCTGATAAAGGGATACTGTTTGCCATTGCTGCAGGTAATGATGCAAGACCTGCAAAGAACTATTCTCCTGCCAGGGTAAACCATAGAAATGTTTTTACAATTGCCGCGATGAGTACAAACCAACTATCTGATGGCACCTGGTCAGATTCCTGGGCTTCATTCTCCAACCATGGGCAACCGCCTATAGATTATATTTCCCCCGGTGTGAATGTTTACTCTACCTGTATTAAAGTTGTTGAGACCGCTGATGTAAAGTCATATGAACCTGACTACGCAAGTATGAGCGGTACCTCTATGGCGGCTCCACATGTGGCGGGTCTGCTGTTATTGAATGGAACAGCTATAAATACATACGATAAGGTAAGGCGCACCGCTAAAGATGTGTACAATGTAGCGCATAAGTAGCTTTTCTAATAAGGTTAAGCTACCAACAGTTTCTACCTTTCAATAGAAGACTTAAACCTGCTTATTAATATGCTTGCTGGCTCTGACACATGATGTGGTTTAGTGATATATAAAAGCCATCAACATAGCTTTACAATCTTCAAGTTTATGAATCGTATAACAACTATATCACTATTTCTTAGGCTGTTGCCTTTCTTCTTGACGGAAGTGAGGCAACAGCCTAAAAAAACCTCCATCTCATCTTATTGAAGGAAGTAAGGAAAGTAGCACCTACATTTTATTTTCAGATAACCTGTCGTACTTAAATAAATTACACATTAGAATAAGGAGACCTTTTACCTTATGTCCTGCTGTCACCTCAGCATCAAATATTTAAGCAATAACACATTCTTAAATCTGATCTTTTTGTACCTTTAGACGAGTTAAACTCCTTCTTTCAGCATTCTCAAAAAACAATTAGATCTGTAATTGTTACTTCCTATAGGGTCTCATAACATTCTCATCTAAAAAACAAAGTTATTAGATGTTAAAATGTAACAAGTATTATTTTAACCTTCTATTTTCCTGCTTAAAGCCTAGTTGCTTTAGATAGCGAACCTTCCTGTCAGATTAATTTTGATTTCTCTTACTTAACAATTGTTTAGTTCTCACCTTAATCAATTGTTTATGAAGAAAAATTATTTTACAGCGGGCAGATCTGCCGTAGCTGTTGCAGCATTATCTGTTGCCTTTCTGACAGGTTGCGAGAAGGAATCCTTCACAGAAGATGAAACGCTGGCGCTGACGGAAGAGTCGCAGGCAATGGCATCAAGAGGACAGGAATTTGTAGCCAATGAGGTACTTGTAAAGTTTAAGGCAGGTGTGTCGGAAGAGGCCAGAGCAGCTGTGCTTGCCCGCATCAGCGGCAAGGTAAAGGAGCACGTCCTGACAAAGACGATGGAGCGTCTGGGTGACAGGGAAGGGTTCTTGTTGGTACATACACCAATGGCTGCTCTCGATGCAATCAGCAAAATGAAGGGCGGTGCAGAAATAGAGTTTGTAGAGCCAAACTATATCTACCAGCACCACGCTACGTCTTCTGACCCTTATTATACCAATGGCTCTTTGTGGGGTATGTATGGTGATGCTACATCACCTGCAAACCAGTATGGCAGCCAGGCTGGTGAGGCGTGGGCAGGTGGTAATACAGGTTCTACTTCTGTAGTGGTGGGTATTATTGATGAAGGTATTCAATACTCGCACCCCGACTTAAATGCTAATATCTGGACAAACCCATTCGACCCAATTGATGGCGTGGATAATGACGGTAACGGCTACGTAGACGATACCCACGGCTGGGATTTTGATGGCAATGACAATGAAGTGTATGACGGTGGCTCCAGGGGCAGCCTTGATGACCACGGCACACACGTAGCCGGCACAATCGGCGCTGTTAATGACGGATCTGGCGTGGTAGGTGTGAACTGGAACGTGACCATGATCTCCCTTAAGTTCCTGGGCCGCAGAGGTGGAACTACCGCTAATGCAGTAAAAGCTGTGGATTACCTGACAGACCTCAAGTCCCGCCATAGCATGAACATCGTAGCCAGCAATAACTCCTGGGGCGGTGGCGGTTTTTCACAGGCGCTATATGATGCTGTCAATCGCGCCAATGCAGGAGATATCCTGTTCGTGGCAGCTGCTGGTAACGGCGGCAGTGATGGCGTAGGTGATGATAATGACGTAACTGCAAGTTTCCCTTCTAACTATGATTTAAATAACGTCATCGCAGTTGCCGCTATTACATCTACAGGAGCTAAGTCTTCTTTCTCTAACTATGGTGCTACCACAGTAGATTTGGGAGCTCCTGGATCTGCTATCAACTCCACTACAGCTTTCAATACTTATTCTTCTTACAGCGGTACCTCTATGGCTACGCCGCATGTAACAGGTGGGGTTGCACTGTATGCAGCATCTCATCCTGGTTCTACTGCTGCCACTATCAAAAACGCTATACTTAGCAGTACTGTTCCCACTGCTTCCTTAGCAGGCAAGACAGTAACCGGTGGTAGGTTGAATGTAAGCGGATTTTAACCCTTACTGAATTTTTTACTGATTCATATGCTTCTGATCCCCGTTAATCTGTTTGCTAACTAACAACAGATAGGTGAACAAGCAAATTAAAACACCAAGGGCAGGTATTATATACCTGCCCTTGGTGTTTTAACACTGCTGTTTGAAATTGTATTGCTTCCTCAAAAACTAAAGAACATCTTTCAGGAATAAATCGTCACGAGGCTTCTGACGCAAAGGATGCAGCGCTCTTGTTTAATATAAGTACAGGAAAGTGTCTTAGCGGGAGGTTTAAAAGGTACATTATTCAGTCTTTCCGGAATATAAAATACGCCTAAAGATCTATGACCAAACCTTCTAGTAAAGAGAAGTTTGCACCAGAATTCAAGCTACTTGTCTACCGGGTAATCTGATTGCAGTATTTCTCATATGCGTTGCTCAACGGCGGGTGTCACCTTCATTTCCTGCAACGGAGCGCGACTTATACGGCCGGCTATAACTTACCCTTTGTAAGAGCAGATGCTTACAAGCACCACCTCCTCGACATCATGCTGTGATCGCACCAACTGCTCTACGTTTGGCAGTTCACTGTAAGCCATGCTGGTGGCGCGTTCTATGCCTCCAGAAACTCCTGTTTTTACGGCTACAATCTGTTTCTCTGTAAAAGCGCTTCTATAGTGCTCACTTTTTGGTATCTACTACCATTATAAATTTGGCTTTACGGCTTATTTTCTGTTCCAGAACCTCCAGTGCTGTCTTCATACTTTCCACGGCTTTGGTTTTGGCCTCATCCCGTAGTATGTAATGGTAATTCTGGTATTTTTTTTCATCCTGCTCATTAAAGCACCTGGTAAAGTTCCTTACTTCGGGGTCCCGCACATGCGATGCCTCATTCAGATAGGCAACTTTGAAACCCTTATCACAAAGCTGCTCCGTGGCAGAGTATGCAGATTCAAAATCGTCGAATCCTGTGAGCAAATAGCCCGTCCTTAAATCAACAAATTCCATTTACAGTAAATTTAATTAACTTATTTATCCTACCTCTTTACAAAGATCAGCATGATGGCTTCGGTTGTTTTGCTGTCAATCTTCTTGATTTTGTTCCGGCACCAGGTTGAAATGTATGCTGTTCCTGCTTTATTCCAGAACGAGGAAAGAATTATACTATTTCATTTATATATACTATACATGAAAAATCTTTAGTTAGTGCCCTTATTCTCTGGATTTAAGTATTAATTCTAAAAGTTAAGGTTTTAATCCCCTTCACAGGAATGGGTTTAACCTGCATTACCTGCTGCTCTACCTCCTTGATCTGACAGATGTCTGACTTCTTTCTATTTCCTGCTGGCACAAGATACGGTTGAAAACCCGGTGTTTTTTGGAAACGAGCGAATCTTCCGCTTCTTTGCCTCCAACGACAGCTTCCAGCTGGAATCAAACGACAACACGACATGAAGTGCATCTATAACCTTATCTCCGTTGCCCTTCATCAACCCCTGGCGGAGAATAAATAGCCATCGATGTAGAACAGGGAGAAAATTTGTTTTTAAAGTGGCTGAAAAGGGTAACGGACTATGAGCTTGTACCATGATATTCTTACAGAATAAGTTTATGAATGCCCGCAGACCCGGTACAAAGGACTAAAACAGGCGGGCCTGAGCACGTTCATCATCAAGACGATTGTGGAATGACACAAGGGAGAAACCTGGTTTGAGAGGGAAGTAAAAAACGAAACTACCCTTTATATCCGCGTGCCCAGGAAGTAGCAGGGGGTATACCTGCCTCTAGGCAACAGGCTTTAAATAGAGTAATTTATCTCCTTTATATGGCTTGTCTCTTGCGGTTTATTATCAAAAATTCTATTTTTAACTAACCAGAACGTCGTTGTTTCTACTTGGCCTTCGGGCTATTTAGCTCCTGAATTTGGTGCAGTGTCAGGAATAAACCAGCAGGGTCCTTAGAGCCCCGATACTTAAATACCTGAACTGATGCTGCGCAAGATGTGCTATTTAACCTAAACCTATCGTTATAAGTAGCTCAGTCGAACTGCTTAGGAGGAGGAAAGACAGGTATGAGAAAAAAGAACGCTTACGTTGACTTCATTAACGCATTTCAGGAACCTTCGGCTCTTAGCCAGCTTGGTGTGCAGCGGGACTATTCGAATCTCATTCAAGTAGTTGAGGCTGCCCCAGATGCATACCTCATCCTGACCCCGGACCTCAGAATTGTATTGGCCACGGATGCTTACTTAACCGCCAGGCAGTGCCAACGGGAAGAACTTGTGGGAAAGTACATTTCTGACGTTTTCCCGGACACTCCCGAGAGCTCACTTGACTATTTTATAAAGAGTTTGAGGGCTTCTTTCGATAAAGTGCTCGGATCAAAAAAAATGGATCAGATGGTCCTTCAGCACTACGATGCACACCAGACTACTTACCTTGCAGAGGGATTAGAAGAAAAGCACTGGATTCCTTCTAACACGCCAGTGCTGAATGAGGCAGGAGAGATTATGTATATTATACATAAATTGACAGACGTTACAGACCTGTTTCAGAGCAAGGCAACAGAAAAGAAACTCCTCTTACAGCAACACGCGCTGAAAGACAAACTTGAGCAACTCCGGGATGTTGAACAAAAATTAAAGGATGCGCAGCAAAGACTCGAGGAAACGCAGACACTGGGGCATATCGGAAGTTTTGAGGCTACGTTCCCGTATGATGACATCCGGTGGTCTGATGAGCTGTTCCGCATTCATGGGTTGGAGCCGCAAAGCGAGAAGATACTATTTGAGACCTGTGCTTCCTTTGTTCATCCGGATGACAGGGAAGCATTTGATAAAACCTTAGCGGCTTATTACACTGAACAGAAAGAGCTGAACTTTATCTACAGAATTGTTAGGAGCGATGAGGCAGTACGGGTACTGCACGTGATAGGCAGAATTGTGTACACGTTAAGTGGCAAAGCACACAAAGTTCATGGCACCATTCAGGACATAACAGAACAGGTAAAAGCAGAGCAGAAGATACGCGAAAATGAAGCATTGCTAAGCCAGACAGAAAAGATAGGCCGGGTTGGCAGTTACTCCTGCGACATTGCCACCATGCAATTGCAGTTCTCAGATGGCATGTTCAGGCTATTGGGTTACGAACCCGGTAGCTTTGTACCAACGTTAGATTTTATTGATTCCGTCTCTCAACCTGATGATGCGCTGGTTGTCCGGCAGATACTTGAGCAAGCCGCCAAGACAAAACAGCCTTATGAGTATTTACGCCGCATATACCGGCCAAACGGGAAGATGTTTTACATGCACAGCATAGGCAGGGTTGAATGCGACAGCGAGGGCAATGCCAAACGATTTATAGGTATTGTGCATGATATTACGGAACGACAGCAGGCAGAAGAAAAGCTTCGGCAAAGCGAGTTTCATTACCGCATGCTGGTAAGTAACACGCCGGATATTATTACCCGCTGGCGCGAAGACCTTGAACTGGTGTTCAGCAACCAACATTTCGAGGCAGTAACCGGTTTGCCTGTTACATCGCTGTACCTGAAAGCTGCTCCTGAGGCGGAAAAGCAGGAAGGTTCCAGCCTGTCCTGGAAGGAAAAAGTGGGACTGGTAATGGAGATGGGCGAACCTCTGGACCACAATCATTCCTATGACCTTCCCTTTGGCAGAGCCTACTACCATTCACGCCTGGTGCCGGAATATGCCGATGATGGAACTATAAAAAGTGTGCTGGTGATTGCACGGGATATTTCTGCTTTAAAGAAACTGGAACAGGAAAACCTTAATCTGCGGCTAAGCCAGCAGAAGGATTTGCTTCTGGCTATTATGGAAACGCAGGAAACGGAGAGGAGGCGCATAGCCGAGGCGCTACACAGTGGCATCGGACAGCTCCTGTACGGGGCCAAGCTCAACCTGGACCAGTTAACCCGTGTTAAGGTAGCACAGGATGCATCTAAAATAAAGGCCACGGTTTTGAAAACAGACCAGATGCTGCATGAGGCCATCAAACAGGTCCGCACTATCTCTCATGAACTCACCCCATCTGTATTAGAGCATTTTGGGCTGGAGGTTGCCTTCCAGCAAATGTGTGTGCCGTTCAATACAGAAGATATGGAATTACAGTGTGAGGTTTTTAACCTTAGGCAAGACGTGGAAAGGCACTTGCAGGTATGTGTCTATCGTATTGCGCAGGAGCTGGTAAATAACATCATCAAACATGCAGAGGCAACAAAGGCAAGCCTGTTAATGCGGGAGCAAAAAGATTCTCTGGTGCTGTTGGCTGAAGACAATGGAAAGGGGTTTGCACCGGAGCAAATACAGACGGAAGGAATAGGTCTCAAATCAATTCAGGACCGGGTGAAGCTGTTGAACGGCACCATGCGCATACATTCTGCCCCAAACCAGGGCACGCTGGTACAAATCACCCTGCCCTTGGGTCCTGTACCTGGCAGGGGGCTACATAGAAAAAGGCTTTAAACTTAATGCCTTCCGGCATCAGGTTTAAAGCCTTCATATAGCTTTCAGTACTTGCTGTACTTATATTGCAGACGCCGCATACTTATCCCGTGAACGAAGATCGGACAGTAGCTGCGAAGATTTTCTATTTAATTAACTTCACGTTTACGGCGTTGAGGCCTTTTTGCCCCTTCTCAACCTCGAAGGTAACTTTATCATTCTCTTTCACCGAGTCTTCTAAACCATTCTGGTGAACGAAAATGCTTTCCTGCGAGTCGTGGTCTTTGATAAAGCCGTAGCCTTTAGAAGTATTGAAGAATGTAATAGTGCCTTTTCTGAGTAAATCAGCCGGATCCAGATCTTCATGCTTCGGCACACCAATCTGAATATCCTCCTGCTTCACCTCTTTCTTCTTTCTGGTAGGATCCGGAGGAGTATCCGTAATGTTTCCTTCCTCATCTACATAAGCCAGCATTTCATCGATGCCTTTTCCTTTGCTGGAATTCGCCAGGCGTTCTTCTTTCTTCTGCTCCTTGTCTTGTCGTTTCTTTAGTTTCTTCTTTTCTTTTTCTTTTTTACTAAAAGTTTCTTGAGATCTACCCATATATTGTTCTTGAAATTTGGTGTTGTTATGTAATATATACGGAAATGGCGGCCTTATGGCCTTTTAGTAGCGAAACAAAAAGTTTGTACCATTACGTATCCACTTCTCGAAAAATGAATTGTCGTTGTACTCGCCGGACACTAATTCGAATTCTGGCTTGTTTTTATTGGCTCTCGAGCCCATAAAGTTTTCAAGAGAATCCTGGTTATTCGGCTCCCACTCTTGTCCTTTTTGAAGTGCAACACAAAGGTACTCGCGTGTGGTGGTATCTACTAAATATTTTCTGTTCATTGGAATAAATTTTAGCCCTATTTTTTTATTTTAATAAAGGAGCAGGATTGAAAAAGACAGCCGGTAAAACCGCAAGAGCAAATAAAAAAGCCTTACTGCATGTAAGGCCTTTTTATTTGTTATATATTCAAACTAAGCACGCTTCACATTAACAGCGTTTAGTCCTTTTCTGCCTTCCTGCAGTTCAAAAGTTACTTCGTCGTTCTCTTTGATTTCGTGTACTAGTCCAGATGCGTGTACGAAGTATTCCTGATCTGAATCTGATTCCTTAATAAATCCGAACCCTTTCAGGTCGTTGTAAAATTTTACTGTTCCGTTATTCATATTACTTTGTTTGTTATATACCTACTACATTTCTGGTGGCATATATGTTCATTATATGGTACAATATACAATAAAATAATTATAATTCTTAATAACGGCGGTATTAATAGAGAAAGATCATAAAATAAACTTATCTGTCCTTGGAAATTTACTTATTCTGGTATTCTAAGGCTCTATCTGTTCTTTTTTTGCACCGTAGAAATTTCTGCCTGCTCCAGTCCTTTCTCCACAAAATACATATTAACCTCCCCTTTATTTTTCGCCGGAACTTTGCCCCGGTAGAGGCAGCTAAACCACTCTTTTACCATCTCAAAAGTGGTGTCTGAAATGTTAACGCGGCCACCTTCACTGCAGGATTCCATTCGGCTGGCGATATTTACGGTATCACCCCAGATGTCGTACGCAAACTTATTACGGCCTACTACCCCCGCCACCAGAGGGCCGGTATGCATGCCAATGCGCAACTCCCACATGGGGAGCCCGAATGCAGCCTTTTTCTCATTTATCTCCTGCATGTGTGCCTGCATCTCGAAGGCTGCCAGAATGGCGTCTACAGCATGGGTCTGGTTTGATACTGGAATGCCCCCGGCACACATATACGCATCGCCGATGGTCTTTATCTTTTCCAGGTTATGTTTCTCCACAATCGTATCAAATACCAGAAAATAATTGTTTAGCTCAGCCACCAGTTCCTGTGGCGATAGCCCTTCCGCAATACTGGTGAAGCCCACAAAATCTGCAAAAAGGACCGTTGCGCAGTTATAGAAGTGTGGTGTAGCCTCGCCTTTTTCTTTCAGTTCATGCGCCACCTCAGCAGGGAGAATGTTAAGCAGTAGCTTCTCCACCTCTTCCTTTTGCTGGTTCACCTCCAGTGTGCGCTCCAGCACCTTTTGCTCAAGGTATTCATTTGCCTCTTTCAACTCATGTATCAGGTGCTTGTTGGTGCGGCGCAGCTGAAAGGCTTCAATGGCATTATCTACCGTAATCTTCAGTTCCTCCTTGTCCCAGGGCTTTACAATGTAGCGGTAAACTTTACCTGTGTTCACTGCTTCTATAATAGATTCCATATCACTGTAACCTGTCAGGATCATGCGAATCATGTCGTTGTCCTCCGGGAGGTTCTTCAGGAACTGTACCCCCGTCATGCGGGGCATGCGCTGGTCGGTAATCACAACGCTTACATCCTGTGTTTTCAGAATTTCAAGTCCCTCTTCCCCTGATAGGGCGGTGTAGACTTTATAGAACCTTCTGAAAGCAGATTTAAAGACAACCAGGTTATCCTCTTCATCATCTATGTATAGTATAGATGGTTTTTCATAGGTTTCAGCAGGTAGTTCCACGGGCTGGTCCAATGTCGTAGTTTCCATCCTTTATAATTGTTACGGGTTTATTTTTCAGGTTTAAAGTGCCTTACACTGCTGCCATTACTTTTTCCTCGGATGTACCTGAAAGTACAAGCGGGATCCTGATGGTGAACTCTGTGCCTACACCTGGCTCTGATTCTACATCTATTTTGCCATGGTGTTTTTCAATGATGCCGTAGGTGATAGACAGGCCTAACCCTGTACCTTCCCCTACATCCTTGGTGGTGAAGAAAGGCTCGAAAATGTGTTTTTTCACTTCTTCTGTCATTCCCATTCCGGTGTCTTTTATCTTTATGACCACATAGTCATCCTCTTTATAAGTTTTAATGGCAATGGTGCCTTCTCCTTTAATGGCCTGGGCAGCATTGTTGAGGATGTTCATGAAAACCTGGTTCAGCTGGCCCGGGTAACAATTGATCTCCTGCAGTTCTCCATAGTTCTTCACTACTTTGATTCTGCCTTTTATCTGGTTGTTGAGTATGACCAGCGTAGAGTCAATTCCTTCGTGTATATTTGCTTTTTTGAGGCTGCTCTCGTCCAACCGTGTGAAGTTCTTCAGGCTCTTCACGATTTCCTTTGTGCGGGTAGCCCCGTTTTTAATGCTCACCAGCAGTTGTTCTGACTCCTCCATCAACTCCTCTACCTCCATTTCTTTTTTGATCCGGGCCAGTTTCTGCAGCTGCATCTTGTTGTCTTCTTCCGGTTTCAAAGCAAGGTAGCCGCTCAGCACCTCCATTATATCAGCAAAGTTGGCCCTTAGAGAGTCTATACCTGCCGACACGAAGTTGATAGGGTTGTTTATTTCATGTGCCACCCCGGCCGTGAGTTGTCCAAGGGAAGCCATTTTCTCAGAATGTATCAACTGTTCCTGCGTGCTTACCAGGTTGTGGTAGGTTTGCTCCAGGTGATCGCGCTGGGTGGCTATTTCTTCTTTCTGTGCATGTATCTCCGCATTTTTGTTCTTGAGCATTCTGTTTGCCTTTGCCTTATTGCGGATGTTAAAGAACAGGATAAGGGCAATAAGGACAATGAGCCCTAAACCAACCAGAAGCGCATTGCGGAGCACATGCTGCCTTTGGAGGGTTGCCTTTTGCAGTTCCCGGTCTTTTGTCAGCAGGTCTATCTGCGCCTGTTTCTTTTCATTTTCATAGTTGGCCTGCAGGTTCTCTATCTTCTTGTTTGTTTCAGTGTTGTAGAGCGAGTCTTTAATGGCAAGCAGTAGGTTCTGATACTCATATGCTTTTCTGTAATCTGCCAGCTCCCCATAGGCCTGGGCTATACCCTCATAAGAATCTTTAAGTTCGTAGTTAGCCCCCAGGTCTGCAGCAATACTACTGGCACGCTCATAAGAAGCCAGCGATTCTGTTGTGTTGCCCATCCTGTTCTGGAGGTCACCTATGTAATTGAGGGCCTGGGCCAGTTCTAGTTTAGCTGATGCAGCTTCAGCTACTTTCTTTGCCTTCTGATGCTGTTGCATGGCTTTGGCCAGTTCTCCGCGGGCAGTGTAAATCTGGCCAATAGCATTCAGTGTATAGGCTACTTTGTTTTCATTTCCGGAATTCTCCAGAATGTCCAGTGCCTGCTGGTAATAAGACATGGCTTTTTTATTGTCGCCCTGTTCAAAATATATCTCCCCGATGTTCACTGTCAGGGTGCCAAGGGTAGTTTTGTCTCCTACTTCTTTGCTCAGCGGCAGCGCCTGCAGGTAGTAGTCTAGGGCTTTGTCATGCGTGGCAGGGTTATGGTAGTACTGCGCGCCAATATTCAAAAGGGCAGTCGCAATTCTAAGCTTGTCACCCGTTTCTTCAGCGACCCTTAGTGACTTCAGGTAAAACTCGATAGCCTTGGCGTCCCATCCCTGAATAGAATAGACAACACCAATATTATTGAGCATATTGCTTGCACCCACCTTGTCGTCTATACTTTCAAATATATCCAGAGACTGCTGCCAGTAACGCAGCACCTTGGGGTAACTTCCTTCGCCTACGTAGGCCATGCCAAGGCTTTTGAGCGCATACGCTTCGCCACGCGGGAAATCATGCGTTTGTGCTAATTTCTGGGCCTGTTTCGCATATGCGATAGACTTAGCCTGATCTACCCCGTTGTACGCTTTACTAAGTTCCAGAAGAACGTTTACTTTTGATGTGTCTTTTGCTGTAGTCAACAGGTTCTGCAGACTGTCTATATTGCTATTCTGGGCGAAAGCTGTGGTAAACAGGAATATCGACAACAACAACAAAATTACCTTTTTCATGACGCGTGTTTTAAGACCACATTTCATTTTTCGCTATAAGAGGTATAAGTAAACCGGAATAGGCAGCAGCGCAAAGACGCAGAAAGTTACTTTGTGCATTTCTCTGTGCGCCTCAGGCTGCTTAGCCTGCACGGTTTACTTACCTGTTATCCTTCAAATCATTTTTTCACTACTGTTTAATAATTCTATATTGCCTCGATACATCACCATACTCCATCTTAAGCAGGTATAAGCCCGGCTTGAGGTTTGTTACACTGATGTCGTTCAGCGCATCCTTGTTACTTAGCTTTTCTTTCAGACAAACCCTGCCCAGTGCATCATACATCGTTATGGCTACTTCAGTGTCTCCAAGTCCTTGTAAATCAATCTTAAGATTGTCTCCTACTGGATTAGGGTAAATTAGAATTCCGTCATCCAGGAGTGGTGAGCTGCTCTGCAGGCTACTGGTACTGACACTGCTAAGGAAGACACCATCGGTGCAAGACGTACTAGGGCCTCTATCGTTGCTTTTACACCTGGAGGAAGTAGAACTGGCTTCTGAAGCAATGGAAGTCCTTTTTGTGCCTTGGTTACTTGTCAGGCTCCAGTAACATTTATTGCCATCAAACGCAATGGAGAACGCATAATGCTTGCCTGGTTTGAAAATTTTAGGGATACAGGTACCGGGAACTATAACCGGATCAGTGCCTTCAAAAATTAGTTTGTTATCTGCACCCGGCGGCACACAAACAGCTACAGCATTAGGATTGTCGTACCAGAAATGAGCTATATATCCGGACCCATTTGTCTCTACACATTCCAGGTAAGGTTTTACTGCTTTCACTCCTGTGCCTTTCGGATTCACAGAGAAGATAGCCGGCAGCCCATAGGAGGCATTAAAGTTGTTTGACAGGAGTGTGGCAGGCGCCCATAAATGGGTGCCAACAGTATACCCTGTAATCAGGTTGATGGCATAAACACTTGAGAGTACTTCATCTGCTTCATTCAGTATAAGAATGGCTTCTTCATTATTTCCAGCCCCAATGGTATTACTGTTCATCACACTGGAGGCATTGATTACAAAGGATGAGTTATAAACTCTGAGCGAATTGATTACAAAGGAGGCGTTCATCACCCAGGTAGCGTTGTAAACACTGGAAGCATTTACATCAGGGGCAGCTATCTGGTTTAGAACTGAGCTGCTGACATTGATGACAAAAGAAGAATTGTAAACAAATGCGGCGTTAGCCTCAGCTGCTGCACTTATTAAAAAGCTTTTGTTACTGATAGATGCCAACTGCAGGAGATGACTTTCAGTCACGAGCGCTACGCGATTAGTTTGCAGTACTTTGTGTGCCTGTGAGAGCTTATTCCTGATGAGCTGTATTTTATCATCGCTGTTGGCAATAGGAACAGGGAAACTGTAAGTATAGGTAAAGCCCTGTATGGGCTCTCCCTCCGAAATTGCCAGATCATTCGGAATAATCTCCACCGCAATTTTCTCTATCTGGAGGATTCCTGGTTCGTAAACGAACTCATACCTATCGGACAAGGCAAGAACAGGGTGACCACTTCTAATGTGAGGAGTAACAACATAGGCCCCTACATCACTCAAATCTGTTGCAAGCGTAGTGAAGCGTAAATCAGTAACTGAAAGGCTGGCTGGTGCATTGGTGATGGTAGCCGCATAGGTAGCAGGCATGCTGTCACCGTATCGCTTGGTTGTGTTCTGCACTTTTATAGTAACAACTGTTTTCGGAAACAGGTAAAGCGCATTAGAGCAGCCTCCGTCTGGCACTATTGTGGTGCCGGAAGCGGGGCTGCAGACACGAATGGCCGGGTTTCCGGTGAATGCTGGTATGATTGCCTGCAGTTCTGTCTCGCTGATGAAAGTGGTAGCCACTGCTACTCCATCAAACGTAATTTGAGAAATGCTTCCTCCGGCAGAATTTTTAAAATAGTGTCCTTGCACCTTTATTGTACTTCCTGCAGCAACAGCTCCAACCACTACGAAACTCTCCGCAATAGGAGTAGGGGTGGCAAATGTGGAGATGGCAGCATCCGGCCTGATAAAGCCATAGCCTGATACATTGTCTCTGCCTGCCTCACCCATATCGAGGGCACTGCTGCGTAATTTTGACCTTACGGCAGCAGGAGCTAGTGAAGTACCTTTGTACTTTTTGTGAGCCTCCAGGAGCAATGCGGCGGCTGCTGCTGCATGTGGTGCCGCTGCTGACGTGCCAAAGAAGTTGGGGAAGGCATCCGGTTCTAGGTTAACACCACCTAATGATACAGTTGTATTCCCGCCGTTGGGAGCTGCAAAATCCGGCTTTTCTCTGGTGATATTTACAATTCCGTTTGAGGCATCCCGAAGGATAGGGGTACCTCCTCTGGAAGAGAATGAAGCGATAGTAGGTGGCGTTACACCATAACGGGGAGTATTGGAGTAGAGCACAGCACCCACTGCTATTGCTCCCGCAGCATTCGCCTGCCCTGTAATAGTGGAAGTGCCGCTACTATGTTCCCATATTGCCGCGTTCCCTCTGAAAATGATATACTTGAAAACTGGAGGAGGGCCTGTTGAGGTGCTGGCATTGGCCACCATGATGTTAGCGACAGCACCGCCTGCCGAAACATGAAAGGCCATGCCTTCAAATGGGTAGGTGCCGTCACGGTTATAACCGATGATAATACCGCCGCTGTCGTCTGTGAGGTAAAAATCCAGATCATGTCCAGCGTCGCTTACCCATTGCATAGCCACTGTATAACTGCCTTCCGGCAGGTAGAGCCGCTGCAGATAATCTCCCCCACTGAAATTATGCACTGTTTTGCCATCCGGCGATGCCATAGGATTGAACTGGCCCTGATAAGACCGTACACCGAAATTTCCGGCCGCCGAAAAGTAAGTAACTCCCTGTGCCGCTACCTCATCTACTGCCTGTGCCACAACACCATCCTGAAAGAAAGGCTCGGTGATATAGGTGATATCATCCACGATAAGATGGCAGCCAGCATTTTTTAGTTCCCGGATTCCCTCAGCCATGTCAAGGTGCCCGTTAAAAGCAGTCCGGAAGGCCAATGTCGCCTTAGGGGCTACATCATGGATGATTTGAAGCATGGCACGGCCTTCGTCTGTGCCCAGCCCGGAGCCGGAAGGCAGGTCTCGCAGCACCTGCACCGGGGTCGGATTCAATGGGTTCTCCACACCCGGCAGGTCACCCTGCTGTACATCAAGCAGCGCCTGGTTGCCCAAACTGGCATTGTAGCTGTCTGACAGAACTCCTATTTTAATACCTTCGCCTTTTACATTGAATCCAGTGCGGGTAAGGTCAGTGCGCTGTGCCAGATCTCCCTGGCTGGTAACGGCACCTCCGTTTCGTACAGGTGTGAATCCTGGCAGGGCCAGCCTCAGGTTCGGCAGGCTGTTCAGATCCGGCAGCTTAGAAACTGGCAGCCATCCTGTAATCTGCAATCCTAAGACATTGGCTTCAAGCAAGCCCATACCGTTCACATCCCCGAGCAGGGCTGCTGTTTTACCTTCTAAAGCAATAAGGGTTACAAATACATAGCGAACACCTCCGATAACCTCTATCTGGTATACAAAATCTGTAGGAATGTTGCCACCGGCAGCAAGAATCGATAGCTCAGAACCTATTTTGCCAAAGGTTTTCCCGGGAGTGGATGTGGTAGTGGTCACATTCGGGCTGATACTGCCAGTAGTAGCGCAGAAAGTAGAACTGCTATTTGCAGTCACTGACTTTGGCTTGCCGCTAGGTCCGGTCACAGTCCAGGTAAGTTCAGCGCATTCATATTCTACAGAAAAGGCAGAAAAAACTCTCCCCGGCTTAAACACATGTATGTTATTACCTGTCACCAATACGCCTGCACAAGATAGGGAGCTACTCTCAGGGGGAATGGAAACCTCTGTTTTACTTGGATTATTGTAGCCGAAAACAGCGATGTAATTACCTGTTTCCGGGGAAATGCGGACGCACTCGAGCATCGGTATGATTTCTGTCTCATCAGCAGTTGCACTTTGTGAGATAGCTGGCAAGGGTGCGAAGAGTAGCGCCAGTACCAGTGACGACCAAAAAGAAATACAGGTGGCAAAAGCTGCTGTCAAGCAAGGCCTGCCGCTATTTACTGAAGAAGTAGATATGGCTGTCATGTAAGTTGGTTAAAGTGTTGTACCTGAGATATCAGAATGACAGACTGCTGCAGTTGCGTTTTGGTGGGCTTTCCAAAGGGGCGGGTAAAAACATTTCAGGAAGGTGCTCATGAAATGAGGGTGTAGCAGTAAAGAGAGGGGTGCAGTTACAATATACAGTTGATATTGAAAATATAACCTTGGTGCAGGGGCTGTAGCAGCAGTTATAGGACTGCAGCTTACATATATGATGTAGCGATGTTCCTGTTTTAAACCGCTGGTTGCTTAGTGGTTACGTGCTGAAGCTCTTAGACTTTCGGAGGAAAAACTGTAGGAGCCTGTGCTGATCTTTATAAAGTTATACTCATATGAATTTATTTATTTTTTATGATTATTTTGACTAATAACAATATACTGTTAATGCTAAATATTAGCGATACAGAAGAGAAGTATATGGTGAAGGAAACATAATGAACAGAGAGTAGTTTATTATTTCCTGCCAATAATGTAGTTTAAACATCAATATTTAAAGCTTTCAATCCTATAGAAACCGGGAAAGCCTGTTATGGGTTAGTTTTATATGAGTTAATTATCCGGTACTATAACCGGTAAAACAGCAAGGTATAAGTATAATACAAAGTGGAGGCTATGGCGTAATGCAACAGTAAGCTATTTGAAGGATGGTTTAAAGCTGCACATTTAACTGGCATATAAGGTATGAAGATGAAACAGCAGTTCTTTTGAAACAGCAGATCTTTCATCGAAGATGTATATCTTGTTCTTCAGAAATGAATTAGCAGGAAATATAATGACTCATCTACTCGAACATGAAGAACCTCTACACTATATTGATACTGGCTTTAGCCGTAACGGCTACCGCTCAGACAAATTCTATCAGGAAATCAAAGCCCTTGTCGGTAGCTTCTCCTGAAAAAGCCGGCATGTCGCCTGAACGCCTGGAGAGAATAGATGCGATGCTGCAGCAAGCGGTTGCAGAAGGGGATGTGCCCGGTGTGGTCGCTCTTGTAGCCCGAAACGGCAAAATAGTCTTTCATAAAGCCTATGGAATGGCAGACAGTGAGGCCGGCCGGCCTCTGAAACGGGATGATATTTTTCGCATTGCTTCACAAACCAAAGCCATTACTGCCACTGCAGTCATGATGCTCTGGGAGGAGGGTAGGTTTCAACTGGACGACCCTATCTCCAAGTATATCCCTGAATTTAAAAACCCGCAGGTGTTGAAAACTTTTCAGTACAAAGACACCAGTTATACCAGCGCTCCAGCCGCGAGAGAAATCACCATCCGGCAGTTGCTGAACCACACCTCCGGACTTGGCTACGGAAAAATAGATGCCGATGAGCGCATGAAAATGATATATCACAAGGCTGGCGTGACGGACCTCTTTACAACAGAAAACATCAGCATTGGGGAAAGCGTGAAAAAGCTGGCAGCACTGCCCTTGCACCACAACCCTGGGGAGAAATTTACTTACAGTGAAGGACTCGATGTGTTGGGGTATTTTGTTGAGGTAGTGTCTGGAATGCCTTTTGATGTTTTTCTGAGAAAGCGCCTCTTCGAGCCACTCGGCATGCACGACACGTGGTTTTATCTTCCGGCAGATAAGGCGAATCGGCTGGTGGCGGTGCAACGACAGGTAGATGGCCAGTGGCGCCAATACCCTGTTACTTTCTATGATCCGGATTACCCTGTTAAGGGGGCAAAGCAGTTTTTCTCCGGAGGAGCAGGATTATCCAGTACTGCCAAAGATTATGCTACATTTCTGCAGATGTACCTGAACGGAGGAGAACTGAACGGCAAACGATTCCTGAGCCGGACTACCGTACAAGCCATCATGGGCAACCATACAGGTGACCTTTGGGGAGGAGATGCTCAACATTATGGGCTTGCGTTCGGCGTGCTGACGCAGCAGGGGCAGGACATGGGCGGTAAAGGCAGCCAGGGCACTTTTGACTGGGGTGGATACTTTAACACACAATATTTTGCCGACCCTAAGGAAAAGGTTATTGGAATACTGATGAAACAAACGCAGGGCACTACAGCTGATAATACAGGCTGGAAGTTCCGCCAGTTGGTTGGACAGTCGATAGATGATTGAATGGTAAAGAAGCTGCCTGATGAGCGGGATTTTTAAAGCAGCACAAGCGTACAGGATATCTAAATGCGTTTTATCCACGTACGCTAACTGAAACAAGAGCTAACTATGGAAGAACCTAAAACACTAAAATCGCTTGGGAAAATCCTGAGAGATCCATCTGAACTGGAATCGTTGATGAAAAACCCGGGTAAGTACGGGCTGGATTTTTATAAGTCTTTAACAGCTAAAGACAAGCAATATGTTGCTTTTGCAGCTGCAGCCGGGCTCATTATATATGGGCTTAGCCTGAGCAGACACAAATAAAGCAGAATTGAAAGCTTTATCAGCAGGATAAGACAGTCAACCACAAAAGCCCTACCTGAACTCAAGTAGGGCTTTTGCTTTTACCTTCCCGGCCTCTCTTATGTAGCCTTCAGTTACCGCCTTTGCCGTTTATTATAAACCTTCAACTGCCTTCCTTTGCTGTTACACCTCTTTTAAAGCATTTGATGCTTCCTAAAATACTTGTCTCATACCTGGCGCAAGTTATTTGATTTAGCATCATCCATAACAATACCATACTTCAAGGCTATACAACACGTGCTTTTTAGAGCAGTTTTTGTGGCTTTCTCCCTCACAGAAAGCAGCTTCACCTCAATTTTTTATGCATTAACTTTAATTTGTTTCCTAGTTGGTTGGTTTTACTACTAATGGATTAGGATTACTACTAATTTATTAGTAGTATTGTATAAACATTACTACGATGCAGAAACTAGGTAAACGAGAAGAGCAGATCATGCAGGTTATATGGCGGCTGGAAAGTGCCTTTATAAAAGAGATAATAGAGGAGATGCCAGAGCCCAAGCCGCACTACAACACCATCGCCACTATGGTGAAGATTCTGACGGAGAAGGGCTTTCTGAGTGCAGAGAAACTGGGGAACTCTTACCGCTATACACCATTGGTTGCCTTGGCAGATTACAGGAAACAGGATGTTGCCAGCATTAAGCGCAAGTACTTTGGCAATTCCTTCTCTAAAATGATTACTCATTTTGCCAGGGAAGAGAAGCTGTCAGACTCCGAACTGGACGAAATCATACAAATTATAAAATCCCAAAAATCATCTTAACCTAATTTGCCATGATGGAATATCTGCTTAAGGTCTCTTTCGTGATTGGAATAGCCTTACTGTTCTACAAATTCGTGCTGCACCAGGAAAGCTTCTTTTCCACAAACAGGATATACCTTCTTGGGTGCATTTTGCTGGCTTTTGCCCTGCCTTTTGTCACGGTGCCTCAATTTGTGAGCCACCAGGGATACCTGGATTATGTTTTTCAGCAGGAGAGCCAGCCGGAAGCCAACATAGAACAGGAAGCCCCTGCTGTTACGGCTCCTTTAACCTACTCCACAACAAAACCCGCCGAAGACCTATCACTTCCTGCTTTACCTCAACAAACGCCCACTGTTGCAGCAGAAATGGCAGAAGTGCAGGAGGCACCGGTATTTTCCTGGACCCAGGACTGGCTTTTCCTGCTGGCGATGCTCTATGTCTTTGGTGTCGTTGTTTTTACCCTTCACCTGCTCGTACAGGTGGGAAGCATTCTGTATAAAGGAATCAGCAGCACTGACAAGGTACAGGATGGCGAGTATGTTATCGTGAATACAGAAACAAGGCAGGCACCGTGCTCTTTCTTCCAGTACATCTTCATCTATCCGGATGATTACGACTTCGCAACTTATGAGCAGATAATTGCGCACGAGAAAGCGCATGTCAGACAAGGGCATTCCCTTGATCTGTTGATTGCTGAACTGGCGGTTATCGTCCTGTGGTTCAACCCGCTCATGTGGCTTTACAAGAAAGAGATTGAGAAGAACATGGAGTATCAGACCGATGCTATTTTGCTGGAGAAGGAGCAGGTAGACAAAGACCTGTACCAGTTAAACCTTTTGCAGATAGCCTGCCCTAACAAACCCCTCAGTATTACCATCAACTATAATCAGTCGCTGCTAAAACAAAGAATTATCATGATGAATGCAAAGAAATCCACGCTGCACAGTTACTGGAAGTATGCTTTTCTGGCTCCGCTTTTCTTCGGGATTATCCTGTTTATGAACGAGCCGGCAATTAGCCAGGGCAATCCGCAACAAGAACCAGCAGCGGCATCTGTTGCGGCACCTCCTGTTCCAGAGAAGGAGCCTCTCCCGCTACCAGAGCAAATTCCTGCTCCTGAGGGTACACCGGTTAAAATGCTGGCTGAAGGAGGAATGCCTGTCATTAGAGAAATAATTTCAGAGGTAAAAAAGGAGGTTCTTTCAGAAAAGAGAAGGAACGGCTACTCCATGAATATCAATGGCAGGCAGGTGGATATGTCCGAGGGCTATTGGTACAGCAACCAGGAAGGAGGGGAGTATTGCCTGCAGTTTAAAGGAAGCAAGAATACCTCCAGCTGGAACATGTCCAGGTGCTTTGACAAAAGCCTGTTCCAGAAGAAAGGAGACAATTTATTCGTGATGACGAAAGAAACCGGTACGCTGCAGCTGAACGGCAACCTGGATGCGGAAGTTGGGCAGGGGAAGTATACGTTTACTGAGGACGCTTCTTTTAAAAAGTATCTGGCTGACAACAATATTACCAGCACGAATAAGAACCTGATGTTCCACTTATTCTTCGGGGATGTAAGCAAGCAGTATGTTGATTACTTAAAAAAGAACTACAATGAGGTAGAGGGAGAGCGCTTACTGGAATTAGCTATTCATGGGGTATCTATGAATGATTTTCAGAACTACAAGGCTCTGTTCCAGAAGTACAGCAACAAAACACCTTCCATCAGAGAAGTAGTGGAAGCACGCATACACGGTATAGACGAGGCTTATGTGCAGGAATTAGAAGGAGCAGGCTATAAAGGACTACCCCTCCGCAAAATGATGGAAGCAAAGATTCATAACGTTAGTGCCAGTTACATCGAAAGTTTGCAGAAAGCCGGCTTTACGAACCTGGCAATGGATAAAATCATTCAGGCCAAAATCCATGGGATGACTCCGGCCAGGATAAAGGAAATGCAGGGGCTTGGATTTGGGGAACTGAGCCTTGACAAGATGATAAAGTTGCAAATCCATCATGTAGATGGTGCTTTTATAGCAGATTTAAAATCCGCTGGACTAGATAATCTGACCCTTGATCAGATGACAGAAGCAAAAATTCATGGCCTCAATGCAGCGTCTGTAAAAGACATTCGCGCTTTAGGCTTTGATGACACTAGCTTCAGAGACATGATATCAGTTAAAATTCATGGGGTGGATGCTGCCTATATTGCAGACCTGAAGTCCGCAGGATTTGATAATCTGAGCCTGGATCAGATAACAGAAGCAAAAATTCACGGGCTGGATGCAGCGGGCATTAAAGCCATCCAGACTTTAGGTTTCAAGGATATGAGCTTTAGAGAGATTGTATCAGCGAAAATACATGACGTAGATGCTGCCTATATAGAAGACCTGCGAAAGGCAGGACTTCAGAACCTGACAATAGACAAGGCAGTTGAAGCCAAGATACATGGCATAGACAGCAGGTTCATTGCAAAAGCCAAGCAGGAGGGGTACGATTTAAAAACAGTTGATGAATACGTGAGGCTGAAGATACACGGCATGGCGTTGGAGTCGCTGAAAAAGAACTGATTTTTTGTCGGGTGATAGGAGGAGGCCTTTTGCAGGAAGGCTTCCTCTATCCGGGCAGAGACTGTGTATATGCTGGTGGACACCTATCCATTCCTCTTTTTCCCATTGCTTTTAAGCCCCGGCCACAAAAAAGTCCACAGGGTTGTGTAATGTTTTTTTGCCAGTGTCGTCTCCTGATAAAGAAGAAAAGAATATTTAAATAAGCTGAGCCCCGTGCAACCTTCGGAAATTCTCATTGTCTTTGAGGTGCAACAGCGGACCCGGTAAAATACATAAACGCATACTTCTAAAACTATGAAAAAAAGTCTCCTCTTTTTGCTGGGACAACTATGCCTGTGCCTCAGCCTCACTTTGGCTGGTTTGGCACAGGACAATCCCCAGTCACCCGCTTCGGAAACCACGAAAGGCATTGGTACCATCTCCGGAGAGCTGGTAGATTCCTTCACAGGTAAACCCATTGAATATGCCACTGTGGCCCTGCTGCAGAGTGGCTCCACACAAGCCACCAGTGGAACCCTCACCGACAGCGGCGGCCGCTTTGCCTTTACTGGTGTAGCACCTGGTAACTATGATATCACCTTCAGTTTTATCGGCTACGACACCAAAACCATTCGGCAGCTATCTGTCACGGCAGGCAACCCTAAAGTGGTAACCGGTCCTGTAATGCTGCGCCCGGTTTCTACGCAACTGAAGGAGGTAAACGTGCAGACGCTGCGCCCTACTATAACACAGGAAGCCGACCGAATGATAGTGAATGTGGAAGGTACCGCCATGGCAGCCGGGAGTACCGCTTATGAGGTTTTAGCCAAGTCACCGGGAGTCTTCATAGACCAGGAGGGCAATATACAGCTCAATGGAAGGGCTGGCGTCACCATTATGCTCGATGGAAAACTGACCTATTTGTCTGCGCGGGATCTGCGCAATTTGTTGGAGGGTATGGCTGCGGAGAACATCAAAAACATTGAGATTATCACGAATCCATCTGCTAAATACGACGCAGAAGGCTCTTCCGGCATCCTGAACATTAACCTGAAGAAGAACACACAGCAGGGGATGAACGGGAGTTTGAACGCAAGTTATCGGTACAACGGAAAGCAACATGGCTACTCAGCAGGGGGCAACATCAACTACAAAAGCGGTAAATGGAATTCTTTCCTGAACCTTGATGCAGCGCGTCGTGTCGGTGGGCGGGAGGCCACCTTTACGCGGGTATTTAAAGGAGAAACGGAAACTGTTTATTTTGATCAGGTAGCCACAGGCAACTATGAGGTGGAGGGGCCTCCTTTTGTGCGGTTAGGAACAGACTATAGCCTGAACGACCGCCAGAGTATTGGCTTTACGACGAGTTACGGCACAAATTTTTTAGAAACGGATTTCCTGACAGACACCTATATAGGCACCGCTCCGAACCAGCCTGCACTTTACATCGATGCGAATAACTACAGCACCAACCGCTTTACCAACTTCTCCAATAACCTGCACTATGCAGGCAAGTTCGACACACTGGGCACTACCTTAACGGCTGATTTGGACTATGTGAAAATAATGAATGACGGGGAGTCAAATTTCTATAATTACTTCGACTCACTGGCTACTGATGACCCGGTTGCGAAAGACTTTCTCTATACCAGTACGCCGAACAATTTTGATATCTATGCCGCAAAAATCGATTTCACCAAGGCTTTTGCCGGAGGTAACAAGCTGGAGCTAGGCGCTAAAGCCAGTCGGGTAATATCTGATAACGATTCCCGGTTTTTCTTTAATAACAGTGAAGTGCCTGTGCTGGACTTAAGACGTACAAACCACTTCATCTATGATGAAAACATTTATGCCGGATACATTACCTGGAGCAGCAAGTTGGGAGAGAAGTTCAATGTACAGGCGGGTTTAAGAGCTGAGCAGACCCAATCCAGAGGAGAGTCCAGAACCACAGGACAGGTTACTGAACGAGACTACCTGAACCTTTTTCCAAGCTTTTTCCTGAATCAGAAGGTAAACGAGAACTATGAGATTAACTACAGCTATAGCCGCCGACTGCAACGTCCTAATTACGGGCAGTTAAATCCTTTCTTTTCCTACCGTGATCCTTATACATATTGGCAGGGAAATCCGTACCTGCGGCCACAGTACACCCATGCTGTTGGTATAACCCAGATATTCAAGAAAAACTATAGCCTGATTCTAAACTATCAGCTTACGGAGGACGTCATTGTGGAGCTGCCTGCCATAGAAGCTGAAACCTCCACCACTATCTACTACATCGGTAATGCTGATAAATCAAAGAACCTGAGTGTAACAGGTGTTGCTCCCTTCAAAATAATGAAGAACTGGGATACCAACAACACCGTGGTTGCATCTTATAACAAGTATAGCACGATGGTAAATAAAGTGCAGGTGGTAAACGACCAGGTATCTTACACAATCCAGTCAAACCACAACATTCTTCTGCCGAAGGAGTTGCGCCTGGAGGTAAATGGCACCTATCAGGGACCGGCAGTTTACGCGCTGTACGTTGTGGAGCCCCGCTGGTGGGTAAACCTGGGGCTAAAGAAAAGCTTCTTTGATGAGAAGCTGGATGTTACCATCAACGCAAATGATATATTCAAGAGCCAGCGCCTTATCATAGCGGCTTTGGTGGGCGAAGGAAACGTGAATGACTTTAACCAGTACTTCCGGAACCGCAACGTAGGCCTTACACTGCGCTATAACTTCAGCAGAGGACAGAAACTGGAGGAGCGCCGCCGCAACAACAACCTGGATGAATTGAACAGGACAGGTGGCTAAGATTGGTCATTTTATCTACGTAGCCTGAATATTGTGTCTATGAATATTAAGAGCCAAAGCGTTGCTTTGGCTCTTTTGTTTTTTCTTTTCTAGACATTGCTGAGTGCTCCTAACAGCCTCGAATAAAGAAATTTAAAGATTAAATCAAACATTCCACTTACTGTAAAGCGTGGCTGCGTCTCCTTTGGAAGCTGTTCAAGGCAAAAGTCATCTCCTTTGCCCGCACATTTCCTGCTTTCAGAGGCAGCATATACAGCTCATGGAAAACCTTGGGTTTAGCAGCTTGAAGCTGGCTGGTGTTTTATGCTGGTTGTTTGAAATCGCTGGATAAGGCTGCAGTTGAGTCGCTGGATAAGCAGTCTCTAAAGCAGCTTTGACAAAACAGTGCTGACAGTTGATTTAAGTGAAGTTAGCCAGTACCAGGACAATTGTTCTAAACCGGGTAGCAAGGCTACCGTTTAAAAAAATAAAATATGTGCAACTTAAATACAAGCTATGGAACGATATGACAGAGACCGCTATAACAATGGCGGCTACAGCAACCAGCATTGGTACGATGACGACAACTATGACGGAATCAACTATGGACGTGACAACAGGTACGAAAGCGACCGGTACAACAGGTATGATCACGACGACGGACGCGGGCATGAACTGAAACAGCAGTTTGAAAGAGACTACAGAAGCCTCGATTACCGGGACAACGACAATAGAAGCAATAGGAACGGCTTCAGGGGAGACAATGACAGGGGAGGCCGTTTCCGTAACTATCGCAGCAATGATGAGGATAGGGACACGGGTTACGCCAAAAATTTCATGGAGGAGCAAAGGAGGGAGGGTAATATCAGGCAGGGATACGGCATTTCAAGCTTCGACGGTACCTCTGACCGCTACAATACCCTGAACAGCGATCAGGGTGGTAATAACATGCAGGAGGCGCAGCCTTACTACTCCGGAAGCAGGGACAGGTTGAGCAGTACACGCTATGGTGGTGGTATAGGTGATGAATTCCCGAACTCAAACCGGGGAGTTCCCAACTACGGCATCCGACACTTTGGAGATGAATACGGTGCTGACATGGGCAGCTCTTACGGCGGAAAAAACTATGGCCCCGGTATAGGCTACGAAAGTGGTAACTAGGGTGGGTCTTTCGGTAATAAAATGTATGGCAGTTCTGCGGGCAACTATGGGGGCTATGGTTCCATGGGCGGAGGTACCTATGGTGCCGGTCCGAGCGGTTCCGGCGGCGGCTCCTCACATAACTCCGACAGGCGCATAACAGGCAATTATGAATACAGACTTCCTGAAAACAAATCAGCCTGCCACAATTGTGGCAGGCTGATTTGTTTTCAGGAAGTCTGTATTCACCTTTGTCGTTGAATGTATTGCTGAAAAAGAAGATAGCAGGCTTTTCATCTGCTTTGCAAACAGTAGTTTAAAACTAAGTAAATTTGGTATTATACAGCTATAAAACAGGTATAAAATGAATTGTGATGTGACATGATTCATTTATATTAGAGATACATTTTCGCTTCTCAAAGGGTGGGGCATCACGTAAAGATGAATTTTAAAATTATTTTAGAAGCCGGACAACGCTTTCGCATAAGTCCCTGTCTTACCCTCAGAAACCTTATTACGGAGAAATGAAAAATGTAACAGCTGTTCGAAAAGCCTTTTTTCTGGCCATGGCAGGGGCTTTCCTGGGGCTCTGCGGTTGTGAAGAAGTAGAAGAAGATGTGGCTCCAGTCACCTTCACCAACTTTAAATTAAACGACGACCTCCTCTATGTTTACAATACAAAGGACAGCAGGGTATACAGTGCAGTTAATGACACAGTAGAAATCTATGATAAGATAACCTACAATCAGCCGGTGCATGGAGAACTTTACCCCAATTATGCGCATGATAATGAGAAGATCATGGGGTATAAGCCAGCACCGGGTTATGTGGGTTTAGACAGTGCTACCTATGAAGTGTGCAGCGGGGGGATTTGCAAAACAGCGATGATTAGGTTTGTTGTTGAAGCTCCACCATTCAGTGATCCTTATATGTGCCAGACGCTTCTTACCGCAGACACATTAGTAACTACCAGAAATCAATCAAAAGCAATAAGAGTATTTTTAAACGACGTCATTTGCTTTTACCCCAATTCAAGCTGGGCTGTTAAGTTTATGGGGCCTGATAATGGAAAAATGGACCATATGAATTATTGGGAAGGTGTAAAGAATGAAGTTTTTATTTATCGTCCTAATAAAAACTTTGTAGGAGAAGATACTTTCACCTATCGTGTTTACCCACATGGTGATGATGGCCCAAACTCGACAGATTACCAGGAAGTGAATGTGAAAATAATTGTGAAGGATAAGTAAGTCAGCTTTTGCTCCGGTATATGAATACTATCAGGATTATGGTTGCAAGGACATGGTAAATTAAACGCTACGTGGTTTCTGAAGAAGAAATAATTGCAGGATGCAAACAGGGGAAAGCATCGTCGCAGGAGAAGCTGTACCAGCTCTACTCCCGGCGGATGATGGCTGTATGCGTGCGCTATACCAGGTCCCGGTTTGAGGCGGAGGACATTTTTCATGATGCGTTTGTGAAAGTGTTTAAATACCTCGATACCTATAACGGCGGCTCTTTTGAAGGATGGATGCGCCGCATTTTCGTCAATACAGCTATCAACCACTACCACAAAAATCGTAAATTTGAGGATCAACTGGATTACAGTTCAGTTGAAGAAAGCACACCGTCCACTGAGGACATCATCAGCCAGATTTCCGGCCAGGAGTTGATGAATATCATAAACCAGCTGCCTGAGGGATACAGGCTGGTTTTTAACCTGTATGTAGTAGAGGGATTTAACCACCGGGAAATTGCGGAGGCACTTCACGTTGCGGAAGGAACCTCTAAGTCTCAACTGGCAAAAGCAAAAGCCTCTCTACAGAAAATCCTTCTTAAACAATCAATGTCTGAAGCATGCTAACGGATAAAGAACTTGAAGAGATAAGGCGCAAGATGCTGGAACTCGAAGAGGAGCCGCCTGTGGGAGTGTGGGCTGGTATACAGGCAGAGGTTCAGCCGAAAAAGAACTGGCGCCCACTGTGGTGGCTCCTTTCGCTGCTGCTCTTGCTCCTGACAGGCCTTGGCACCTATCATGTACACACAAATAACTTGCAACAGGAGGAAACAGTAGAAGTGCAAGCCATCAGCAGCGGGGCAACTCCACTTGCTGATGCCGGTAAACTGAACAATATAAAGACGCCTTCTCCAGCTACTCCCCAGCCGGTGCCCCTTGCTGCGGCACAATCACCTGTTGCCCGGGAACAGACAGCATCTGGTAGCCGGATAACACAAGCAGGCAGGCAGGTAGAAAACAAAATTGATATTTCAGAAGCTGAAAACACAGTACCGGAAGGAGGGGTTCTTGGTCTTGCTGACACAGCTGAGAAAAGCACCATTCCACACATCGTCCTGCTGCCAGACAGGGCGCCTGAAAATGTGACTACAGCAAATAGACCCGACAGGAGGAGTAGCAGCAGACCAGAAAAGCTGGTTGTTCCTGCCAGCATTCCTGCTATAACAACTGAAAATATAATGCCAGTAGAAACAGAAAAAAGTAAAAATGCAATAGAAACAACTACTACATCAACGTTAAGTGCGGTAGAAGGAACGGTCTCAGATAATGTTAATCAGGAGATGTCTCCTCAGCTTGTTCCTGCCGTTACTGCTGATAAAAAGGACAAAAATGAAAAGAAACCGGCAGTGGTAGAAAAGCGGCTACCAAGCAAAAACGAGTGGGCTGCTGGTGTGTATTTCGCGCCGCGCTATGCTTTCCGGAAGTTCATACCCAACGCAAATGATGAGATTCTCATTATGAGTGTTCGCAACGTGAACCAACTGGACCCGAAGCGGATGGGGTATGAGTTCGGCGCTAACTTCAGCAGGGTGCTGGCTCCAAACCTGTTTGTGGAAGCAGGGCTATGCTGGATGCAATTGAAGGAGAATGTTGCCTACACGCTTACTACCGGCCAGATTGACACTTTCAGCGTAAAGCAGTCGAATAATGGGCAGATTGTAGTGGAGTCAAAGCTTGTAACGGAAGAGCGTCAGTTGATTAGTTCATACGCCTATGGCGGCCTGAGACTGGGTATAACGCAGTACTTCCTGGAGAGGGGCAACAGCAGGTTTAACCTAACGGTGGCTGGCGGCGCGAACTTGCTCATAAAGGGAGAAACGAGGCAGTTCAGCAATGGCGAATGGACAGAGACTGTGGTTTTCCCATCCAAAGAAAACATACTGGAGCAGTCTAACTACAACCTGCAGGTAGGAGTGGGATATAACGTCTCAGTGCTTCAGAAGTATGAGATCATGCTGATGCCGACGATGAGCTACTTTATAGGTTCTACCTTTAAAGAGAGAGAACCACTGGGATTGCGGCCGTACTCGCTGGGAGTAAACCTGCAGCTAAAAAGGCGCTTTAACCTCTAAATTACTTTGCACATTTAAAACCAAAAGGGGATTTGCTTAGGCAGATCCCCTTTTGGTTTTAAATGTGGCAGGAAGATTTTTGCCTGTTTTAACAGAAAGATCAACTGCAGATTTGACAGAATGAAGTATAAAATGGTGCTGATACTTAAAGTAAAATGTACAAAGGTCAGTGCCTATAACATCAAAGCAGTGCAGCCACTAAACAAAATAAGACTTGTTATACTAATATACAGCAGGATGTGGCCTATGATAACAAAGGAAAAGCAGCTTTTCTGATAGTAGAAATTACATCAGAACAGAAGTAATAAGATTTCGTCCTGCTTTTTAGGAGGACATATTTCCGTTTCTCCTTAACCAGCATGCCCTGGCCCCGTAAAATTGACTATAGCCCTTAATTGTTAGGGCATTATCATTAATAAAGAAAAGATATGAATACAGATAAAAACAAGGATCAGAATCAGGGGAAAGAAAGTACTGCCAAAACAGATGCTACCTATAACAGAGATGCAGAAGTTTTAAAAAATAGTGCTACAACGTCACAGAGTAGCGGCGAATCGCTGGGCAAAGTAGGTGTTGGGGGCATTATCACCAATGAAGATAAATCAGGTGCATTAAAAAGCATGAAGGGCGACGACACCAACAAGTTAAACCCAAAAGAACCATTGTCTGAAGGGCAGACCTCTGATGAAAAGAATGTGTAACCTCAATAGCTTATGCTCTTAGAATAGTATTAAAATCTCTTTCTTAAAAGGTATAAGACTTTACATAATAATGCCTCTTAGCTAATAGGCCGAGAGGCATTTTTATGTACTGGTTTATCTATGTTGAAGCTAAAGGATTGGAAATTATGGAGTCTATTCTTCTTTTTTAGCTTGCATATAAGCTCCACGGTCTGACATCGCTTTTCCTAAATAATTCTCCTGTTCCAGTGCTTTTCTGTTCCATTGTGCCAGTGCAGCAGCTGCCTCATAGGTACTTTGCATGAAATCCAGCAGCATGGCTTGTGGATTCTCCGCCTGCTGCACTACCTCATAAGGCAGTACAAATTCTCTCAGCTCTTCATGGTAATAAGCCTGCTCGGGTTTTATAGTGGCATTCTGATAACCCTCTGGAGCAGGGTAGATATAGCTGTAAAAAGCGGCAAAGGGAACAGCCTCATTTCCTGGCCAGAAGCCACAGCTGCATACTTCCTTGCAATAAGCTTCCTGCGCCACCCAATCGGGCAGGTTGGGAACTCCTCCAGGATGTTTCGGTGCGTCACGACCAGAAAAACGGGAAACAGCTAAATCAAAGCTGCCCCAGAAGAAGTGAACCGGGCTGCACTTACCATTAAACCTGGACCTGAATTGAGTAAAGACATCGTGTGAGCGAAGCAGTGCCTGATGCAAAGCGGCTGCTTGGTCTGGGTTATAAGTGGCATGCGTTTCATCTTCAGGAAAAGGGGTTGGATTCTCAAGTTCGTTCGGAACAGGATGAATTTCTGCTTCTATATCTAAGTCCTGAAGCGTCTTTAATACTTTATTATAGAAACCAGCCACCGAAAGTCCATGTAATTTAAAAGAGCGGGATTCGCCTTCGCTGGTTTTGATTTGCAGCTGATGCTGTACAAAGTCAAAATCAATCTCAAAATGCTTTACGGTATCCTTCATGTCGGCAGTGGTCAGGCCGGTAGGGGTAACATAAAGAGTAACATGCCAGGAGTGATTTATCCATGGCATTTTCTTTAACCTGATTTTCCCAACGATCTGGGTCCACAGGTGAATGGTTTCATAGGTCTCTCTTGATTCAGTGAAGGAGAGTTCTGGCCAGGCTGGTTTCATAGTTTTATGTTGAAGGTCGGTATAGTCGAAATTATGAATTATCAGCCAGGACTTTTCTATTCTCTGAGAATTTTTCAGGCAAAACAGTTGATTACAGAAAATCTACAGTGCCATCTGTGTATCCAATAATAACCTGAGACACTTTAGAATGCAAAAACAAGCCACATTCTGCCACCCCCGGAATAAGCAAGAGGCTTGTATTGAGTTTGTCCGGATCTTGTATTTCACCGAAAGAGCAATCTGCGATAAGGTTCGCGTTGTCAGTCACAAACTCTTTCCCGTCTTTTTTCCGGATGATGGCCGTACTTCCCAGGTTCCTTAATTGCTTTAAAGTTAAATCTACAGCAAATGGCACTACCTCGACTGGTAAGGGAAATTTGCCTAAGGTATTCACCAGTTTTGTGTCATCCACAATTACAATAAATTCTTTGCTGTTATAGGCGATGATCTTTTCCCGGAGCAATGCTCCACCGCCGCCTTTTATCAGGTTCCCCTTCGGGTCAACCTCATCTGCCCCATCAATGGTGACATGTATAATATTCAGCTCTGAAAAATCTATCAGACTGATGCCGTACTGCTTCGCTAAGTTTTCAGATGCTACAGAACTTGCTATGGCCTGGATTTCCAGACCCGCTTTCACTTTTTCTCCTAATGCATTGATAGCCCAGGTGGCGGTAGAGCCGGTACCAAGCCCAACCACCATTCCGTTTTTGACATATTCCACTGCTTTCTCTGCAGCCAGTCTTTTTGCGTTCATACTCTAATGTCAGATTGTAGTATGAGATTCACTTAATAGCTTTCTTATGATGGCATTAGCTGTTTGACAAGTTCTCCCGTACCTGCTTCATTGCTGTTCCCCAGAGAACCAGCTGATCCAACATGAGGTTTACTTTCTTTTCATGGAAAGAAGCCGGCTTGAATATGCTGTAGTTCTCAAAGTCGGTGAATAAGGATAAGGCTACCTGCTCCCGTACATCAGCTATCTGAAGCTCCGCCATCGTTGCCCTCAGGTGCTCAACAGAGCGGGCTCCACCTGTATTGCCATAGCCCACAAATGCGGCTGCTTTGTTGTTCCACTCCTTATACAGAAAATCAAGTGCATTTTTAAGCGCTCCGGGCACACCATGGTTGTATTCAGGAGTCACAAAAACGAAGGCATCAAAAGAGGCAACTTTGGCTGACCAGTCTTTTGTATGCTGTTTTGTATACTTTTGCATGGCAGGTGGGTATGGCTCATCCAGAAGAGGCAGGTTAAAGTCGAGCAGGTCTACCAGTTCATAGGTGGCATCTGTTCTCTTCAGAGCCAGCTCATACACCCATTTTGCCACCGCTTCACCATTTCGGCCAGGGCGTGTGCTGCCTATCATTACCGCTACTTTTATCATGACCATTTTAGTTGTGTGCTTTTGTAAAAGGCTTCATTTCATTTCTCAACCGGAGATTATTTAGCTTTAACTCCGCCGAAGCACATGTATTTTATATCCATAAAGTAGTCTATGCCGTATTTGGAGCCTTCCCGTCCGAACCCGGACTCTTTTATACCCCCGAAAGGAGCTACTTCCGTAGAGATCAAGCCTTCGTTGATGCCGACCATGCCATACTCCAGTGCTTCTGCTACGCGCCAGCAGCGGTTCACGTCTTTGCTGTAGAAGTAGGAAGCAAGCCCGTATTCCGTATCATTAGCCATCCGGATCGCTTCTTCTTCTGTGCTGAACCGGAAAACAGGGGCTACAGGTCCGAATACCTCCTCCCGGGCAATCAGCATGTTCTCAGTGGCTTCTGCCAGAACAGTTGGCTGAAAGAAAAGCCCTTCTGCAGCTTCTCCTCCTGTTGTGATTCTGGCGCCTTTATCCACAGCATCACGAATATGCTCTTTAACCTTCTTTAGCCCTTCTTCATTGATAAGCGGGCCTATCTGTATATCGGGATCCAGCACGTTTCCTGTTTTCAGGCTTTGTACCGCGCGGGTGAATTTCTCCACGAAGACGTCATACACATTTTTCTGCACTAAAATGCGGTTCGTGCAAACGCAGGTCTGCCCGTTGTGGCGGTACTTCGATACTACAGCGCCTTTTACGGCCTCATCCATATCAGCATCATCAAACACGATGAAAGGCGCGTTGCCACCCAATTCCAGCGACATTTTTTTTAAGGTGGCGGCACTTTGCTGCATCAGTATCTTGCCCACCGGTGTAGAACCAGTAAAGGACAGCTTCCGGATTTTTGGGTTCTCACAAAGCTCTTTTCCTATTTCGCTGCTATCCGTTGATGTTATCGTATTGTATACACCAGGCGGAAAGCCAGCCTGCTCTGCCAACTCTGAAAGTGCCAGGGCTGTGAGCGGTGTTTCTGACGGGGGTTTTATAACAACCGGGCTTCCTGCTGCCAGCGCAGGACCTACTTTTCGGGTGATCATAGCCAGCGGGAAATTCCAGGGAGTGATGGCGGCTGCGACACCCACGGATTGTTTAATAACCACTAAGCGCCTGTCTTTTGTATGGGGCGGTATAACGTCGCCATAGGTGCGTTTTGCTTCTTCTGCAAACCATTCTATAAACGCGGCGCCATAATTCACCTCGCCTAGGCTTTCGGACATCACCTTCCCGGATTCGATGGTCATGATGTGGGCCAGTTCTTCCTTACGCTCCATAATCAGATTAAACCATTTCCGCAGGAGGGCAGACCGTTCTTTGGCAGTTAAATCACGGTAAGCAGGCCAGGCAGCATCAGCCGCGTCAATAGCCTTACGGACATCTTCACGGTTCATGTCTGGAACAGAGGCGAGCACTTCCCCTGTGGCAGGGTTAGTCACTTCAAAAGTTTTGCCACTTGCTGCCTTTGTCCATGCTCCGTTCACATAGGCCTCTGTTTTGAATATTATACTTTGATTCATGTGGTTACAAATACGTTGCTGTATGCCTGGAAAGCAGAGTTTCCATTTCATTCTAAAACGTGTAGAGACGGGTCCCGGATGTGCCTGATCATGGTTAGGCTTGAATTTTTATACTGCACCTGATCTGCTATTGAAAGTACGGATATCACCTCGTGCCTGCGTTGGAGTGCTTCAGGTTATTCCAATTCTTTCAGGAGGCTTTCAAAGTCCAGCGGGCGCGTGTACATTTCCAGAGAGCCATCCGGTTTAAATGGCCACTGCTCTTTGGGGCGGTCCCAGTACAACTCCACACCGTTGCCGTCAGGGTCGTTCAGGTAGAGCGCTTCGGACACTCCATGATCTGCTGCGCCTGAGAGAGCATAACCAGCATTCTGCAGTCTTTTGAAAATAGCAGCCAGGTCTTTGCGGGTAGGGTACAGAATAGCGGTGTGGAAGAGACCGGTGCTAGTCCTTGGGGGAGGAGAGCCGTTCCTGCTGTACCAGGTGTTCAGCCCGATGTGGTGGTGATAGCCCCCAGCTGAAATAAAAGCTGCGTCTTCCCCATAAGTTGTTGTGAGTTCAAAGCCCAGAAGGTCGCAGTAGAACTTCAATGCCCGGTCCAGGTCAGCTACTTTTAGGTGCACATGCCCGATTCTTGTTTGCGGAGGGGTTGTGTATTTTGTATCCATAATTGTCTCTGAATTAAAATGGAGTCGAGCGCATCTACTGCCACAGAATATCCTGTTTTCAATTCTCTGCTTGTATAAATGCTGTACCTGTACTAAATTTTAGCAACTCTTCTATAGCAACTATACGCATGACACAGCAGGAACAAAACAAAAAAATTGTAGAAGCCTATGTAAAGGCATTCAACGAAGGGAATATGGATATATTAAGGTCGCTTTTTGCGCCTGATGCCGAAATCCAGGGCGTGTTTGGCAAAGGGCTGATGGAAAAAGTTATGCCAGTATGGGAACAGTTGGTAACCGGGCTAGGTATGCAGTTAACAATAGAGGGAATGGTAGCCGATGGTGACACTGTAGCGGTGCGATATACTGAACGCGGCACGTTTAAAGGTCAGTTTATGGGCAACCAGCCAACGGGTAAGACCTATGAACTGACGGCAATGGAATGGTTTGTAATTGAGAATGAAAAGATAAAGAAGCGCTGGGGCGCCAGAGATCACGCCGCACAGGCCAGGCAGATAGGTTTGCCGCTGCAGTAAAGAAACAGGGAGTTTTTTCCTGTGGAATCAAAAACGCCCGGGCATTTGCCCGGGCGTTTTTGTACATACATGGCAGCTGTATT
Organism: Pontibacter toksunensis; assembly: GCF_042686245.1. Classification (NCBI taxonomy): domain Bacteria; kingdom Pseudomonadati; phylum Bacteroidota; class Cytophagia; order Cytophagales; family Hymenobacteraceae; genus Pontibacter; species Pontibacter toksunensis. The sequence goes on along the minus strand of NZ_JBHUOX010000012.1, from coordinate 12,079 downwards.
TAGCAGATGCCATCAACGCTGCAGCTTTGTCCTTCTGCTGCTATTTCCTCAAATGTTGGTGTCAGGGGAGCAACCTGTGCAAACACCTGGTGAAAAGTATCAGCAGGCTGTGCCCCACTCACAAGGTATTTGTCGTTGATGATGAAGGCTGGAACACCGGTAATGCCGGATGCTTGCGCCCATTGTTCCATCTCACGGACCTCCTTCTTGCCTTCCTCACCTTCGAAGAAGCCCTCCAGCCGCTCAGCAGGAATACCATTGGCCATGCCGATTTCCGTCAGAACAGCAGTATCATTCATGTTTTTGCCCTCCGTAAAATAGTTGTAGAAAAGTGCATGGGCTACCGCTTCCTGCACACCAAGTTCACCCGCCAGCCAAATAAGCCTATGCCCTTTGAAGGTATTGTTCACTGTCGTAAGCTTGTCGAAATTAAACTCAATTCCTTCCGGCGACCCGGCGTCTTTCAGGCGCTGGTTCATGGCATCAATCTGCGACACAATGTTTGGACCGTACGCTTTTTTAAAGTATTCCAGCCTGTCCACTCCCTCCTGCGGAATATTAGCATTCAGCTCATACGGCCTGAAGGAAATATCAAAATCATAGCTTTCATTTGCCTCTCCCATGGCTTTGTTCAGGCGCTGTTCGCCTACATAGCACCAGGGGCAATTTACATCAGAGACTATATCTATCTTTATTTTCTGCTTTGTCATCATTCTAGTTTTTCCTTTTTAATTGTGCTGTTTCTCAGCTTTCCCTTTTATTCTACGGGGCTCCCCCCAGGTCTTACTGCAGGATAAACAGTTTTTCCTTCTGTCGTCGTACCTTTGGCAGGTTTGCCAGCCAGTCATTTTCTGTGTCACGGTAGCCTAAAGGCATTAAGGTCACGCTTCGCAGGCCCATTTCCTTCAGGTTTAAGAGCTCATCCAGCGCAGCATTATTGAAGCCCTCCATCGGGGTCGCATCCACTTCTTCGGCAGCAGCAGCAACCAGTGCGGTACCAAAAGCGATATAGGCCTGCTTAGCTGCCCAGGTGAAATTTTGCTCCTGTGTGTTGTTTTCAGCTATGCTCAGCAAGGTATTTTTGAAATCGCTTAGCGCCTCTTCCTGCATGTTCCGAACAGTGGCCGTGTGGCTGATATACTCACCTATATGCTCCGGTGTGATATTGTGCCAGGCCGCAAACACCAGCAGGTGCGAACTCTCCACAATCTGTGGCTGGTTCATAGCTATCGGCTGTATCTTCTTCTTCAGTTCCTCATCCTCTATCACCAGCACGGTGTAAGGCTGCAGCCCCATAGAGGAAGGAGCAAGGCGAATGGCTTCCAGTATATTATTGATTTTTTCGGCGGGGACTTTCTTACCGTTCATGCGCTTGGAAGCGTACCGCCATTCCAGTGATTCTACTATCTTGTTCATGTATGTTTAACAATTAAGTTTAAGTAATGATTCAGTACTAAGTTACTTTTGGTAACTTAAAAGTATTCAGTATCTTTGTCTTAGTCAAGAAGGCACATTACCAATACTCAGTATCATGGCAGTAACTAAAGTTGACAATCAGCACGTTAAGGTTCAGGAAAAGATAGCTGAAATAATGGATGGCAAGGCAGCAGCTGCGCAGTGTTGCCCTGTGAAGGATGTCTTAGCGCGCTTTGGCGACAAGTGGTCTATCTATACCATTCTCATGCTGGGCCGTAACGAGAAGCTCCGGTTTAATGAACTGAAGGGGTTGATTGCAGGCATTTCGCAGCGTATGCTTACTGTAACATTGCGCTCACTGGAGGAAGATGGTCTGGTGAAAAGGACTGTTTACCCTGAAATACCGCCGAGGGTAGAGTATGAATTAACAGAATTGGGGCAAAGCTTGCTACTGAAACTTCTTGAGCTTGCAGATTGGGCAAAGCTGAACTTGCACCAGATAGTAGCGGCGCGGGAGCGCTACTGCAGGAAGTAAAGGACGCGCGTACATGTTAAGTGAGTTTTTAGCCTTTCTGCTTTCTTAAGTTATGTTACTCTTTGAAGGTAACACTGGCTGGTCTGTCAACATCAAAATGATCTGCCAATACTGTAAAGAATGCTTCTACATTATGGAACCATGGGAAATGACCGCTCGCGGGTAAAATAATAAAAGTACAGGTGGGGTATCTTTTTTTGACGTACGAGGTGCTGTCGCCGAAAATGTCATCATCTCCGAAAACGACTGTCATTTTAAAGCCAGGCTCTGCTTCCTTCGGAAGAGGAGGGTATAACAGCAGCGAAAAATAGGTGCGGGTGATGGGTTTTGCCTTTATATGGTCTACCATTACCTGCACAGGATTATCTACCCTAAAGTCTCTGTTGCAGTTGGTGGAGAATTGGGTATAGAACTTACCATAAGCCTTGTAACTGCCTAGCATACCGAGCGCTGAATTTTTAACCATCGCTGCCCACTCTGGACCAGTGCTTTTTCTCTTATGAAATTTACCCACTTCAAGTACCGTTTTTGCCCACTGCCAGTTAGTGCCGGTGGCGGGGCTACATAAAAATACACTTCTTAGTTTATCCTGCCTTTTCGCCGCATATACCTGCGCATACAACCCTCCCCATGAATGGCCGAATAGATGAAATTTGTCTAATTTAAAATATGCTGCTATACTATCGATGTCAGAGATGTAGCTGTCCATGGAAAAGCTGCCAGACGAGCACGGGGAATTCAGTGTGCCACGCTGATGGAAATAAATTACCTGAAAATCCTTTCTTAAATAGTCAATCACCGGGTCCAAGTTTTCAGGCACGCCTGGTCCCCCGTGAAGTAAAATCACCGTGTCCTTTCCACTATTTGGGTAAACCTGCGTGTATAAGTTTGTGTCGGAGTTCTTAACTAAAATCGCCATCTTCTCTCGTACGGAGATTATTTGTTTTTTAGACAAATAAAAAAGACAGAACAGGGGAGAAGGTGGGATTTCTACCTCCTGCCTGCTTAAACTGGATGTTAGCGCGGGAGAAGAGTCACTTCTGCAGACATGTTGGGTTACAAGTGTACATCCAACGCCGCGTATATTCAGAATTTCTACCGCAGGGCTTTTTCAGGTTCTTTCGCAGCTTTAATTAAAAAACAACTTTTGGGCGGCGGTTGAAGAATTGTCATCACCCCAGGTTTATAAAGGGCGGCCTCTTTACGCTCTTCGCAGCAGGTGCAGCACAGGGAACATCTTACCAGCTTTTCTTCTCTTTCAACTGGAAGACCCTTGAAATATTGAAACCGAAAAAGATGTCCCCGTCAGCCCATGAGCCATCATTCCGGGGTACAAAGAATTTCTCTACCATGCCCTGAGAGTTGGTGAAAATGAGCTGGAACACGTGGCCACCTGTATCAATATCAAAACCAAAAGAAAGACCGTTTCTGAAGTTCTTTGCGGTTTCACCAGGTAGCAGGTAAAAGTACTCCAAATTAAAAGATGTCCTTTTGGTCAGCATAAACCTGCCTCCTGCTCCAAGTGCGTACACGTTGTTTTCGTCCTGGCGGGTTTTCACCAGGTTGCGGTGCACGAGCGTCGGAAAGAGTTGCAGGGACAGCCTTCGGTTGAATCTTCTGGCTATTAACAACTGATGCGTGTAAGATAGCCTGGAGGAAAAAAGGTTCTGCTGCTCGGGGTTTGGCCACTTGAGTGTTGTGATGGCCGCACCGGAAAGCCAAGTCACTGTGACAGGAGTTTTTCTTGGGGCGGATTGCTGCAGCAGCTTGTACTTCAGAAAACCGTCATATTTTTTTTCGAGCGAACTTCTTCCTGCGCCTACTGTTAACCTCGCAGTTATGCCATACTCCAGTGCAAGTCGAATTGTGGCCTGGTCCAGGCCGAAGAACTCATAGGCGCCGCTGTTGAGTGGGCCAAAACGGTGGGAGATAAGGAAGAGCAGTTCACCTTCCGTTCGTTTCCACGGTATGGCCGTTCACGAGGCGGGTTGCTTTGAAAATTGAGGTTGCCTCCTCCAAGATAGTGGTATCATGCGCTTCGGCTAAGGCCATCAGGACGTACTGCGCCTGAATTTCTGTAGTTGCAGCTAGAAGCATAAAGGTAATTAGCGTGCGGAAGCGTAGCATAATCAAAGGTTTTTGCCGGTATAAGGTTCATACAGTACGTCCACGGTAATATCGATGCGCTTCGCTATGTTATTGCGGACAATGCGGGGTATTTCGATGTTGAATTCCTGCGGCGTAACGGAGAATTTAGAAGTTCCCAGCACTTTTTTCCCCTTCACGTCCAGTGTTCCCTTTGTCTTGATTTTCCTGGTGACACCATGTATCGTCAGCTCTCCCTCAATATCGACCAGGTAAGAATGTTCTCGGGAGAGATTTACGCCATCTATATCTGAGATAAAACCCTTAATTGTAGCTTTCGGATACTTTTTCGACTCCACATAATTCTCGTTTAAATGGCGCTGCATGAGCGACTTCCTGAACTCAAAAGCTTCCATCGGCACAGAAAAAACCATTTCCCCGGTCTTGAAGTCAATGAAAGAAACAACATGCTTGTTATGCGCTTCAATGTCTTCCAGCGGAGCTTCAGAAAAGAAGGAGATGTTCCCGCTTTTAGTTTAGTAGCGCTCTTGTGCCTGAAGTTCAACCGGGAGTATCATCGCTATAAAAATCAGTATCCTGAGCATATGCTGTTTCTTTTGTTTAAGGATCAGTTATTCACTGCGCCGTCATCTACCCATTTCTTTATTTTCGCAATATTGCAATCTGATAGTTTAGCCCCGCCCTGTGGCATAGGTTTGAACCCGGCAGTGTGCGATACCACCCCGACCAGTTTCCCGTTGTCTGCCTGTGCCTTAACGCCTGCATGCGTATCCAGGACCACACCTCCGGAGGCTATTCCTGTACTGTGGCAACTGTAGCAGTTTGTTTTTAAGATAGCCTGCACGTGCTCGGAGTAGGTGATGGCATTTGTGTCGCAATTCTGCTGTGGTGTTGGCTGGGGGTTCAGGTCTTCTTCGTTATCCTCTTTACAGGCTGACACCAGAGAAAGCATAAAGATCAGCAATGGTAAGAGGGCGAAGGTTATACGTTTCATGTTTCCGGCTTTGCGTTTTGGGGTGGTAGTACCTGGTTGCACCTGAACGGCGCAACCAGGTACTGTTTTTTCAATCAAGTTGTCCTCTTAGTTCTCCCTGCGGATAGGTTGTGCTGTGGATGTTCAGATACCACAACCCGCTCAGCAGCTGCTCCTCCTCAGCCTGTGTCAGGGCGCGGGTCTGTCCTGTTATGTTACCCATCGGGGCGTCGCTGTTCAGCATGATAGGTATGATCACACCGGCGCTTTCAGTGCGGGTGGCGGGTCCGTGAAAGTGCATTCCGGTTGTTTTATCGTCAGGTTTTCCTAATTCCCAGGTGACAGTATAGGTAAGAACGTTGGTGTCTTTGTTGTAGATAGCGTCCAGTACACCCTCACCATCTGTTACAACTGGATTCGTTTGTACTTCGGCGGCTCCGGTTAAGGTGATGTCATTGAAGCCTATTTCATTGCTGGGCATTTCATCATCGTCATCACAACTACAGAACACGAACATCAGGCAAAGCAGCATGCTGGCCAGAAGCCAGTTTTTCTTAAACTTTTTCATAGGAATAAAATTTTTGGTGAAACATATGCTGAAGTAAAGTCAAAAGGTATTCTGCTAACACGGCACATGCTGTGTCAGGACGTGGGGTAAAGGTCTGGCCAAACCAAATTATTTCTTCAACTGAAGCGTGTAGCCGGCTTTAAAAAAGACACCTGCGCTTGATAGCTTCACATGCCCTGCGCCTATACCTGTGAGTGGTACTTTTATAAAGGGCTCTACTCCAACAGAAAGGGCAGGGGAGATTCTTCGGGCGTAACTCACAGATACATTCTGCACTCCAAACAAATGCAGGTACTCGTTGGCGTATTTAACAGATTTGCTGTACCTGCCATACCCGCTGTTATAGTTATAGGTATAATTTTCTTTCAGCATGATGTAGCTGGATAATCCGGCCTGAATGGCAATGATGTTTTTATCCCATGCATGCACCTGGTACTGTAAGTTCAGCGGGATGTCCAGCACCATACAGGTGGCATCTATGGACTCCGGAAGGTAATAGCTGTTCCAATACCCTGAAGAAGGGGAATAGTCTTTCGGGTAAGCACTATACACTTTGTTAGCCCATACAGCCCCTGTTACAAGGCTTAACTTCTTTGTCAGCGGAATGCTGAGGAGCAGTCCTGCATTCGCACTTATTCCATCTGGTTCCTTGAATTTAACTGTCGTCCAGTCCGGGGCTACAAGCACTGCTATCTGCACATTTCTCAGGAATGTTTTCTCCTTTGTAAGTTTCCTGCTCAGGCTACTGTCTGCTTTCGTGCTTCCCTCTGAAGACGATTCTGCTTGAAAAAGAACTGAGTCCTGCACGTTGCCAGAGATAGCCTGAACTGCTACATGCTCCTTTACATCCTCCTGTAAGGGTGATACAGGAGTGATACCAAGCGCTATGATACTTGGTATAGGTGGCTGAGAATCTTGTCCTGTTTCTTCCTGTTGTACAGGATGCATACCCAGTTCATTTTTGTCACTGACCTTCCTCAGGCTTGGCTTCATTTGTTGCGTAGTGATCTTGTTTTTGCTTTGAGCCTCTTTTAAATTATTTTCTATAGGTGTACCAGGTGTTGTTTCTGCCTTTTGGTCTGATTTTTTTCCTGAAGAAAGCTTCTGTTCTTGCTGTATGGGCTGCTCGTTTTTATCATCAGCGCTGTGGCTGTATGGCTGTTTGTCTATTGAGGTTATGTTGTCTATACTGGTTGTTGTTTCTATTTCAGCTGATGTTGTAAGTACATGAGAAAGCTTTGTATCTGCTACCATAGAGCAGGTATAAACAATTATCATGAGAGGGAATAAGAGTTTCTGCCACCAGATATTCCTGCCTTCCACACTGTCCAGTTTTTTTTCCATAGCATCCCATGCTTCCGGATCAAAAGGTGGATCAAAGCTTTCTGCACACCTCCTGAACAGGTTGTCGAGCTCTTCGTCAGACATGTTGTTTATACTCATCTATCCTGCTTTCTTTTAATGCTGCTCTTAAATTGGCCCTTGCCTTGGCCAGGTTCGACTTTGAGGTCCCCACTGCTATTCCCAGCATGTCGGCAATTTCTTCATGCGTGTACCCGTCTATAGCATACAAACTAAACACGGCCCTGTAGGCCGGCGACAGTGCCTGTACCAGGCTCACCATGTATTCGAAATTGATTTGCTGCAATACATTAAAGGCATCAGCCTCAGGCACAGCTGCTTCTATGTCCATCAGGTTATAGTGTTTCAGGTTATGCCGGTAACTGTCTAGAGCAGTGTTTATGATGATGCGCCTGATCCATCCTTTCAAGGGTTTTTGTGGATCATACTGATGAAGCTTCGTGAACACCTTTAGAAAACTGTCGTTCAGAATGTCTTTTGCTTCTTCGGCATCTTTTGTGTAGCGCAAACTCACACTCATGGCATATCCGTAGAAATGCTTGTAAAGCTTTCTCTGTGCTTCGCGGTCTCCTTTCAAACAACCCCGAAGAAGAATTTCTACTTCCTTGCTTACAGTATCGCTCACTCTATTATGTATTGCGTCCCCATCACGCAATAACTTCTGAAACGGTTGCCTTCTACTATAAAAAAAATCAGGATTATATTGAGAACTACGAAAATGAAAAATTTACATCTATCAGAAAGAGATATCTAAGCCCAACTTCGTGCAGCAGGGGTACCGGCTGTGTGTATCCTAATAGGAAAGGAATGCCTTTAAACAAGCAGCTTTCTTTCTTCCGGGAAATAAATGAAATTCAGTCATATAACCAGATACAGAATCTCTGCCTCAGAACCTGCACAGGCTTAAAAAATCTATGGGGAAAAACACCTGAAGTTGAACAGCAGCAGAGTAAATACCCGGCAACTGGTGTATTGGCCATGGGGAAACAACTGGAACGCTGAGTTAATTGACCTGCCACTACAACCCAATCGCAACAGGTGCCAGATACTGCGTTTAGTATAATTATATGCTGTCGAACCTATGCAATTTATAAAACGAAAGGAAAACAGACGCCCCGCCTTAGTGCTATTTTAAAGAAGGTAATATTTTTTTTTGCTTTGTTAGAAAAATTATATACGTTTATATATTAAATGATCAATGCTTAAAAGAATGTCGCAATGCTTCGTACACGTGTTTGATAAAACAACTATACCGAAACTGTACAGCAATAAGTATTCTGGTCATAGAATGGCTTGTTTTTAAAAGTTTGAGTACAGAGTGAAATAATATCTTTTACTATACCTGTGATATGAGTCGAAGCTTTAATCGAAGACAAAAATGAAGCGCATGCCCGAATAATAAACTTGCGTGGCTGATTATTAATTATGTAATTAATTAAAATATTTATATTCTATAATCGTAGTCAATAATAGAGGTAGTGAGTAAAATTGAAATCAGATTAAGGATAGTGCAAAAAGAGATTAGCAGTAGCCTTAATATATTGAAGTGTAAAGTTCCTCCAGATACAAACAAGAAAATAACCTGAACTGGCTATCCAGGAACAGGATTTAAAACGATTTCCCTAAACCCTTATAACATGAAACGACTAAAAACTGCTTTCACACTTCTTATGCTCCTGGGTTCAGTAGGCAGCCATGCACAGACGCAGACACTGTCAGGCTTTACTTCCTTCAACAAAAAAGCTATCACGCCCATCTATGAAAGAAACGAAGTAAAAGGCTATACCATGGTGTACCGTACTGAGAAGGCCGAAAGTAAAAGTGATATCTATGGCCTGGACTTCTTTGATGAGAACCTGCAGAAGGTAGGGAGCGTGGTGTTGCCGAAAGAGCGCTACAACAGCCATTTGATTAGAAGAGCCTCTAACGGGGAGACATTCAGCTTTTACTTTTACAACTCAAGAAGCAAGAGGCTGGAGATCGACGTTTTTGACAAGGCACTCAACAAAGTAGCCTCGAGGCAGTTTGCCGGACTCACCAAGGCAGACCAGGATGTGGCGTTACAGGAGATGCATGTAGCCTGCAATGGAGGGAGCAAACTAATTTCGGGTTTGAACTTATATGCTGTTCCTGAGAAAGGGTATGTCAGGAACGGGTATACAGGTAAAATGAAAGGCTTTTCACTCGAAATGTATGACAACAACCTTGAGCAGATATGGGCATACTCCTCAGAGGATACTTCTAAAGCGTATGAATCACTGTTGGTGAACGAGGTTACTGACAAATACATACTGGCTACTATTACACGCAAGCCTGGTAAATCATCAAAACAACTCGATTTTTTTGTGGCTGCTTTCGATATAGAAACAGGGCAGAAGGTGTTGGATGTGGCCGTAGAAAAAGATCAAACCCAGCAGCTCGCTGTCAGTTCTTTTTCCTTTGACGACAGCAAAGGTGAACTCATTATTATGGGAGAGTACTACAGCCCCGAAGACATAGAAATGGAAGGTAAAAGTATGGGCTTTTTTTTGAAGCGTATCGACCTGGACGGAAAAGAGTTGTCTGAGAAGTTATTTGCCTGGGACAAAGACGTAAACCCTTTACTGCCGCAGGAGGCTCAAAAGAGCCTGGAGGAAGGCTTTATCAGCTTCGTGCATAAAATAGTGAGAGGGGCAGACGGAAGGCAGCACATTGTGGCAGAACAGTATAAACTGAAGGCGGATGGAGTAGGTATTGCCCTTTCTGTTTTGGGCGGTGGCACCAGCACTATAAAAGGTGTTATCGGCAACATGATGATCTATACTCTCGGTGCAGACCTGAACCTGGAAAAAATCAGTTTCTATAAGAAAGACCAGACAGACTGCATTCTTCCTCCCGGAACAGGAGCTTATGGAGCCGGTCTTGCAGGCCTGGTTATAAACATGAACGGGGGCTTTGACTACCAGTTTACACAGGAAGAAAACAGCCAGTCAGGCTTTAACACCACTTTCATCAATTACAGGCAAGTAAAAAATAGTAAGTTCAGAGAAAAAACGCTCGTAAACATTACGTATGCTGATAATAATGAACAGGTAACAGATAAGATTGACGTCACAAACAGGTATGATGTAGTCTCCTATGTTTATCCTGCCAAACCAGGTTATGTGCTGGTGCTGGGGAGCCAGCCGGAGGAGGAAAAGCTTGAAATGAAACTCGTGAAGCTGGATAAACAGTATCTTCAGCAGAGTTTAAGAGCTCAGCAGTAGCTAAACCGTTTAAAATGAAAGCTGTTTTTTCCCTGCCTGACATGCGCACGTACCTCTCGGAAGAGGTAACATCTGTTCAACATATAAGCAAAAAGATACTTTGAGGCAACATCTTTCCAATGCAGTCGTAAAAGAGGCTGGCTAAAAGTTGAAGAGGTTTTAACGAACTTCTATAAAGGGCTCCTGTAAAAGGGAGCCTTTTGTATTTATACTTTGTCAACACCGGCTTTCGAATCGGGCTCCCTGCATCAGCCAAAACTCACGTTCCTTAAAGCCGGCAGGGAAGAAATATTGACACTTTTCAAATTTGCCCATTCCAGTGCCCGCCTTAACTCCGTGTTTATTACACCCACCTGCACAGAGTAGAGGAGCATGCATATCTTGCTTGAAAGTAGTTTGCTAATATAAGTGACAGTCAGCTTTACCCGGCTAACCAGCAGAAAGCATCAGGCAGTGGGGTAGGCTCACCTCACCAGAAGAACTATGCGTATGGAACTGACGGGGGCAGCCGGGTTGAATCATTTTTACTTCCATTGCTTGCCGAGCCTTTAGCTTAACATTTTATCTTAGTAACAGAGAATGTTTTTTCCTTTAGGTTTCTTTCATTACTTTTTCGGCATGGGTCATGTTTAAGAAAAAAATATGATTTTATTTCACTTTTCAACTATCCTTCTAACGCAGCCTTACGTATAAACACTAGATCAATGTGAGAAAACAATAGTATAGATATTCGTGAATTAAATACCAAGGCTTCTATTATGGAAAAAATCTACATTTTAAAAAAAGCTTAGTGAAGCAAGTCCTGGACTACTCTTCATCAAGTTAATTTATTGCTCTTCCTTCTAACCTGTGTGGCAAGCGCTACCCAACCTAGTGTTATTCCTGCCATCATTCACTATCTCAGATTCCTGATGTAGGAATTTTATATCCACGATGTGTTCCACCTGTTCATGGGTGGCTGTACCCCTTGTGCTGACATTACCTGCGCTTTGTCTATCAAAGCTCCCAAACAAAATCTTCAGATTTGTATGACACCTTGTTCTTCTCCTACATGTGTTTGAAAACTATCCATAAAGGATAGAATGTCATTAAATGATCATTATAATTTACATACACCCACCCATCATAATTCCATTATTGGTTTCACCCATTCTAAGCGTTTTTTTCCATGCCATTCAACAACAAGCTAAACAAACTGCGGGGCGGGAGTGCCTCAATTTGTCAATGTTTAACAAGAAAGAACTTTAACAGCACCGGGGTTTGCAACCCTGCTTACAACTGGGCAACCGGCGAATGTTCTTTACTGCTGAGGGTGATGTTACTTCTGCTGCTGACCTTTGCTGGCTTAGGCAGGCAGCAACTCTATGCCCAGACACCGCCTGCAGGATTTTCTTCTGTTACAGTTTCTACACAATGGGATGAGGCGGTAGGGCTGGCGTTTAACAGTACGGGCAGCCAGATGTTTGTGTGGGAAAGGCGCGGAAGAGTGTGGGTGGTGGAGAATGGCCAGAAAAAGCTCTTCATCGACATCAGCGAAGAGGTGGGAGGCTGGCGGGACTTCGGCCTGCTCGGCTTTGCCCTGCATCCGCAGTTCGAGACCAACGGCCACTTCTACCTGCTCTACACCGTGGACAGGCACCACCTGATGCACCATGGCACCTCCGGCTACAGCGCCACGACGAACGAGTACTTCAGCGCCACCATTGGGAGGCTCACCCGCTACACGGCCTCCAGGACGGCTTCCGGGTACAGCATCAACACCGCCAGCCGCAAAATCCTGCTCGGGGCCACCAGGTCTACCGGCATTCCGGTGCTGCACGAGAGCCATGGCGTGGGCTCGCTGGTTTTCGGCACCGACGGCACCCTGCTCGTCT